>NZ_JAOZVW010000113.1 GCF_025869345.1 Sphingopyxis sp.
CATCCAATTGCCATATTGTAATTGGGTGGCCGGGGGCTAGGATAAGGACGGCAGCGCGCCTTTTGCGCCCGCCAGAGGAAGATTTATGACGAAATTGAGCGGCTCGGACAGCAAGAGCACACTCTACTGCTCCTTCTGCGGCAAGTCGCAGCACGAAGTCCGCAAGCTGATCGCGGGTCCGACCGTGTTCATCTGCGACGAATGCGTCGAGCTTTGCAACGACATCATCCGCGAAGAGATCAAGGGCGGGATCGCCGCGCGCAAGGACGGCGCGGTGCCGACGCCGCTGGAAATCTGCCAGCATCTCGACGCCTATGTGATCGGCCAGAACAAGGCGAAGCGCGTCCTCTCGGTCGCGGTCCACAACCATTACAAGCGCCTTGCGAACTCGGGGCGCGGCGAGGATGTCGAGCTTGCCAAGTCGAACATCCTGCTCGTCGGCCCGACCGGCAGCGGCAAGACTTTGCTCGCACAGACGCTCGCGCGCTTCCTCGACGTGCCCTTCACCATGGCCGACGCGACGACGCTGACCGAGGCGGGCTATGTCGGCGAGGATGTCGAGAATATCATCCTCAAGCTGCTCCAGGCGTCGGACTACAACGTCGAAAAGGCGCAGCGCGGCATCGTCTATATCGACGAGATCGACAAGATCAGCCGCAAGGCGGAGAATCCCTCGATCACCCGCGACGTGTCGGGCGAAGGCGTGCAGCAGGCGCTGCTCAAGCTGATGGAAGGCACGACCGCGAGCGTTCCGCCGCAGGGCGGGCGCAAGCATCCGCAGCAGGAATTCCTGCAGGTCGACACGACGAACATATTGTTCATCGCGGGCGGCGCCTTCGCCGGCCTCGAAAAGATCATCGGCGACCGCCTGCAGGGCAAGTCGATCGGTTTCGGCGCGCATGTCGCCGGCCCCGACGAACGCCGCGCGGGCGAGACGCTCAAGCAGATCGAACCCGAGGATCTTCTCAAGTTCGGCCTGATCCCCGAATTCGTCGGCCGTCTGCCGGTGATCGCGACGCTCGAGGACCTCGACGTCGATGCGCTGGTCAAGATTTTGGGCGAGCCCAAGAATGCACTGGTCAAGCAGTATAAGAAATTGTTCGACCTCGAGGAGGTCGCGCTGACCTTCACCGACGACGCGCTGGTCGCGGTCGCCAAGAAGGCGATCGAACGCAAGACCGGCGCGCGCGGTCTGCGTTCGATCGTCGAGGCCATCCTGCTCGACACGATGTTCGACCTGCCCGACCTCACCGACGTGGTCGAGATCGTCGTCGACAAGGATGTCGTCGAGGGCCGCAAGGACCCGGTCCGCGTCTATGCCGACAAGGCGAAGGAAGCCGCCGGCGACGCGGCCTGATTTCGCCCCGCCTGAGTCGCGGCCTATAGTCCGATTGAAATCAGCGGCGTCGCGCATAATGCGCGGCGCCGTTTTGTTGCATCGCAGCAACAGTCGCTCGAAAAAACGCACCGGCGCTTGTGGATAACTTCAGCGGACCGACGCAAATTCGCGTTTTTTTACCCCCCGCCCTGCCCGCCCGCCAAGCGCGGCTTGCACTGTCACAATTGCTGTCACAATCGTGCCACATGCGGGCTTCAGGGGCGCTCGCAGGTCAAGCGCGCCCGGTTGCGCGGCTGCCGAATGCTACCAAAGGGGACATCCTGACATGAAACTTCGTTATTCGATCGCGGCTAGCCTGATGGCTATCAGCGTCGCTACCGTCGTCGCCGCACCGGCGCAGGCGCAACAGATCACCACCGGCATCCAGGGCCAGGTCAACGACGACAATGGCGGCGCCATTGCAGGCGCGAAGGTCATCATCACCGACACGCGCACCGGCGCGGCGCGCACCTTCACCACCGGCGCCGACGGCCGCTTCGCCGCGACCGGCCTCGTCACCGGCGGGCCTTACAGCGTCTCGGTCAGCGCCGACAGCTTCGAAGGCCAGACGCTGCAGGACATCTACACCTCGCTGCAGGGCAACACCGACCTCGCCTTCTCGCTGTCGTCGGGCGGCGGCGAAATCGTCGTCACCGGCACCCGCGTCCGCGTGACCCAGCTCGCGGTCGGCCCGGGCAATAGCTTCACCACCGAAGTGCTCGAAAGCGCCCCGTCGTTCAACCGCGACGTCCGCGACATCATCCGCCTCGACCCGCGCGTCAGCCTCGATCGCGACGACGGCGGCTCGGGCCAGGACCGCATCTCGTGCCTCGGCGGCAACGACCGCGGTAACGCCTTCACCGTCGACGGCATCAGCCAGGGCGACGTCTACGGCCTCAACGACACCGGCTTCTCGTCGCGCAGTTCGACCCCGATCCCCTATGACGCGGTTCGCGAAACGCAGGTGCAGTTCGCGCCGTTCGACGTCGACTACGGCTCGTTCACCGGCTGCGCGATCAACGTCGTGACCAAGTCGGGCACGAACGACTATCACTTCGGCGGCTTCTTCGAATATTCGGACAACGGCATGCGCGGCGACTCGCTGCCCGGCATCGCCAAGCTGCCGCCGGTCAAGCCCGAAAAGCGCTGGGGCCTGTGGGCCGGCGCGCCGATCATCAAGGATCGCCTGTTCATCTTCGGCGCCTATGAGCATCAGGAAGCCGGTCAGGCGCAGGACGACGGCCCGGTCGGCGGCGGTTACGCCAACGAACAGACCGGCATCACCGTCGATCAGTTCAACGAAATCTCGGGCATTCTGAAGAACACTTACGGCGTCGACACCGGCCCGCTCGTAACCAATCGCCCCTATTCGAACGACCGCTATTTCGGCCGCCTTGACTGGCAAATCACCGACAACCACCGCCTCGAGCTGACCTATCAGCGGCTCGAGGAAGGCTCGACCCGCCCCGATGACCTGTTCACGGGCACGTCGCCGCAGGCCGTCGGCCTCAACACCTTCTACACCAGCGGCACCAAGTCGAACTATTATTCGGGCCGCCTCTATTCGCAGTGGACCGATAATTTCTCGACCGAACTGCGCTATTCGCGTTCGGAGGTTCGCGACCGTCAGGACCCGATCGGCGGCGGCGAAGCCCAGTCGGCCAACCCGATCCCGCGCATCATCGTCGGCATCGACAATCCGACGGGGATCGACGGCACAGTGCTGGCGGGTCCGGGCACCTCGCGCTCGGCGAACGACCTTCGCACCGACATCGACCAGTATCGTGCGGTCGCCAAGCTGGTCGCCGGTTCGCATACGCTGAAGATCGGCGCCGAACTCAACCGCGCCAACCTGTTCAACCTGTTCGTCCAAAACGCGACCGGCACGCTGGTGTTTCGCAATATCGACGACCTGCGGGCCGGCCTTCTGTCGCCGGGCGCGGTTCCGGCCGGTCCCGATCCGGCTTGCAGAAACGTCACCAACTCGACCACGCCCGTCAACGTCGTCAACGGCTGTACCTATGGCGCCTTCGGCAACTTCTCGTCGACGGGCGACATCAACGACGCCGCCGCCGCGTTCACGCGCAGCATCTATTCGATCTTCGCGCAGGACGATTGGGAAATCTCCGATCGCCTGAACGCGGTGATCGGCGTGCGCACCGACTGGTACGACGGCGGTAATCCGCGCTACAATCCGGTCTTCGCGCAGCGCTATGGCATTCCGAACACCACCGGATTCAGCAATCTGGCGCCGGTCGTGATGCCGCGCCTCGCGCTGACCTATGACATGGACGATTTCGCGGTGTTCGGGCGGCCGAAGCTCAGCGCCGGCGTCGGCATCTTCTCGGGCGGCGACCCGGTCGTCTGGTTCGGCAATGCCTTCCAGAACGACGGCCGCGGCTTCAACGAAGGCAATACCGGATCATCGAACTGTCCGACCGGCCAGATCAGCGTCCTGACGGGTGGTCAGTTCAGCGGAGTTCCGACCTGCATCCAGGCTGCCGGCATCTCCACCGCCGCGCGCGGCCTCGGCGATACCCAGTCGATCAGCCCGGACATCAAGATGCCGACGGTGCTGCGCGCCAACATCGGCTTCCAATCGGAACTGAACTTCGCCCCGTCGGGCTTCTTCAGCGGCTGGAACCTGAACCTCGATTATATCTACAGCAAATATCGCAATCCGCTGACGCTGGTCGACCTGTCGCAGACGGTGAACCCGAATCTGGGCCTCAACGGCTACACGATCGACGGCCGCCCGATCTATCGCGCGATCGATCCGAACGTCGCGGGTTGTACGGCAAAGCTCGTTGGGCTGAATCCGGCTCCGGTGTATGAGGACGTCAACGCGGTCTGCTTCAACACCGGCCGCGACGACGAACTGCAACTCACCAACAGCGCCGGCTATCGCAGCCACAATGCGTCGATCATCCTGTCGAAGACCTTCGACGGCGGGCTGTTCACCGAGAATGGCAGCGTCGATTTCAACTTCGGCTATGCCTATACCGACTCGCAGGACCGGCGGAGCATGTACAACTCGACGGCAGGGTCGAACTACGACTATGTCGCCGCGTTCGATCGCCAGAATCCGGGGGCGTCGCGCAGCTTCTACGAAAGCCGCCACAATATCTCGACGCGCCTCGCCTTCCGCGAGGAGTTCTTCAACGATCTGTCGACGCGCTTTGCGATCAGCTTCATCGCTCGCTCGGGCCGTCCGTACAGCCTGACGTTCGGCGGCAGCGGCATCTTCAACGACAGCGTGTCGGGCAGCAACAACGCACTCGCCTATCTGCCGACCGGGATCGACGATCCGAACATCTCGCCGTCGTCGAACATGACGGCAGTGAAGGATCTCGTCGCTTTCGCGAGCGGCCTGGGCTGCGCGAAGAAATATGTCGGCAAGACGATCCCGCGGAACACCTGCTCGAACGACTGGTATTTCGACATGGATCTGTCCTTCTCGCAGGAGCTTCCTGGTCCGGGCCGCCTGTTCGGCCGCAACGACAAGATCAAGCTCTATGCGACGATGGACAATTTCCTGAACTTCCTCGACAAGGACTGGAACGTTCAGCGTCGCCGCAACTTCGCGGGGCTTCAGGACATCGCGTCGCTTGGGTCGACCGGCTTCGATTCGGATGGCCGCTACATCATCTCCGGCTTCAACGGTGTGGACAGCATCGCGGACGACAATGGTATCAACACCAGCTCGTCGGTGTGGCGCCTGAAGATCGGCGTCTCCTACGAGTTCTGATCCCCGATCAGGGCCGGAAAATCGGGGCGTGGGAGGAAACTCCCGCGCCCCTTTTCTTTGTCCGAGCATGAAATGGCGGGTGATCGCCGCCGATGCCTTGAAGTCTTCTTCTAACCCGCCGCAATCCGGCGTGCCGTGTCCTGGACCAGCGCGATCATGTTGGGAACGCCCTGGGTGCGGTTCGACGAGAGTTGGCGGGTCAGGTCGAAGTGGGCGAGTGCGGCGGTGACGTCCATCGCCGCGACCTCGGCCGCCGGCCTGTCCTGCACCGCGGCGAGGACGAGCGCGACGATCCCCTTGGTGATCGCGGCATTGCTGTCGGCGAGGAAATGGAGCCGGCCATCGTCCTGCGAAACCGGATAGACCCAGACGCTCGCCGAACAGCCGCGCACGAGCGTCGCGTCGGTCTTGAGCGCATCGGGCATCGGTTCGAGTTCGCGCCCGAGCTCGATCAGCAGGCGATAGCGATCGTCGCCGTCGAGGAAATCATATTCGTCGAAGATGTCGGAAAGGCTGCGCATGGCGCGGCCGTGGCAGATTTGAGGGAAAGTTGGAAGAGAGACGTCGCCCCCGCGCAGGCGGGGGCCGCCATCGGCCTTGCGCTGCCCCGATGGGTGTCTCGACTTCGCTCGACACGAACGGGACGGTGGGTCAGATGAAAGGCGCACCGCTCTTAT
>NZ_JAOZVW010000114.1 GCF_025869345.1 Sphingopyxis sp.
CGTCACCCCGGACTTGATCCGGGGTCCCGCTCAGCGACGGTGACAAGCGGGACCCCGGATCAAGTCCGGGGTGACGGGGAAGCAAAAATCTCCGCGCACTCTGCGCGAATCGAAAATCAGCGCCCCGATGCCTCGCGCCGCGCCGTGATCGCCTCGACGCTGTCCATGATCGCGTCGATTGCCTCGCTCGCGGCCGGGGCGTCGGCGCGCTTCTGCGAGAATTGCCCGCGCGCCATGATGTCCTCTAGCGCGGCGCGCGCGCGCGACACGCGGCTCTTCATCGTGCCGAGCGCACAGTCGCAGATCGCCGCCGCTTCCTCATAGGACAGGCCGCCGGCGCCGACGAGGATCAGCGCCTCGCGCTGGTCCTGCGGCAATTCCATCAGCGCGCGCTGAAGGTCGGTCATCTCGCTCGCGTCTTCCTGCCGCGCCGGGGTCGACAGCGTGCGCTCGACCGCGCCTTCGTCATATTCGCCGTGGAACTTGTTGCGGCGCATCTGCGACAGGAAAGTGTTGCGCAGGATGACGAAGGTCCATGCCTTGATCGAGGTGCCCTTCTCGAACCGGTCGCGCGAGGCCCAGGCCTTGACCATCGTGTCCTGCGTCAGGTCGTCGGCAAGGTCGGGGTTGCCCGACAGGCTGCGGCCATAGGCACGAAGATGCGGGATCACGCCCGCGAGCAGCGCCTTGAACTCACCGTCCGAAAGCGAATTGTCGTCGTGCGGCGGCGGCGCCGTGTCTGTTCGGGCCATTATTGCTTCGGGCTTTTGCTGTCGAGCCGCGACAGAAGGTCGAGCATATGGTCGGGCAATTGCTCGGCGACGATATTGCCATAGATCATGCGCAGCTTGGCGCCCACCGGCTCGGGCGCCTGCCGTCCGGTGAGCGTGCGGTGCCACTGGTCGCTGCCGCTGCCGGGAAAGCTTCCGTTCGCCCGGCGCGGCGCGTCGGAGGCGGGCGGATGCCGATCCGGGCCATTGATGCCATTGTTGCCGTGCGTTGCCATGTCGAAGCAACGACAGACTTGGCTGCAGGTTCCCGCGGCTCGTCGATTTTTGTCGCCGACTGTGGCGCGAAAGGCACATCGGCGATGGGCGGCCAATATGAAAGCATATGAGTTACTTAGGGTTTTCAAGCCTTGCATCGGGCGCTAAGCTTGTGCTTCATTCGGCTATTGTTTCCGGCCCCTGCAACGAAAGCCCTTTTATCAGCGACGAATCCGCCAGCCCTCTCGACGATGTCAGTTTCAAGAATGAACTGGCGGCGATGTTGCCGCATCTGCGTGCTTTCGGCCGCAGCCTGACCGGCAACGCGGACCTTGCCGACGATCTGGTCCAGGAAACCATGCTGAAAGCGTGGAAGGCGCGCGCTTCCTATATCCCGGGCGGGTCGAGCATGAAGAGCTGGGCCTTCGTCATTCTGCGCAACTGCTTCCTGTCGCAGATGCGGCGGAGGAAATTCACCGCCGACTATGACGAGCTTGCCGCCGAACGGCTGCTCGTCGCGCCCGACGACCAGGACGACAGCCTGCACCTCGCCGACGTCCAGCGCGCGCTGATGCTGCTGCCCGTCGACCAGCGCGAGGCGCTGGTGCTGATCGGCGCGGGGCAGCTTTCCTACGAAGAGGGGGCGGAGATTTGCGGCTGCGCGGTCGGCACGATGAAGAGCCGCGTGTCGCGTGCCCGCGCCGCGCTGCACGCGATCCTCGAAAGCGGCGAGATGCCGCTGCGGAGTGAGACGCCGCTGGCGCCGAGCGAAGCCTTTGCCGCGATCATGGGCGACGTCGACCAATTGACCGGCGGCGGTCCGTCGCCGGACTGATGATAAGCGCCCGGGTGCGTTACGCCGCGAGTTCAGGGGTGAAGAGCAGACTCTGGCTGATCGCCGCTCGCACCGTATTTTCGCGGAAGGGTTTGGAGATCAGGAAGGTCGGCTCGACGCAATGGCCGGTGAGCAGGCGTTCGGGAAAGGCGGTGATGAAGATCGCCGGCACCGGCGCGACCGCCAATATGTCCTGAACCGCGTCGATCCCTGATGAGCCGTCGGCGAGCTGGATATCGGCGAGCACAAGGCCCGCATCGCTGTTCTCGAAGGCGGCGACCGCGTCCTCGTGCGTCGTGGCAATGCCCGCGACGTCGTGGCCGAGGCCGCGGACGATCTGTTCGAGCTCCATCGCGATCAGCGGCTCGTCCTCGATGATCAGGACCGAGGTGCGCGCCTCGCGGTCGATATCGCCCGCGGCTTCGCCGAGCAGCGTTTCGACCGTGGCGGCGTCGGTGCCGGTGATCCGCGCCGTCTCTGCGACCGAAAAGCCTTCGAGCGCGGTGAGCAGCAGCATCTGGCGGCCGAGCGGCGTGATCCGCGCGAGGCGGCGGTTCGCGGCGCGGACCAGCGGGTCCTCCTCCTCCTCGTCGGCGCCTTCGCCATCGTCGAGATAGGCGCTTTCCCAGATGCGGTGGAAATTGCGGTAGAGGTCGATGCGGGTATCGGGGCCGGTTCGAAATTCGTCGGGGGCCGCGACGATTACCTCCAGCGTCGTGTGAACGAAATTGTCGCCATGCTGCTGGCTGCCGGTCAGCGCGCGCGCGTAGCGTCGCAGGAAGGGCAGATGTCCGCGGATCTCTTCTCCCAAGCTCATCATGATGCTCCCTCTTGTTAAGAGGGATACGCGGGGCGCGTGCATCGGGTTCCCGCCGGCAAAGCGTCCCGCTTTGCTGCAACTTGTTGGCGCGCAAAGCGTAGACTCTGCCGGGACGCGACCGAATTGGGCCTAAGGGGGCGGAATTGTTCCGTTTTTCCTGGGGTCGCCACAATGCTTTTTTAGGAACTCGATTCATGGCAGAGCGGCCCGGCGCGGATATCGGTGCAGCGACACCGATGGGGACAGGAACAGGGGGGGCGGCCTTGGCGGACGGTGGGGAAGGCGATGCCACGCGGCGCGAGACGTGGCGACTCGATACCCTTCGCGAATATCGGCTGCTGGGGAGCGGCCGCGAGGCGGCGTTCGACCGGGTCACCAAGCTGGTCGCCGACCTGTTCGATGCGCCGATCTCGCTCGTGACGCTCGTCGACGATTGCCGCCAATGGTTCAAGTCCGCGCACGGACTCGACATCGAGGAAACCCCGCGCGACATCAGTTTCTGTCAGCATGTGGTAACCGGCGATGCCCCGCTGATCGTCACCGACGCGCGCGCCGACGATCGCTTTCGCGACAATATATTGGTGACGGGGGAGCCCTTCATCCGCTTTTACGCGGGCGTGCCGCTGCGCGCCTATAATGGCGCGGTGCTCGGCACCCTCTGTATCATCGACCGTCACGAACGCGCGCTTCTCGATGCGTGCGAACTCGAACGGCTCGAGGATTTCGCGGCGATCATCATGGCCGAGGCCGAACTGCGCCGCACCGCTGCCGAGCGCGATGAGGCGCGCCGCACGCTCGAGCGCGCGCTCGACTATTCGGGGATCGCGACGTGGCGCTATGACTCGCGCACCGCGCTGGCGACATGGCGCGGCGCGGTCGCGGACCTGTGGGGCGCCGACTGGGAAAGCGCGCTGCACACCCGCGAAGGGATTTTCGCGCGCATTCATCCCGACGACCGCGAGCGCGTGGAGGCGGCGATCGACGAAGCGGTGGCGAGCGGCACCCCCTATGCGGTCGAGCATCGCATCGTCCATCCCGAACGCGGCGTGCGCTGGCTGGGCATCCGCGGCGACTGGGATGTCCACGACGACGACGCGGTGCTGACCGGCATCAGCATCGACATCACCGAGCAGAAGAGCCGGCAGGAAAACGCCAATCTGCTGATGCGCGAACTGCATCACCGGATGCGCAACCTGTTCGCGACGGTCAGCGCGATCATCTCGCTGACGCGGCACGCGGCGCGCGATGTCGACGATTATGTCGAACGGATCAGCAGCCGCCTCGACGCGCTCAACCGGGCGCAGAACGTCCTGCTCGGCGCCAATTTCATGACCGGGTCGATGCACGCGCTGATGCGCGAAGTAGAGGCGAGCTTCCCGCGCATCCGCTGGTCGGGGCCCGACCTGCTGCTTCCGGAAAATGCGCTGGTCGCGATGGCGCTGCTGTTCAACGAACTGGCGACCAATGCCGCCAAGCACGGCGCGCTGACCGGCCCCGAAGGCCAGGTCGAGGTGAGGTGGACGCAGGACCCCGAGGGGAGCGAGCCGCGCCTGTTCCGCCTCACCTGGGCGGAAAGCGGCGGCGCGCCCGTGGTCGGCCCGCCCGAGCGGACGAGTTTCGGCACGCTGCTGATGGAACGCAGCGTGCGCAACAATCTGGGCGGCACGATCGAGCGGCGCTGGGAGCCGGGCGGGCTGATCGTCGACATCGCGCTGCCGGCGCGCTGGCGCGAGGCTTGAGCATCGAAGGCATTTGTTCTTCATTTGTTCGATGTGCTAGGCAGGTAGGATGACGACGCGCGTCAAACCCTGGCTCGAACCGCATCCGAGCGGGCTCTATGTGAAGCCCGCCGACCTCTGGATCGACCCGTCGCGCCCCGTCGCGCGCGCCGCGGTGACCCACGGTCACGCCGACCATGCGCGCAGCGGCCACGACGCGGTGTTCGCGACGCCCGAGACTCTGGCGATCATGGCGCTGCGCTATGGCGTCGATGCCGAGGCGAGCCATAATCAGGCTATCGAATATGGCGACGGCTTCGAGCGCGGCGGGGTGCGTTTCTCCTTCCACCCGGCGGGGCATGTGCTGGGCAGCGCGCAGATCGCGATGGAGTATCGCGGCGAGCGGATCGTCGTCACCGGCGATTACAAGCGCCGGCCCGACCCGACCTGCGCGCCGTTCGAGGTCGTGCCGTGCGACATCTTCATCACGGAAGCGACCTTTGGTCTGCCGGTCTTCCGCCACCCGGCCACCCATGACGAGATCGCCAAGCTGATCGGCGCGGTGCGTGCCGAGCCCGACCGTTCGGTGCTCGTCGGCGCCTATGCGCTGGGCAAGGCGCAGCGCGTGATCGCCGAACTGCGCGCCGCCGGATGGAGCGCGCCCATCTATATCCACGGCGCGCTCGAACGCATGTGCGCACTTTATGCGGCGCACGGCGTCGACCTCGGCGAGCTGCGGCTGGTGAGCGAAGCGGACAAGGCCGAGATGGCGGGGCAGATCGTCCTCGCGCCGCCCTCGGCGCTGAACGACCGCTGGTCGCGGCGCCTGCCCGATCCGGTCACCGCGATGGCGTCGGGCTGGATGCGGGTGCGCCAGCGCGCGCGGCAGCGGATGGTCGAACTGCCGCTCGTCATCTCCGACCATGCCGACTGGGACGAACTCACCGCGACGATCGCCGAGGTGAACCCCAGGGAAAGCTGGATCACCCATGGCAGCGAAGAGGGATTGCTGCGCTGGTGCGAGCTGACCCAGCGCAAGGCGCGCGCGCTGCACCTCGTCGGGCGCGACGTCGAAGATGAGGGTGGGGAGGAGGAGGCGTGAAGCGCTTCGCGGCCCTGATCGACCGGCTGATCTACACGCGCTCGCGCAATACGAAGCTGGCGCTGATCGTCGATTATCTCCGGCACACCCCCGATCCCGACCGCGGCTGGGCGATCGCCGCGCTGACCGAGAGCCTCGACTTTCCGGCGGTGAAGGCAGGGACGGTGCGCGCGCTGCTGGCTTCGCGGGTGGATGAGGAATTGTTCCGCCTGTCGCGGCATTTCGTCGGCGACACGGCGGAGACGGCGGCGCTGCTGTGGCCGGAGCCCGATAGGGGATTGGAATCCACCCGCTTCCCCGAGCGAAGCCGAGGGGCTCTGCCGAGCGAAGTCGAGGCCGCAACACCGGAGGTTCTCGCTTCGCTCGAACGGGCCCCTCGGCT
>NZ_JAOZVW010000115.1 GCF_025869345.1 Sphingopyxis sp.
GGGGCGCGGCGGGTATCGTGGGGGTCCTCCTTTGCTGGGCGGACAAAGTGCCCCCGCCTGCCCGTCCCCCCGCGGGCAGCCGGGGGGTTGTTTGGAGCGAAGCGCCACTCGCCCGCGGGCCTCGACTGCGCTCGGCCTGCCCCCTCGGCTTCGCTCGGGGAATCGGATAAGGGGGTGGAATCGCGCATAATGAAACGCCCGGCTCAGGCGGCAAGGCGCAGGAAGGGCACCGGCTGGGTCGAGGTCAGGATGATCGGCTTGCCGCCCGTCGCCTCGAAAATCTCGCCATCGAGGATGACATTCGAGCGTTCGCCCTCGATGCGGATTTCGTCGCCCTGCTGGAAATGGACGCCGTCGAGCGGCTTTTGTCCCAGCGTCCCGCGCCACGTCGCGCCGAGCATGCGGAACAGCGCCCCGACGCTGCTTTCGGTCGCCAGCAGCTTCATATGGCCGTTCGGCCCGGGACCGTCGCCGGTGCGGATGCTGAGCAGCAATTTTTCGAGCGTCGTGACGATCAGCAGCGAGAATTTGCCCTGGAACTCGCCCTGGCGGACGAGCGACACCGTCATCGGTTCGGGCTTGGGCGGCAGGCGCCCGCCGCCGATCCCCAGGATCATCGCGAACAGGCCGAGGATCGCGGCGAGGACGTGCGACACGCCGTTCGGCAGCCCGAGCGGATAGATGCGATGGCGGCAATAGAGCATGACGTCGGCGAGATAGGCGCCGCCGAGGAACATGCCGAGCACCGGCCGCCCCTCGTCGCGGTCGAGCGCGATGAGCTGGCGCTCGACGACATGATCCTCCAGCCGGCCGTCGTGGACCAGCTCGACGACGCGCTGGAGCGCCTTGATCGGGTCGCCCTCGGCGCCCAGGTCGAGCGCGATCAAATTGGTCTTGCCGTTGGGCAGCACCGCGACCGGCGGCGGCGAGCCGCCGAAATGGCCGCCCGAATAGAGCTCGGTCAGCGCCGCCTGGACGGTGCCGTCGCCGCCGTTGATCGCGACGATGCGCGGGGACACCATCGCGATGGTGCGGATCGCCTCGCCGATCTGGTCGACATCCTCGACCTCATAATGAAAAATGTCGGGGTGCGCCGCGCAATATTCGCGCACCCGCGGCAACAGGGCCCGGTTGCCCGTCGAGCGTGGATTGGAAAGAAGCGCGACGCTCGCCATTCGTCCCTACATATATTTCATGGTGATGGTGATCGTCCGCGGCGCATTGCCGACCGCAAAGGCGGTCTTCTTGTAGCTCGGCTTGCCGAGGTTGAAGATGTTGATGCTCGGATTGTTCGACATGCCGCCGCCGTCCGAGGTCAGGTCGGTCTTGCCGTTGCCGTTGACGTCGTGGCGCACCGCGATGCCATAGCTGCCCGCTTCGGGCAGCGGCACGCACACGGTCATCGACCCGGCGCGCACGGGCACTTCGATCCGGTTGATCCAGCGGCCCTTGGCAAGCCAGTCGGCTGCGGTCGCGCGATAGCTTTGCACGCGCACTTTGCCCGTGCCGCCTTTCAGCCCGTTGATCTGGACCAGCGTGGACGGTCCGCTCCGGCACTTCGACAGGTCGTTCGACATGACCTGTCCCGACGCTTCCGCCGCTCCCGCGGCGAACAGCAAAGCCAGACAGAGGGACGTCGATACAAATTTCGACATGACGCAATAGCTCCCAGTGGTTATAGCCATGCCAGCCAGGCTGGTATGGGCCCCTGTCGCCCTTGAATCGGCATATCGGAAACATTTGCGGCCAAATCATGGTGATGGGGCGACCGAAACTTGAACAAGCTACCCGCCATCGATCGCTATATCGCGCGGCTCATCTTCTTCCCCATGCTCGGCACCCTCGTCCTCTCGGCGATGCTGCTGGTGCTCGAGAAGATGCTCCGCCTGTTCGATTTCGTCGCGACCGAGGGCGGTCCGGTCAGCGTCGTGTGGCGGATGCTCGCCAATCTGATCCCCGAATATCTCTCGCTCGGCATTCCGATCGGGCTGATGCTCGGCATCCTCCTCGCCTTCCGCCGCCTCGCGACGTCGAGCGAGCTCGACGTGCTGCGCGGCGTCGGCATGAGCTTCGGGCGGCTGCTGCGCGTCCCCTATGCCTTTGCTTTCGCGCTCGCTTTGCTCAACCTCGCGATCGTCGGGTTTATCCAGCCCTATGCGCGCTATGCCTATGAAGGCTTGCAGTTCGATCTGCGCTCGGGCGCGCTCGGGGCGTCGATCAAGGTCGGCGAATTCACCAAGCTCGGCCAGCGGATGACGCTGAGGATCGAGGAAAGCTACAACGACGGCAAGTCGCTGCGCGGCATTTTCGTGCGCGGCGAGAACAAGGACGGGCAGACGGTGTCCGCGACCGCCTCGCGCGGCCAGTTCCTGGCGACTGACGATCCGAACACGATCATCCTGCGCCTGTCGCAGGGGGTGCTGATCCACGAATCGCCCAAATTCGCGGTGCCGCGCGTCCTGACCTTCGACAATCACGACCTGCCGATCCCGCTGCCCAAGATCGAGGCGTTCCGCCTGCGCGGCGGCGCCGACCGCGAGCTGACGATCCCCGAGCTGTTCGTCGTCGGCAAGGACAAGACCGAACCGCTGAAGACACGGCTCGAATCGCGGGCGAATTTCCATTTCCGCATCGTCGAGGTCATGTCGATGTTCCTCGTCCCGCTGATCGCGATTTCGCTCGCCATCCCGCCCAAGCGGTCGACCTCGGCGCTCGGCGTATTCCTGTCGATCGTGATGCTGGTGACCCAGCACAAGATCAACCAATATGCCGAAGACCTCGGCGCGCGCGGCGTCATCGACCCGCTGCTCGCACTGTGGGTTCCCTTCCTGCTGTTCGCGGGGCTGGCGATCTGGATGTATTACACGCTCGCGCACGTCCCCGGCGGCCAGCCGATCGGCGCGCTCGAACGCGTCGCGGCCAAGGCCGGCGCGCGCATCCGCGGCCTGATCCGCATCTTCCAGCGCAAGCAACAGACGGCCTAGGACCAGATGCACCAGCTTCACTTTTTCCCGTCGCGCACGATGGCGATCTATGTCGGGCGGATGTTCCTGATCCGGTCCTTCGCGATATTGTTCGCGCTGGTGCTGGTGCTGCAGACGCTCGACCTGCTCGGCGAAAGCGGCAAGATCCTGGCCGTCGCGGGCAACAGCGACAGCGACGTCTGGCGCTATGTCGGGATGCGGATGCCGCAGATCATCGAGACATTCCTGCCCTTTTCGGTCCTGCTCGGGACAATCCTGACGCTGATGACGCTCAATCAGAACAGCGAGGTGATCGCGATGAAGGCGGCGGGGATGTCGGCGCATCAGGTGCTCGCGCCGCTGTTCCTCGCCGCGCTGCTCGTCGCGGGGATCAGCTTCGCCTTCAACGAACGCATCGTCACCCGCGCGACCGCGACGCTCAGCGCGTGGCAGAAGGTCGAATATGCCAAGGTGCCGAAGGACAGCGGAATCCGCACCAACATCTGGGTCCGCGAGGGTAGCGACCTGATCAACGCCGCGACGGTCGAAACCGGCGGGCCGGCGATCGTTCTGCGGAACGTCACCATATACGAACGGACGCAGGGCGTGCTGTCGTCGATGCTCAAGGCGGACAGCGCGCACCCCGTCGCGGGGGGCTGGGAACTGACCAATGCCCGGCGTTTCCTCCGCCGCTCGGGCACGCTCGAACCGCTCGGCACCGTCACCGCGATGAAGGGGGTGAGCCCCGACCAGTTCACGCTGGCGCAGGTCGACGGCGACGAACTCCCCTTCCCGCAGCTCGCCTCCGCCATCGCCGATCTGGAAGCCGCGGGGCGGCCGGTCGACTCGCTGAAGGGCGTGCTGTGGCACAAGATTTCGGGGCCGTTGTCGGCGATATTGATGCCGCTGCTCGGCGCGGTCGCGGCGTTCGGCCTTGCGCGCTCGGGCAAGCTGTTCGTGCGCGCGATCCTCGGCATGGCGCTCGGCTTCGCCTATTTCGTCGCCGACAATTTCGCGCTCGCGATGGGCGACCTCGGCGCCTATTCGCCCTTCCTCGCCGCGTGGGGCCCGTTCATCCTCTTCGCGCTGATCGGCGAGATGATCCTGATCCGCACCGAGGAATAGCTACCCCAGAAACGGCGCCACCACTTCATCGGTGACGCGCAGCGGCCGCCCGCTCGCTTTGTCGAGCAGCGCCCACACCGTGCGCGCGCGGACGTGCACCTTGCCGCCCTCGCCGGTGAATTCCATGAAGCGATCGAACTTCGCGCCCTGCGGCTTGTCGGCCACCCAGGTCCGCGCGGTCACCGTCTCGCCGGGGCCGAGCGCGCGCAGATAGTCGATCTCGTGCCGCACCACGACCCAGATATAGGCGTCTTTATGCGATTGCGGCGCCGCTGCGTCCCAATGACCGGTCGCGACCTGCTGAATCCACTGGACCCAGACGGCATTGTTGACGTGGCCGAGCTCGTCGATGCTCTCAGGCGTCGCGACGAATTCGTGCGTATATTCCCTCATGCCAGCTCGACGGTCGTCACCATATAGCCCGCGTCGCGCAGCGAGGCGACGAGGCTGTCGAGATGCTCGCGGTCGCGCGCCTCGCATTCGATGTCGGTGATCAGCCCCTTGGCGGGCAGCGTGGTGAAGATGCGCTGGTGATAGATTTCGATGATGTTGACCTGCTTCTCGTCGAACAGCTTCATCACCTTGAACAGCGCCCCGGGCCGGTCCTGCAGCCGGATGCGCAGCCGCGCGATGCGCCCCGAACGCGCGAGGTCGCGCAGCAGCACATTGGCGAGCAGCCGCGTGTCGATATTGCCGCCGGTGAGCACGAGTCCGACCTTGCGCCCCGCAAATTCCTCGGGGTGCGCGAGCATCGCCGCGAGCCCCGCCGCGCCCGCGCCCTCGACCACCGTTTTCTCGATCTGGAGCAGCAGGCTCACCGCGCGCTCCAGATGACGTTCAGCGACGAGCACGATGTCGTCGTTAAGCTCGGCGACCAGCTTGCGGGTGTAAGAACCCGGTTCCTTGACCGCGATGCCCTCGGCCAGCGTGTCGCCCTCGCACGCCATGTCGACGCCGTTGAGTTCAGCATACATCGACGGATAAAGCTCGGCCTGCACCCCGACGAGGCGCATGTCGTTCTTGATCCCGCGCGCCGCGGTGCCCATGCCCGACAGCAGCCCGCCGCCGCCGATCGGCACGATCAGCGTGTCGAGTTCGGGCACGTCCTCAAGCATTTCGAGCGCCACCGTCCCCTGCCCCGCCGCGACATGCGGATGGTCAAACGGATGGACGAAAGTCAGGCCGCGCTCCTTTTCGAGCTCGCGGGCATGGGCATAGGCGTCGTCGAACTTCTCGCCATACAGCACGATCGTCGCGCCGTGGCTCGCGGTCTGCGACACCTTCACCTGCGGCGTCGTGCTCGGCATCACGATCGTGACCGGCACGCCGAGCCGCTTGCCGTGATAGGCAAGCCCCTGCGCATGATTGCCCGCCGACGCCGCGATCACGCCGCGCGCCCGGGCTTCGTCATCGAGCAGCAGCAGCGCGTTGAGCGCGCCGCGTTCCTTGTACGCCGCGGTGAATTGCAGATTCTCGAACTTCAGCCACACTTCGGCGCCGACCATCTCGGACAATGTCTGCGACTTCAGCGTCGGCGTCCGCACGACCGCCCCGTCAATTCGCCCCGCCGCCGCGCGCACATCGTCCAATGTGATCGCCGGAAAATCGGCGGCGGAGGTCAGGGTGAGTTGATCGGTCATAGCGGGCTGGCCCTAACGGCAAGCCGGGCGAAGGGGAAGAAC
>NZ_JAOZVW010000116.1 GCF_025869345.1 Sphingopyxis sp.
GGCCATGCCGAGCGAAGTCGAGGCAGCAACGGCGCCGCTTCTCGCTCCGCTCGAAGAAGCCCCTCGGCTTCGCTCGGCGAATCGGAGGTGATTTTTCGGGGTCGACGTCATGCGTGGTCGATGACCAGGCCGTCGATTTCGTTCGCGACATCCTCGAAGCTGTCGGTGACGCGTTCGAGGTGGCGGAACAATTCGCGGGCGATCAGGAAGCGCATCGTGTCCGACGAGCCATATTCCTTGAACAGGCGCTTGAGCCCCGCCGCGTGGATTTCGTCGGCATGGCCCTCCATCCGCACCAGCCGCTCGGTCAGCTCGTGCAGCCGCGCGCCGTTCGCCGAAATGTTGCGGAGCAGCGGCAGCGCCTCGACCGTCAGCCGCGCGGCATCGACGATCAGGCCGGCGATGTCGCGCATCTCGGGCTCGAACCGGGTGACGTCGTAAAGGTCGACCGCGCCCGCGGTCTTCTGCATCTCGTCGATCGCATCGTCCATCGCCGCGATCAGGTCGGTGATCGCGCTGCGGTCGAACGGGGTCAGGAAGGTGCGGCGCACCGTCTGGAGCACTTCGCGGGTGATCGCGTCGGCGTCATGCTCGCGCTCGACGATCTCCTGGATATGGTCGGCGATCCCCTCGCCCTCCTGCATCATCCGCGCCAGCGCCTCGGCCCCCGCCGACAGCGTCGCCGCATGCGCCTCGAACATGTCGAAGAAATTGCCCTGCTTGGGAAGCAGGCGCTGGAACCAGGCAAACATGCGATTGACCCCCGTTTTCTGGGCAACATTATAGACGACGCCCGATCGCCGCGCCGCGGCGCGGAACCCCCCGTCGCCGAACGAACGGATCATCGCCTGAAGATCGGCCTCGTCGACCGAATCCGCCGCCTGATCGAGCGTGAACCAGCGCCGCTCGCGCTCGTCCATTTCCTTCCATTCGTCG
The DNA here is from genome assembly GCF_025869345.1 of Sphingopyxis sp. GTDB lineage: Bacteria > Pseudomonadota > Alphaproteobacteria > Sphingomonadales > Sphingomonadaceae > Sphingopyxis. Next base: position 937 of record NZ_JAOZVW010000116.1, read on the forward strand.
AGTTCGCGCGTCACCGCGAGCGGAAAAACCTCGACATTATACATGATCGCCGCGCCGTTCGCGCGGCGCTTGCGATATTCATAGCTGCCGATCGAGGTCGGGCAGACCGCGCCGATCACCCCGGCCTCTTCCTCGGCCTCCACTGCGGCGGAGGCATGGCGATCGAGGCCGTTCAGCGGATTACCCTTCGGAATCACCCAGCGCCCCGTGCCGCGCGAGGTGACGAGCAAAATCTCGGTCGGCCCGTCCTTGTCGGGACCGCCGAATCGATAGGGAAGGACCGCAATCTGCCGCATTCGTCTGGTCTGGTTCGTTCCGTTGCCGCCCCGTCAGGCGGTCTTGATTGCAAATGAATGACATCGCCATGACGGATATGTGACAGCGAAAAAAGCCCATAGCCGCAGCGGCACTTTCCGTAAACGTCAATTCGATTGCAAAATGCAACGCGGTGCGTAAGCTGCACCCTAAAGACAGACGGGAGACGAAATCATGGCAGGCACGGCGAGCCCTGTGGACCAGGACGTCCTGATCGTTGGCGCGGGCCTTTCGGGCATCGGCATGGCGGCGCATCTTCAGATGAATTGCCCCGACCGCAGCTTCGCTCTGGCCGAGCGGCGCGCCAATCTCGGCGGCACCTGGGATCTGTTCCGCTATCCCGGCATCCGCTCGGACAGCGACATGCACACGCTGGGTTTCGTCTTCGAACCGTGGAAGCATGAAAAGTCGATCGCCGACGGCCCCGCGATCCTCGACTATCTGCACCGCATCGTCGACGAGCGCGGCATTCGCGACAAGATCCGCTTCAACGCCAAGGTGATCGGCGCCGACTGGGACAGCGCGGCGGCGCGCTGGACGGTGACGATGGAGGACGACAAGGGCGCGGTGACGACGACGACCGCGCGCTGGCTCTATCTCGGCTCGGGCTATTATGATTATGACGAGCCGTTCGACGCCCAGTTCGCGGGGCGCGAGGATTTCCAGGGTCAGATCATCCATCCGCAATTCTGGCCCAAGGACCTCGATTACGCGGGCAAGAAGGTCGTCGTGATCGGATCGGGCGCCACCGCCGTGACGATCGTCCCCTCGATGACCGAAAAGGGCGACGGCAAGGGCGCGGCGCATGTCACCATGCTCCAGCGCACCCCGACCTGGTATTTCATCCGCCCGGCGAAGGATGCTTTTGCGAACACGCTGCGCAAATTCCTGCCGGAGAAGCTCGCCTACAAGATCACGCGCTTCAAGAACGTCCGGCTGCAGGACATCGCCTTCCGCAGGGCGCGCGAGAAGCCCGAGAAGGTCAAGGAATTTCTGACCAAAAAGCTGAAAGACAGTCTCGGCGACCGCTACGATGCCCAAGCGTTCACGCCGCCCTACAACCCCTGGGAGCAGCGGCTCTGCCTCGTCCCCGACGCGGATTTCTTCGAGGCGATGAAGGCCGACAAGGCGTCGGTCGTCACCGACCATATCGAGCGTTTCGACAAGACGGGCATTCAGCTCAAGTCCGGCAAGCATCTCGACGCCGACATCATCATCACCGCCACCGGCCTGAAACTCGCGGTCGCGGGCAAGATTCCGGTGCGCGTCGATGGCGAGGCGGTCGCGTGGAACGAGCATTATTATTACAAGGCGTGCATGTTCTCGAACGTCCCGAATTTCTCGGTGGTGTTCGGTTATCTGAACGCGAGCTGGACGCTGCGCGCCGACATCGTCTCCGAATATGTCTGCCGCGTGCTCAATCATATGCAGCAGACCGGCACCGACGTCGCGACCCCGGTGCTCGCCGATCCGGACAGCCTGACCGAGGAGAATATCTTCGACTTCTCGTCGGGCTATATTCAGCGCGCGCTGCACATCATGCCGAAGAACGCCGACAAGCTGCCATGGCGGCTCAGCCAGACTTATGTGCAGGACCGCATCGACATGCGGACCGGCGAGATCGCCGACGGCGTGCTGACCTTCACCAAGGCGGGCGATGCGAAAGCAGCGCCGGCTCCGGCGGAACTGGAAGCGGCGGAGTAAAGCCTACGCACGTCATTGCGAGCGCAGCGAAGCAATCCAGAGCGGTTTACGCCTGCTCTGGATTGCTTCGCTGCGCTCGCAATGACGAGGTGAGCAATTGTCGAGGGTTGCTCCCCTAACCCGCATGCTCGGGCTTGCCCTTGGTCGAGCCCTTGGCGAAATCCTCGAGCTGCTTTTCGGACATGCTGTCGACCATCTGTTTCGACGCGCCCTTGAGCTTCGATTTCGGGGTGTCGCCGCGCTTGGCGCTGAGCGCGGCGCCGGCGGCTTTCTGCTGGGCTTTGGATTTGGCCGGCATGGCTTTACTCCTCAGTTGATCGGCAGGAAATCGCGCTGATATTCGGGCTTCAGCGCGTTCACCAACGCGGCCGACATCGGCAGGTTGATCTTGTAGCTGCCCTCGGCATAGGGGCCGATTTCATAGGGTCCGATCGCGATCGTCAGGCGATCGAGATAGCGCCCGTCCGACGAGCCGAGCCAGATCGTCTGCGCCGACGGCACCGGGCAGTCCGCAAAGGGCGTGCCGGGCTCGCGCGACCAGGTGACGCCGCGCGCCGCCTTCGCGCGCTCGATACCGGCGCACAGATCGTCCTTCGCGGCGTTGTCGAAGGCGGCGGGGCTGGTGAAGAGGTCGAGCGGCTTGAGCCGGGTCGCATGGTTGCGGTCCCAGATCAGCGTGTCGAACCCCTGCATCCCGTGCGCGCCGCCCATATAGGTTCCGATCTCGCTCGACAGGCTGAGGAAGCGCGGGGTCGAGGTGATGCGCTTCCAGCTCTGCAAATGGCTGTGCGCATGATAGGGAAAACCCTCCTTCTCCGCCGCCGCCCGGTCGCGCCGCGCCTCGGCGACCAGCGCGTCGCGCTTCACCGCGCGATCATTGTCGAGCCATTTGGCGAGCGCCGGAATGCGCGCCGCCTCGACCGGATAGGAATAGGAAAATTCGACGAGATCGTTGGCCTCGCGCACGTTCGACGCCGTCGCCTGCCGCGCCGCAACATCGTCGGCGCCGCCCGGCGGCGCGCCGGGAACCGCGGCGGCCGCGGCCTTTTCCGCCGGGGTTTGCGTTTTCTCCGAACAGGCGGTCATCAGGGGAAGGCTCGTCAGAAGGAGCGCGGCGATCGGGTGGCGGAATGTCGTCGTCATGCTCCAACAACGCCGGGAATCGACAAAGTTTCCCCACCGGCCTAGCACGACGCCATGACCGACTATTCCGACCTGATCCAGCCCGACAAGGGACAGGATGCCCGCGCGATCCATGTCGTCGACAAGACGAGCTACGACGAATGGCTGAAAGGCCGCAACGCGCGCGAGCGCGCGCACCTCGCCGCGGTGGGGTTCAAGCCCGACGCCTTCGTCCACGCGATCCTGCCCGGCGACGATCCCGAACGCTGGGCGGTGGTGACCACGGTGGCAAAGGCTGACGCGCTGTCGGCCTGGTGCCTCGCCAAGCTCGCGCAGATCCTGCCCGAGGGCCGCTACCGGCTCGAAGGACAGCAGCCGGGCAAGGCGCTGTTCGGCTGGCTGAGCGCACAATATCGCTTCGACGCCTATAAATCGAACCCGCCCGTCAAGGGTCCGCGCGTGTTGCTGACCGCCGACGTCGGTGCGATCGCGCCGACGGTCGCGGAGATGCGCGGGGTCGCGCTCGTCCGCGACCTCGTCAACACGCCCGCCGCCGACATGGGGCCCGCGGCGATCGAGAAGGCGGCCGAGCGCATCGCCAAGGCGCACGGCGGCACGCTGACCGTCACCAGGGGCGAAGCGCTCGAACAGGGTTATCCGATGATCCATGCGGTCGGCCGCGCCGCGGCGAAGCATCACGCGCCGCGGCTGATCGAGATCGTCTGGGGCAAGGAGGATCACCCGCGCGTCGCGCTGGTCGGCAAGGGGATCAGCTTCGACAGCGGCGGACTCGACATCAAGCCCGCGGCCGGGATGCGGCTGATGAAGAAGGATATGGGCGGCGCCGCGCACGTCCTCGCGCTCGCCGAACTGGTGATGGCGAGCGGATTGCCGGTGCGGCTCCATTGCCTCGTCGCGGCAGCCGAAAACGCCATCTCCTCGGACGCCTTCCGCCCCGGCGACGTGCTCAAAAGCCGCAAGGGGCTGACGGTCGAGATCGGCAATACCGATGCCGAGGGCCGGCTCGTGCTCGGCGACGCGCTCGCGAAGGCGGGCGAGGACAAGCCCGAACTGATCGTCGATTTCGCCACGCTGACCGGCGCCGCGCGCGTCGCGCTCGGCCCCGACCTGCCCGCGCTCTATGCCAATGACGACGCGCTCGCCGACGATCTGCTGCGCGGCGGCACCGATCGCGACGATCCGCTGTGGCGGATGCCGCTGTGGGACGGCTATGCCGACCTGCTCGAAACCGACATCGCCGACCTCGGCAATGCGGGCAGTTCGGCCTTCGCGGGATCGATCACCGCGGCGCTGTTCCTCAAACGCTTCATCCCCGAGGATGCCGCCTGGGCGCATTTCGACACCTTCGCCTGGCGCCCTTCGGCCAGGCCCGGCCGGCCGAAGGGCGGCGCAGCGCTCGGCCTGCGCGCCGCCTGGGCGATGCTGCAGGCGCGCTACGACCGCCGCGGCAAGGGCGGGAGTGATCCAGCTTGAAGGATAGAATGGATCTTACCTTCGCCGTCACCCCGGACTTGATCCGGGGTCCCGCTCAGCAACGTC
>NZ_JAOZVW010000117.1:0-99854 GCF_025869345.1 Sphingopyxis sp.
TCGGCTTCGAGAATGACTGGCTGCGCGGCAATTTCATCTGGGAGCGCTTTCGCGAAAGCGACAATCGCTCGCGCACCGGCAAACAGCTTTGCCATCGTGACGCCAGCCCGGAGATGGTCGGGTCCGCATCTCTTTCCGCAAGGCAAACCACTGACATCCAAAATTCGAAATTATTGGCTTTACGCCAGGCCTTGTTCAGCACCGGCTGCAAGGCAGGCAGCCTCTACGATGATGATGCATTCGGCACGCCCAATGGCCTCGCTACCGGCTATGTCTTTGGTCTTGGGGTAACGAACTCAATCTTTGTCCAAGGATATTTGCCGCCAACCAGTTCAAGCCCGGATCCCGTACTTCGAGGAGGCGAGACACTCATCAAACTCGTCGATCCCTATGGCGGCCTGATGCAATCGCGCGATCTTCGCGAAATCGCATCCTTCCGGGATCCGATCTATCGCGCCAAATCGGACCTGCTCGAACTCAATCTCGACGCCGATCTGGCCGATGGTCTCACCCTGTCCTCACAGACCGCGTGGAACTGGGACGGCGTTTACAGTTTTCAGGACTATAACCGCTTCAATACACAGCCGATCTTCAATGACACATCTGGTTGGGTGGACCCTCAAGTCGTTGGCGGTGTGGTTTCCTTTGTTCCGGGTCGTATGCGCGAAATCGCGCCCGGCGGGATATTGTGCGATCCGCAGATCGGTTGTTCTGATACGCTCGGGGTCTTCGACATCTCGTCCGCCGATTCAAAGCAGTTCGCTCAGGAGCTGCGTCTTCAGTCCGATTTCAACGGGCCGTTCAATTTCAGCATCGGCGGGAATTACACGAAATTCCGGACTCAAAACGACTATTATGTGATGAGCAATTTGTTCACAGCCGTGGCGTCGATGTATCCATTCAGCGGGGGCACCGACGGATGCTATAAAGATAGTATTGGATTTTTGGCAGGCCTTCCTCTTGTTGAAGGAGCCGAATATTGCCCCTATATCGATCCCAACCCGGTCGAGAATATCGACGGTGAAGGGCATAATTATTTCCGTTCTTCCAACCCCTATAAGCTGGAAAGCTGGGCGGCGTTCGGCGAGGCCTATTATGAGATCACTCCCGACCTGAAGCTGACGGCGGGCCTGCGCTATACGCGCGACCGCAAGACCTTCACGCCGGTGCCGAGCCAATTATTTCTGGCTCCTACCATCGAGGCGGGCGGCTTGGTCGGTAAGGGATATCCGGCCGGACCAGACATCAAGTTGAGCTGGGGCGAGTTCACCGGCCGCGCCGGCATCGACTGGAAACCGCAACTCGGCTTCACCGACGATACGCTGGTCTATGCCTTCTATAGTCGTGGCTACAAAGCTGGCGGCATGAACCCGCCGACTCCGGGCTTTGCCACGGCGCAGCAATTGGTCGACGCGGGTTTCGTACCGGCGGCATTGAAGGACGCGGCGGAAGCGGCGAATTTCATCCCCGTCCTGCAGCTTACGGCCGTCAACTATGGTCCGACATTCGAGCCGGAGTTCGTCAACGCCTTGGAGATCGGCACCAAGAATGTCCTGATGGGGGGACGGCTGACGCTCAATGCCAGCGCCTTCTATTATGACTATATGAATTATCAGGTGTCGCAGATTCGCGACCGCACGGCGATCAACGAGAATTTCGACGCCAAGGTGTGGGGCGCCGAACTGTCGGCGCTGTTCGAGCCCGTCGACCGGCTGCGCCTCAACGCCAATATCGGCTATCTAAGGACCCGCATCGGAAAGGGCGAAAAGTCGATCGACCCGATGAACCGGACCTTGGGCAATCCCGATTATGTCGTGGTGAAACCGTGGCCGCAACTGCCGTCGAACTGCGTCGTGCCGCTTCACTATGCCGAATCCTGGGTGCGGACCAAGGATCAGGTCGTTGAATATTGGAAGCTGTGCGGCGGGTATGGCGGCATTTTCGGACTGGGCGGGACCCGGTTGCCCGATCCCGCGACCGGCCAACTCTATGATCCGGCCAATTACCCGGAAATCAACGGCGGTGGCGGTTTCTATACGGACCTCGGCGGCAAGGAGTTGCCCAATTCACCGCATTGGACGGTCAATGTCGGCGCCGAATACACCATCCCGTTCGATGGCGATTGGAGTGCTACGATCCGCGGCGATGGCTATTGGCAGGCCAAGAGCTGGGCGCGTGTCTATAACCTCAACCCCTATGACCGCCTGAGAAGCTGGACGAACTTCAACATCTCGCTGCGCGTCGATGGTCCCGACGACCTGTCGATCGAGGCTTATGTGAAGAATGTCTTCAACTCGACGCCGATTACCGACGCCTTCCTGAACAGCGACGACAGCGGCCTGACGACCAACGTCTTCACCCTCGATCCGCGCATCATCGGGTTCAGCATCGCCAAGAAATTCTAGGTCCTCTCCACTGGGGAACTACCTCGGGCCGATGCCAAGCTTGCTCCCGGGTGCAAGCATCGGCCCGGATTTTTCGCAGACCGAGGGACCAGCGGACTGCTTTCACTCGCACTCTCTCTCCGAGAGAACTGGCCGCCGCCCGGTTCCTTCCCCGGCACCGTGCGGCGGCCCATTTCCTCTTATCGCAGGAAGGAGAAGATGATGACCGACAGGACGCAGACCCCGACCGGCCTCGTCATCGAAAAGCGTAACTGGAAATTCGGTCGCGGCATGACCGCGCGTCGCTGGTGGCACGGCGGTGATGCCGGGCGAACCGCCTTTTATAACGCGCTGTCATCGACTTTCCCGGTCGGCGAAAAATTCTTCATGTCGGCGGTTCGCCACTATCGCGATGAAGCGCCCGAAGTCCTGCGCGAACAGATCGACGATTTCATCTTTCAGGAATCGACCCACTCGCGCGAGCATGTCTTTTTCAACCGACAGGCGCGGGATGCGGGCTATGACCTCACATCATCGGAGGACCGTGCGGCCCGGACAATCGCATGGGCGAAGAAGCGTCCGCCGCTGATGCAGCTTGCCGGAACCTGCGCGCTCGAGCATTTCACCGCGACGCTTGCCAACGCGATCCTGGCCGACCCCGCGCATCTCGCCGGCGCCGATGCCGAGGCGCAGCGCATGTGGCGCTGGCACGCCATCGAGGAGATCGAGCATAAGGCGGTCGCCTATGATACGCTGCTGCTCGCCATGAGAAGCCGGTCGCCGTTCCGGCGATGGACGCTGCGGTCCTTCACCATGCTCGCGGCGGGCATCCGCTTTCACTATGTCGTGTTCCGCAACACCGCCGACCTGTTGCGGCAGGACGGCAAGAACAACCTGCGGACGTGGGGCGGGTTACTCGCCTATCTCTATGGAAAGCCCGGCCTGATGCGCCTGCTGCTCCGCGACCTGTTCGCCTATTTCCGACCGAACTTCCATCCATGGCAGCACGACGACCGGGCGCTGGCGCAACGCGCGCTTGCGACCCTTTCGCCCCCGCTTGTGGCTCCCATGCCGAAATGAGCGGCCCGATGCGAAGGGCGATGATTGCAGGAACGGCGATGCTCGCGGCGGTTGCGTTTGGCGCTGCGGGCATCGTCACCGCAGAGGCCGCTCCGTCAGGGCAAGGCATCGCCGGTATCTGGGCGACCGGCAGCGAGGGGGGCCGCGTCCAGATATACACCTGCGGGGCGGCCCTCTGCGGCAAGATCGTCGATGCGACCCGCATCCGGGCGAACCCCGATCAGCGCGATGAACGCAACCCCGATCCCAAGCTGCGCGACCGCCGATTGAAGGGGCTGGTCGTCCTGCACGGCTTTGCGGGCGGTCCGCGCGAATGGAAGGGGGGGCCGGTCTATGACCCCGAGACCGGGGATGGCGCGGCCAAGGCCTATCTGACGCTCCGCCCCGATGGCAAGCTGGAGGTGAAAGGTTGCAAGGCAGCTATCTTCTGCCGAACGAAGGTCTGGACGCGCGTGCGCTGACCTTCGCGGCGGCCGTCCGTAGCCGCCTCGCGGTGTTGCACCGCGGCTTGGTGATTGCGCCCCGCGCGCATGAAGGATGGGCGCGCTAGGGGCGATCCCGAACCGATCGGCTGGACCACCGATCCGCTTCATTCTGTGGAATATATTCTATGCCGCCGGTCGTTATGACCGCGGCGAACCCGGTCCACGGTCATGTCGCTCGACCGGCTGATCCGGTATCACGAACGGCGGGTCCGCGCCGCACGCAGCGCAACCGAAATCTTCGACCATACGCTCGCGGCTGCCGGCGAACTCGGCTTCAACCGGCTCGCGATCGTTCACGCCTCTTGGTTCATCCGCCCTGGACGCCGCCTGATCTTCCATCACAATTTTGACGAGTGGGGCGAGATCTTCGTCGCCCGAAGATATTATCTGCACGATCCCGCGCTGCTCACCTCGCAGCGAACCAACCGGCCCTTCACCTGGAATGAAATGCGCCGGACTTTGCAGCCTGATCCGAAGCAGGTCCGGATTTTGGATGAAGCCGTCCGGCACGGACTGCGTATCGGTTTGACCGTTCCGGTTTCGGTTCCGGGTGAACCTGCCGGATGCTGCACCTTCGCGACCGACGCGAGCGAACTTCCGTCGCCAGCATTATGCCGCGCCGCGGCCTGGATCGCCGACGAAGCCTTTGCCGAGGCGCGGCGAGTGAACGGCTATCCAGTTCCCATCGAGGTGACCGATGTTCCCCATATCAACGCACGCCGTCTCGAATGCCTTCGCTGGGCCGTCATCGGTCGCACCGATGCGCAGATCGCGCTCATCATGGGCCTCACGCTCAACACGGTTCGCACCTACATGCGCGACCTTCGGCGGATGTTCGGCGTGTGCAGCCGCACGGAACTTGCCCGCGTGGCGCAGCGCGCCGGGCTGATTGGCCTCGATGATTCAATCTCCCAGTAATGGGACTTACCGCTTTCGCGCTCGCCTGCTCCCTTGATGGAAACAATCAAGGGAGCCATTGCCATGATCCATATCCGCCACGGCTATTCACTCGCCGATCCGCTCGCCGCGTCGATGTTCCGCGACCGCAAAGAGCAATTCGTCGACCAGCTCGGCTGGGACGTGCCGGTCGTCGCTGGCCGATATGAACTCGACCAATATGACGGTGACGACGCGCATTATCTGATCGCCGTCGATGCGGATGGCCACCATGCCGCGTCGATGCGACTTCTACCGACGACACGGCGTCACCTGCTGGGCGATCACTTTGCGGGGCTTTGCGATGGCGCCATCCCGCATGGACCGCACGTCATGGAGATCACCCGGCTATGCCTGCCGCAACGGCTCGGCCGCGAGGAGCGGCGCGCCGTCCGCAACCGCCTCATATCGGCGACGGTCGATCATGCACTGCATTCGGGCGTGTCGGTGCTGACCGGCGTCGTCACCGCGGTTTTTCGCGAAACCATCCTCGCGATGGGCTGGCGCGCAGCGCCGCTCGGCCCCGCCCGCAACCATCGGGGCAGTTCGATCGGAGCCTTCCGTCTCGACCTCGATTCCGACACGCCGGCGCTGCTCGCCGCGACCGGCATTTATACGCCGGACACGATCGCGCCCGTCGCGGCCGAACTGGCTTGAGGGAGAGTGACGATGACGCACGATCCCGCCCGCTGCGCCGCGATGCTGCTCGCCGATGGCTATTGCATCGTCGAGAATGTCCTGTCGCCCAATACCGTCACCGCACTCGAGACCGACCTGGCGCCGCGGTTCGAGACGACGCCCTTTTGCGAAGGCGGCTTCTATGGCGCGCGGACCAAGCGGTTCGGCGCGCTGCTGCGTCGCTCGCGTCATGCCGCTACGCTCGTCCAGCATCCGCTGATCCGCACCATCGCCGATACGATCCTCGGTGCATGGTGCGACCGCATCGCCCTCAATCTGACGCAGGCGGTCGAGATCCATCCCGGCGCGCTCGCGCAGGCGCCGCACCGCGATCAGGATTTATGGGGCGGCGACAAGACCGGCATGGAGTATCAGCTCAACGTCATCTGGCCGATCGACCCATTCACCGCCGACAATGGCGCGACGCGGCTCTGGCCGGGGAGCCACCGCGACGAGGCGGCCGACCCCGCCGTCATTGCGCCGCTCGTTGCAGAAATGGCGCCCGGTTCGGCGCTGTTGTTCCTCGGTTCGATCGTCCACGGTGCCGGCGCCAATGTATCGGATGCGGTGCGGCGCGCGGTGATCGTCGGCTATTGCCTCGGTTGGCTGCGAACCTTCGAAAATCAATATCTCGTCTATCCGCCCGAGGTCGCGCGGCACTTCGATCCCGAACTTGCCGCGCTCGTCGGCTACGCCCAGCATCGACCCAACCTCGGCAATGTCGAAGGGCAATGCCCGTCGGTTCTGCTCGGCGATCCCGACATCGATGGCCTCGCGGCGATCGACGCGCTGCGGCCCGAACAGGCCGAAGCCATCGCCGATTATGTCGCCGAACAGGAGGCGGCCCGAGCGGGCATCTTGGGCGGATAGCGAGACGAACCATGTCCGCCGGTCGGCTCGTCGCCGATTGGCGCGACCCGGCCGCCTATGCCTGGCTAGATCAGTGCGGGCGCCACGCCTTCGCCTGGGAATGGCTGCGGCGGCGGGCCGACTATCAGGCCGGCAGCGATGCGGACGCCACTGCGCTGGCCTGCGGCCTTCGCAATCGGCCAGTCTTTACGGCCGATGCCCGCACCGCTTCCCCTCTCTGGACCGCCGACACCGATCCCTTCCTCCTGACTGCGACCGCGCGGCGCTGCGCGCTGGACAAGTGCAATTTCGACCTGTCGCGCGTGCGGGAGAAGCGCATGATGGCGATAAGCGCAGAGGGTGAGCATTGGCTGTTCGGAACGGCTGCACGGCCGCTTCGGCTCGATATTCGCACTGGCAGCTTATGCGGCGATCCCGTCGCGCTCACCGTGCATGTCACGCGGCTCGATAGCCCGGCAATCGTCGCACTCGCTCGCCTGATCGCGCTCGCGCGCGATTGCGGTTGGCGGCCCAGCCACTTTCCCGCCGAGCAGCGCGCCAAACGCTGGAGCCAAGTTCTGCGTGTTCACGACGCGCTCCAGGCCGGAGCCACCCAGCGCGACATCGCCGATGCTCTGTTCGGAACTGCCGGTGTTGCCAATTGGCGCGTCAATGCCGCGCCGTGGAGGCGGCGCAGCCAACGCCTCGTCGAAGCGGCCCGGCGTGCGGCAATGTCGATGCCTGCCGACTGGCTCTCCGGCGCCTTTCCCTGATCCGGCTATTTGCCGAGGCGCTCGCGCGTTCTCTCGGCGAGGCCGGGCTGGAGCATTTCGTCGATCCCGACCTGAAAGGCGCCAGCGATCTTTTCGATCATGTCGACCGATGCCGCAAATTTCTCGCGCTCGATCATGCTGATGGAACTGCGGTCGATCTGCGCCGCGCCCGCCAAATCCTCCTGCGTCATCGCATGAAGGTCGCGCAGCTCCTTCAAATTGTCGGCAAGTATCTTGCGGCCGTGGCGTTCCATGCCCGCATGACCACGGCCAATCGGCCCGCGACTCCATAGAATATAATCACGCGGGCGCGAGGAATATTCTCCTCACGCTGATTTTTGCGGCCCGGCCCGAAAATGAAAGGTGCCGATTGCGGGCCTCTGCCGCTCTCCCCCATCGCGCTAGTCCCCGCGCCGAGCTTGAAAGCAGGAGCGTGGAAGCGATGCCGACCGATGGAAACCGTCTGGGGCCGTCAGGGCGCCCCTATCTCAATACGGCACAAGCCGCCCATTTTCTCGGCATAGGCTGGCGCAAGCTGCAAAAGCTGCGCGTCAGCGGTAAGGGGCCGCGCTTCCGTCGTCACGGACGCCTCATCTATTATCATCCCGACGACCTTGAAAGCTGGTCGCGCGGCACCGCCGATGCGGACGGTCGCCATGAATGAACGCGGAGACCCGCGCCCGGCGGGGGCGGAGCTTTCGCGACCTCCCCGCCTCAAGCGACTTTGGGGCTGGAGCCTCGCGCTCGGCGGCCTCGCCAGCGCGCTCGCTACGACGCTGCTGGTCGAGCCGCGCCCGCGCCTGGTGTGGAACGCCAGCGCCAGCGCGCCGGTCGGGCTTTATGCGGTTGGTGACGGTGCAGCGCTCGCGCGCGGCGACATGGTGATCGCGCGCGTGCCCGATGAGTTTCGGATGCTCGCGGCGCGCCGCCATTATCTTCCCGGCAATGTGCCGCTGGTGAAGCGCGTCGCCGCCGTGCCGGGCGACGAGGTTTGCACCGCTGGCGCGCGCGTGACCGTCAACGGGCATCTTGTCGCGCGCCGCCTCGATCGCGACGGCGCCGGGCGACCGATGCCGTGGTGGTCGGGCTGCGTCGCGCTTGGGCCGGGGGAGTATTTCCTGTTGATGGCCGACAGCGCCGCTTCGTTCGACGGGCGCTATTTCGGCATCACCGGCGCGGGCGATATTGTCGGCAAGGCACGGCTCTTATGGCGGCGTTGAAGATCGCGCTCGCCGCGCTCGCGCTGCTCGCGGCGTCGCCTGTCGAGGCGCAGTCGATCAATCGCTGGCAGCCCTATATCGCCGAGGCGTCAGCTCGCTATGGCGTGCCGGTTGAATGGATCGAACGCGTCATGCGCGCCGAAAGCGGCGGGCGGACGATGCTGGATGGCCGCCCGATCGTCAGCCGCGCCGGGGCGATGGGTCTCATGCAGCTCATGCCGGGGACATGGGCCGACATGCGGTCGCGGCTCGGGCTGGGGAGTGATCCGCACGCGCCACGCGACAATATCATGGCCGGCACCTATTATCTGCGGCTCATGTATGACCGCTTCGGTTATCCGGGCCTGTTCGGTGCCTATAATGCGGGACCGGCGCGCTATTCGGCCTGGCTTGCCGGACGATCGCGGCTTCCCGGCGAAACCCGCGCCTATATGGGGCGCGTCGCGGGCGAGCGCGGATCGCCGATGGCGACGCCGCGCAGCAGCCTGTTCGCCGTCCGGCAGCGGCCCGACACCGAGGCCGAGGCGCGCGAGGCCGCGCCGCCCATCTTTTTTATTCGCCGCTAACTGCCGAAAATCGCGGGCATCGGAAGCGGCCCGAGCGCCGCCGCCTTTCGGCTCGTCGCGATCCGTCTTGTCTTGTTGTTCTCTCTATGTTCTCATTGGCACATGGAACAGATCAACCCGAGTCGAATCGTCGAAACCATCCTCACGGCGCCCGGTTGGGCGCGCGTCGGAATTACCGCGCCCAAGCCGCACCTTCGGACCGACGCCGCGCACGAGCTGGCGCGTATCATCATCGACGCGATCGAGACCGGCGGCGTGGGCGCGTCCGCGGCCGAACAGCCGGCCCTCCCGTTGTGACCGGGCGCGCCATGCCGTGGGTCGATGGACCGCCGATGGAACGCGCCTCGCGACCAATCTCTTCGAGGCAGCGGCCTGGCATTATGCGGTCAAGCCCGTTTGTCGCTGCGGCCATAGCACCGCCTTCAACCCGCACGGCCTTTGGTGGCGCTTCGAGCGCCGCGGCTGGGATGTCCGCTTCGAAAAGGCGCTCGCGCGCTTCTGGTGCATCCGCTGCAAATGGCGCACCGGGCGGCGGGTGCGGCCCGTCAAGTTCGAGCTCGTCCGGCAATCGGTCGATGACATTGAGCTGGAATATCCGCCCGATCACGAATGGAAGCGCGCGGTTCGCCGCTTCCGCTGCTAGGCGATAGCCTATGGACGTCGAGACGGACGACGCGCTGATCGGCATCGGCAAGCGCCACCGCGTCATGATTTGGGACGGCGACGCCGAACGCGAGGTCGAGCTTCATTGGGGACTGCCCTCGCGCGATCCCGATATCTTCGAGATCCCGCTACTCAAATCCGAAACCGCGATCATCGACCGGCCCTGCCTGCTGCTCGCCAACGAGTTCGGCCTCGTCCGGCGCGGCAAGACCCTCTATGCCGCGAGCCTCGTCACCGACGAGCCTTTCTTCTGCATCGCCGGCGTCTGGCGCCCCGGCGGGCGCGAATGGCCCGACAGCTTCGCCGCGCTCACCGTGCCGGCCTATCCCGATCTCGTACCGCTCAAGGATCGCCATGTCGCCGTCGTCCGGCCCGACGACTGGTTCGACTGGCTGATGCAGGAGCGCGACCCGCTGGACATCTTGCGGACCTTCCCCAAGGATAGCTTCCTTGTCATGCCGCCGATCCAGCCGAACTTCGACGAACTGCTGACCGGCGCCACCTGAAGGAGCGTCCGCCGCCTTGTGCAATCTGGTGACGATGAAGGCGTCGATCGACGAGGTGGCTTCGGCCTTTCGCGCGCGCCGGCCGAAGGCGACCAATGCCGCGCCCGGCGACGTCTGGAAAGGCGGGACCGGTTTCGTCGTGCGCGAGGAAGGCGGCGCGCGCGTCATGGACGCGATGACCTGGGGATTCCCTCGCCATTCCGTGAGCAAGCGGACCGGCGCGCCCAACAAGCCCACCCCGGTCAATAACGCGCGCGACGACAAACTCATGTCGCCATTCGGTATGTGGCGCGAATGGTTCGCGCAGCCCGCCCACCGCTGCCTCATTCCCTTCACCGCCTTTGCCGAAGCCGAAGGCCCGGCGGGCGCGATGACGAAAACCTGGATCAGCGTAACCGATCAGCCACTCGCGGCCTGGGCGGGCCTCTGGCGTCCGACCGACGAATGGGGCGACTGCTATACCGGCGTCATGGTCGATGCGACTGCAGAACTGTTCCACATCCACGACCGCATGCCCGTTATCCTGCGACCCGACGAGCACGACGCCTGGCTCCATGCGACCGCACCCGAGGCGCTGGCGCTGGTGCGGCAATATCCCGCTGCGCGGTTGGCGGTCGAGCGCACCGACGAGCCCTGGTCGGCGCGCGGCGGTTCGGCGCAGGCGGCTTTGCCGCTCGGCTGAACGCGTTCCCGGCCTGAGCGTCAGCGGCAGCGGATCTAGCGCACCCGCCGCCGACACCGTTCGATCAGCGCATCAGAGAACGTGATGCGCGGTTTCTTGCCGCTGTCGTCAATGCAGTAAGTGAAAACGGAGATACTTTCGGCTGCCAGCGCAGCGACCATCGCCGGCTTCAGGGCCTTTTGGTCGGGCAGAAGCAGCGCGGGCTCGGGCTTGTCGCGAATGCCGATGAGGTGGGGATAGAGGCGAAGCTGTCCGACGGCCTCATAGATGCAGTGCGCGGAGGTTCCGGTCTTGATCTCGATGAGCAAGTTGGCCGGCTCGACCATCCCATCGACGCAGTAGCCATGGCGTTTCGGTTTCTTCAGATCGTCGCCGACGATCTTCTTGAGCGCCTTGTATACATAACCTTGCAACTCGCAGACCTCGACCGAGCCGCCGGGACGTGAGCGCGTTGTTATCCGCCCTTTTTCGTCCATGCCGTAAGTCGGCCTCGTTTGGTCTTCGGCTTCGTCATCCTGATCGACCGAGCGTTTCCCGCCGCCGGCGAGGGTTCGGGCGCGCGCGCAAGCATTGGAGAAATCAGCGGCCTGCGCGACGATCTCGGCGGGTTCGGCATCAAGGTTTGCAACGACATACCAGTGTCGGGCCGATCGCTGTCCATCCACCATCAGCGGCACTTCCGACAGCCCACTCAACTCGGCGAACTTCTCCTTGATGAACGCAGAAACCTTGTTTCGTTGCAGACGGCCTTCACGAAGCAGATATCTCTGGCCCGCCTCGTCAGTCGCGAGAACAGTTACCGGCCCCTTATCGCGTCTGGCCGCCTTGGGTTGCACGATCTTGACGGTGGAGGCGCCGGTGTCCGGATCGAAACCCAACATCACCTCCCTCGTGATCTCGCCGGGATCGCCGTGACCGTAGTTGGTGAACAGCACGCCCTTGCCTTCGATCAACCATCCCTCGTCGGTCAGCTTGGTGTTTTCGATGAGGGCGTCCGCCCACAGCCTAAAAGCGGCGTTACATTCAGGCTGACTGCATACGATCTGCATCTGATGCCCCCACTGCAAAGATTGAATGACTTCCCTCGGCGTGCGCAACGCCGTCTGCGGCGCAATGGCATTGCAAGGGCCTTCCCGTCCTCGGCCAGCGCACCCACACTTGGCCGTCACGGCTGCGACCCCATAGTTGATGCGGGGCAGTATGAAACGCTCGGTTCAGTCGGTCGCTCGATCCGACATCAACCATCAGTCCGCCCGTCTTCACTGACAGACGAACAATGCGCCGCGGCGATCTGCCATCGGTCTTCATCGTGGTGCCAGAACCGCGTATATGCGAATACCCCGCTGAATGCGTTTCCGTCATAGGTGCCCGCGAGCTCGACAGTCACGCAGACGATGGCGCTGCTGTCCAGGACGCGAATGATCGTTTCGCCTTTTACGTCGAGCCTGTCGATCTTCAGAAGCCCTGACTGGTGGACCGCCATGTCGTCCGGTTTGGAAAGCCGCACCCCATCCTGATTGGTGAAAATCAGGGTGTCGCTGAGCAGCTCGTCGAGTCGAGCGACATCGCTCGTCAATATGGCCTGGCGAAGCCGTTCCTCTGCTTGTTCGATTTCCCGCCTGATGCTCATTGGCAATGATCCCCCACGCTCCGCATCGCGTCGATCGTGGAACAAGCGCCGCTACGGAGCAACCCGCTCGAGTAGGGCGCCGATGGCAGCACCAGCCGGGTAGGTGGTTTCGGGCTATGGGCGTCTCGCGCCTTCGGCGCGACCGCGCTCAGCTTCGCTAGGCGCGCCGCCGGCGCACCAAGCGAAGGCGGGCCGCGCTGCGCGCGTCACGCCCCATGCGGGCTGGGATCGCTGACGCAGGGCCGGAGCCATGCCCCGGCCTGATGTCGCCGCGCGTGATCCGCGCGGCGGCGTGTTTGTGGGCCTTCCCCGGTCGCGTCGGTGGGCGGCGCTCCCTTCTGGGCGCGGCCCGGCGTGCCGCAAGCCGGCTGCGCCGGCTCCTCCACTGCGTTCCGGTCCTTCGGATGCGGCCCGCCTCCTAGCCGCGCCCGGCAGGTCGCATCTCGCCGCCCACCACCGCTCCGGGGCAGGCCATGGGATTTTGGGGCGGTCTTGGAGGATAGTCATGCGCCAGACCCGCACCGCCCGCGCGCGCCGCAAGGCCGGAGGGGCAACGGCCCCGGCGACCCGCGCCGATCTATACGACGAGGTGACAGGCCGCATCATCGCCGAACTGGAAGCGGGGCGCTTCCCTTGGGTGCGGCCTTGGGGCGCGCCCGATGGGGCCGCCGCCGGCCTTCCGCGCAACGCGCTGACCGGCCGCAGCTACAGCGGCATCAACATCCTCATCCTCTGGGGCGCGGTGATCGAACGCGGCTGGCCGTCGCAATCATGGCTAACCTTCCGGCAAGCCGTCCAAGCGGGCGGTGCTGTCCGCAAGGGCGAGCGCGGCACGACCGTTGTCTATGCCGACCGCTTCACCCCCGAAGCCGAGAAGGAACGCGCCCGCCAGACCGGCGAGGACGCGCGCGCCGTGCCCTTCCTCAAACGCTTCACCCTGTTCAATATCGCGCAATGCGAAGGCTTGCGCCCCGGCCTCGCCGCCGACGCGCCCGATCGGTCCGCGCCGCTGCCCGAACGCGAGATCGTGCCCGTCGCCGAGGAGGTCATCGCCGCGTCGGGGGTCGAGTTCCGCATCGGCGGCAACGAAGCCTATTATGTGCCGAGCGAAGATTATGTGCAGGTTCCGCCGCAGCCCGCCTTCTTCGATCAGATCAATTATTACCGCACCGCGCTGCACGAACTTTGTCACGCCAGCGGCCACGCCTCGCGGCTGAATCGCAAATTGACGGGGGCATTCGGCAGCAAGGATTATGCCCGCGAGGAACTGGTCGCCGAAATGGGCAGCGCCTTCCTGTGCGCCGCGCTCGGCATCGTCCCGACCGTCCGCCACGCCGATTACCTCGGCAGTTGGCTTGCCGTGCTGCGCGAGGACAATCGCGCGATCTTCCGCGCCGCGAGCCAGGCGAGCAAGGCCGCCGACTGGTTGCTCGCGCGCCATGCCGAAGCGAGCGAAGCCAAGACATTGCGGAGGGCAGCGGCATGATGCTCCTGACCCCCGACCTTCACGCCGCGCTGCGCGGCAATGCCGCCGCGCACCACGATGCGCTCCAGCAGGGCCTTTCCGAACCCGACCCCGTTCCGCTGGTAAAATTCTTCAATCCGGTCGGCGCGGCGACATGGCTTGCGACCGAGCTTTATGCCGATGGCGACACTTTGTTCGGCCTCGCCGACTTGGGGTTCGGTTGTCCCGAACTCGGCACTTTCAGCCTCGCCGAACTGGCGAGCGCCCGCTTGCCCCTCGGCCTCGGCATCGAGCGCGATATCGGTTTTATGACGGCGCATCCGCTTTCGACATGGGCGTCATGGTCGCGCCGCGCCGGTTCGATCCTTGCCGCCGAAACGGCGTTCCGCCGCCTCGCGCGCGCGGAGAATGACGGCGAGATTCCGCCGCCAGACGGCGGATAACGCGCGGCGCGTCTCGCCGCTGACTAAGCCGGTCCGCCATCCCGGAAAGAACAACGGACCGGCGCTCATAGGAGCATGAAAGATGAAACTCTCTTTTATCGACCTTGGCAAGCTGTCGATCAGCAAGGCCAATATGCGCTATGCGAAGAAAGCGCCCGATGTATCGGACATCTTGCCGACCGTGCGCGCGCGCGGCGTCATGGTGCCGCTGCTCGTGCGGCCCAACTGCGCCGATGGCGCGTTCGAGATCGTCGCGGGCGCGCGGCGCTTCACCGCCGCCCGGATCGTCGCCGACGAACAGGACGGCGCGGGCGAGCCGCTGCCCTGCGCGATTCTCGAGGATGGCGACGATGTCGCCGCGATCGAGGCGTCGCTGATCGAGAATATCGCCCGCCTCGCCCCCGACGAGGTGACCCGCTGGGAAACTTTCACCCGGCTGGCGAAGGAAGGCCGCGACATCGCCGATATATCGGCGACCTTCGGCATCCCCGAACAGGGCGTCAAACGCATCCTCGCGCTCGGCAATCTCTTGCCCCGCGTCCGCACCCTCTATCGCGACGAGGCGATCAACGCCGCGACCGTCCGCCATCTGACCTTGGCGAGCAAGGCGCAGCAAAAGGCATGGCTGGCGCTTTACGACGATGCGGACGCCTATTGCCCGACCGGTCATCAATTGAAAGGGTGGCTGTTCGGCGGCGCGTCGATCAAGGTCGATCATGCGCTGTTCGATGTCGAGGCGAGCGGGCTTGCCGTCATTGCCGATCTATTCGGCGAGGACCGCTATTTCGCCGACGCCGAGGCGTTCTGGACCGCGCAGGAGGCGGTGATCGAAGACCGCCGCAACGCCTATCTGGACGACGGATGGAGCGATGTCGTCATCGTCCCGCGCGGGCAATATTTTTCGACCTGGGAGCATTGCAAGGCGCCCAAGCGCAAGGGCGGGCGCATCTATATCGAGGTCCGCGACAACGGCGAAATCACCTTCCACGAAGGCTATGTGACCGCCAAGGAAGCCAAAAGGCTCGAACGCGGTGAGGCCATCGACAGCGGCCCGAAAGTGCCGCGCCCCGAAGTGACGAGTTCGATGCAGACCTATATCGACCTGCATCGTCATGCCGCCACCCGAGCCGCGCTCACCGGCCATCCCAAGGTCGCGCTGCGCTTGATGGTAGCCCATGCCATCGCCGGGTCGTATCTGTGGCGCGTGAAGCCCGAGCCGCAGACCTGCCGCAACGAGGCGGCGCGCGAGAGCGTCGAAACCTGTCGCGCCGAAGCCGACTTCGACGCCAAGCGCCGCGCGGTCCTCGACCTGCTCGGCTTTTCGGCCGAGGAACCGACCGTGATCGGCGGCAACGGCGATGGCTTTGGGCTTGCCGGACTATTCCTGCGCTTGCTCGATCTTCCCGACCGCGCGGTGATGGATGTGATCGTCATCGTGATCGGCGAAACGCTCGAAAGCGGCAGCGCCGCCGTCGAGGCGGTCGGGACCGAGATCGGCGTCGATATGGCGGCCTGTTGGCAGGCCGACGATGCCTTTTTCGAGCTTGTTCGCGACAAGGAGGTGCTGACCCGCATCGTCGCCGAGGTCGCGGGCGAGGAGATCGCCAGCGCCAACGCGAAGGAGCCGGGCAAGGTCTTGAAGCGCATCGTTCGCGATCATCTGGACGGCGCGAACGGGCGGCCCAAGGTCGAGGCTTGGGTGCCGAAATGGATGGCCTTTCCGCCGTCCGCCTACACCGCGCGCGGCGGCGTCGGCTCCGTCGCGGCGGCCGAAATGGTCGCCGCCGCGCGGACGGGGGCCGAGCCCAAGCCCGAACCGCTCGCGGCCTGACCCTCACGCGGGATGGCGGCGCACCCGCCATCCCCTCTTTTCGATGGAGGGCATCATGGCTCCCGAACGTCCCAATTATGTGCTCGAACAGCAATATCCGCACCCGGAGGTGCGCGGCACCCTGTGGTCGCCCTACGGCACCTATCGCTCCTATGAGCGCGCCGTGGAAAAGGCGGCGCTGATCGACAGGCCGTGCCGGATCATGCAATGTCTTGTCGTGTGGCGGTCGGTTTCGATCCGCTAGCGCGACAGCTTTGTTTCAATATCCTGCCGCGCGGCGCTTTACCGCCGCGCGGCTTTTTATTGTGCGACTACTGCAGGAATTGACGAACTCCCTACCGCTACCTACCCCCGGTCGCGTAGAGATCAGGGGAGACGGCAAATGGCCGACGTGCAGAACGATAGCTTGCTCGTGTTGACCGCCGATATTGTCGCGGCGCACGTCTCGAACAACAGTGTCGGCGTCGCCGATCTGCCCGATCTGATCGCGCGCGTTCATGGCGCGCTCGCCGGTTTGGGCGCCGAACTCGAGCCCGAACCCGAACTCAAACCCGCCGTTTCGATCCGCGCCTCGGTCAAGCCCGACCATATCGTCTGTCTCGAGGACGGGAAGAAATTCAAGACGCTCAAGCGCCACCTCAGCGTCGATCACGGCCTGACGCCGGAGGAATACCGCGCGAAGTGGGGTCTGGGACCCGATTATCCGATGACGGCGCGAAACTATTCGGAGCAGCGCCAGGCGATCGCCAGGAAACTCGGTCTGGGTCGCAAGCCCAAAGCGGCGGCGAAAGCGCTGGCTCGCCGTCCGCGGGCGAAGAAGGCGCCCGCCTGACGCCTATTTCGCGCCGTGCCGGATCACCGTCTTGACCCGCGCACACAGGATGCAGGTGTCTTTGATGCGCTCATAACCGCGCTGTCCGCCAAGCCCGCGCGTGACGAGATTGGCCTGGCTGCGCACCGATAGGTTCAGCCGCTCGGTGATGCAGTCGTCGCACACGCCCGCTCCGTCCAGCCGCGCCACCAGCCGCTCGATTTGACTCGCTATCGTGGCGCCCCCTCCCATCGCGAATGGTCTATAGGCGCGCGGCGCTCAAAGGGAAGCGGGCAGGGGATCGGCGCTTTCGCTCCCCGCCAGCTCGCATTGCCGCGACAGCGACACGTCATCCCGTCCTCATCCGCCGATCCCGTGCCGGGGCGCGGGGCGTTGGACCTGGGACGGCCGCGGTCCCCGCGAAACCATCGCGCGAAACTGATTTCCCCGCGCCGCTGACGCGGCGCTCCTCGCGCTCGCTTCGCTTCAAATCAGCTCCGCGCTTCCGGTCCTCCGCTTGCGCTTCGGCCTTCGGTTCGCGGGTCCACTCATGCCGTCCCTTTGGTCCGCCCATCGCCCGGCACGAGGCCCGGCGAGATGCCAAGGAGATGAAGAATGCCTGCCATCGGTTATGTGCAACGCCAGTCCGACGGGTCGTTCAAAGGCGCGATCCGCACCCTTTCGATCAACGCCGAGGTCGCCATCGTGCCCAATCGCGGCAAGACCGGCGAGCAGCCCGACTACCGCGTCGTGTCGAACGGCGTCGAACTCGGCGGCGGCTGGATCCGCACCGGCGAATTGAGCCAGCGCGAATATGTCCGCCTCGCCATGTCGGCCCCCGAACTCGGGCCGCGCACCCTCTACGCCAACCTCGGCCGCGCCGCCGGGCAGGATGATGACGACGCCTTCGCCATCATCTGGAACCCCGGCGACTGAGCCGCCACGCCCCGCGCCGGATATCCGGCGCGGGGCATTTCCTTGCCTTTGCCGTGCTCCTTTTCGGGATGAAATCGACGTCAAAGATCATCCGAGAGGGTGGAAATCCGCTCAGTCTTGTCCAGCATCCGGCGGCGAACGGGCTGCGTCAAGGATCGACGGTGCCCCCAATTTTGCCGCCGTCTCCGCTGCGCTTCGCTCCACTCCGTCGCCGACAAAATCGGCACCCCCATCGCCCGCTGCGCGGCCGCTTCGCGGTCCTGGACCCAGCCCGCCCGCCGCCGGGCGAAGCCTCATCATTCGCAAGATGAGGAGAGAAATCATGTCGATCGAACAGCAAATCGAGGAGCTTCGGGCCGAACTCTCATGGTGCGACGACGCCGCCGAACAGTGCCAGATCGAGGCCGAATTGCGCGCCGCTGAAAGGCTGCGAAGGCGGCGCGATCGAGCGCAGGGATGCACCGAACAGGCGTGTCGGCATAGGTGATGCGGAGGGAGTTCGGGAGCGGCGTCGGCGGGCGTCGCTCCCCGTTTTTTGATCGCGGAGTAGGGCAGGAATGGCGGGTGGGAGCCGATAAGGAACCACGGCAAGATAGAAATAGTGTCTCGCAGTCCCGCGATTCACCATTAAGCCTTTGTCTGCACATCGTTTTTTCAGAAAGTCTGCGAGACCCGCCATCGCGCTGCGAGACAGGATCGCATAACGTACGCTTTTCTGCGGATATCCGCGGAAAATCGCGAGACTCCTTGCCTTGGCGCGCGAAAGCGCCATGTTTCGCTGCGGGGAGCGTCATTCCATATGGAAGGACGCCGATATGCGCGACGATGAGTTCGAACCGCAGCTGGGCCGGATGCGCGGCCGCGGCAAGGAAACACCCTATCTCAACCGGGTCGTAAAGGCCGCGCGGCGCACCGGGATGCAGACCGGCAAGCGCGGGCGCTTCGACGGCAGCCGGATCGGCCGCGGTGCGAGCGTCGCGCGTGTACTGCATTCACGCGATCGGTTTGGCGCGTTCCGGTCGCGCCGCGTCGTCGTCAAGATACGCCCGGTCAAGCTGGCCCGAAAGGGATTGGGCGGCGCGCGTGCCCACCTTCGCTACATCCAGCGCGACGGCGTGACCCGCGAGGGTCAGCCCGGCGAACTTTATTCGGCCGACAGGGACACAGCGGACGGCAAGGCGTTTCTCGAACGGTCGGGCGGCGACCGGCACCAGTTCCGGTTCATCGTGTCCGCCGAGGACGCCGATCAATATCCCGACCTCAAACCCTTTGTCCGCCGCCTGATGACGCAGATGGAACAGGATCTGGGAACGAAGCTCGACTGGCTGGCGGTCGACCACTTCAACACCGGCCATCCGCACACCCATGTCGTGCTGCGCGGAAAGAATGATCGCGGCGCCGACCTGGTGATCGCGCGCGAATATATTTCACACGGGCTTCGCGAGCGCGCCATCGACATCGTGAACCTCGATCTTGGACCGCGCACCGATCTGGAGATCGAGGAGCGGCTGCGCAGCGACGTGAACGCGGAACGGCTGACCGCGATCGATCGGCGGCTGATCCGCGACATCGACGCGGCAAGGCTGGTCAGCGCGAGCGACAAGGATCCGTTCCAGCAGGCGCTCCGCGTCGGCCGCCTGCAGAAGCTCGGTCGCATGGGCCTTGCCTCGCACATCGGCGGGACAAGCTGGCGGCTCGAATCCGACCTTGCGAACACGCTGCGCCGGGTCGGCGAGCGCGCCGATATCATCCGCACCATGCAGCGCGAATTGACCGCGAGGAATCTGGAGAGCGCATCGGCCGATCGCCTCATCTATGACCCGACTGCCACAGGAGTCTCGCCGATCATCGGCCGCGTCGTCATGCGCGGCCTCGCCGATGAACATGAAGACCGCCATTATCTGCTGATCGACGGGATCGATGGGCGCACCCATTATGCCGAGATCGGCAAGGGCGAAGCGGCCGACCCGATCCCCGAAAACGCCATTGTCCAGATCGCGCCGCGCAGCGGCGGTGTCCGGACTGTCGATAATACGATCGCCGAGGTCGCGGCCGCCAATGGCGGACGCTACACGATCGACGCGCATTTGCGGCACGATCCGACCGCCACCGAGCGCTTCGCCGAAAGCCATGTCCGCCGTCTTGAAGCCATGCGGCGCGCGACGCGCGCCGTCGAGCGCGAGCCTGACGGAAGCTGGGTCATCGCGCCGGATCATCTGGGCAAAGTGGAACGGTTCGAGGCGCGACAGCTTCGCGACCGGCCCGTCACCGTCGAAACCCTCTCGGCTGTACCGATCGACAAGCTGCCCGGTATGGAGGCCGCGACCTGGCTCGACCGGGAATTGGTCGCCGACGCCCCGATACCGGTGCGCGATGCCGGATTTGGGCGCGAGGTTCGCGCTGCACAGGCCATGCGGCGGCAATGGCTGCTCGCCGAGCAGCTTGCCGAGGATCAGGATGGACGCACCATCTATCGCCGCGATATGCTCGCGGCCCTCCAGCGGCGCGAGTTGCTGCGCGTCGCCAGCCAGCTATCGGATGAGATCGGAAAGCCCTTCGCGGAAGCGAAGCCGCAAGAGGCGATACAGGGCCGGTTGGCGCGCGTCGTCGATATGACGAGCGGGCGCCATGCGCTGGTCGAGCGGTCGCGCGATTTCACGCTGGTCCCGTGGCGTCCGGTGATGGAGCGCCATATCGGCAAGAACGTCTCGGGCATTGTGCGCGATGGTGGCATCAGCTGGAGCTTCGGGCGGCAGCGTAACGGGCCGAATATTTCGTGACCGAATGTGGGAAATTCTGACCGATTGGTGGGTTGAATGGCAGAAATGAAATGGCTTCCGTTGGTCGACATAAAACGTCAGGCAGTTGTTCCCGGCTCAAGCCATTCCGCGTGATGACGGCGAACGGCTGTTTCGACGGAAATGGTCCTTCATTCGCCAAAGACCGGACGATCGGCAATGCGCCTCATATTGGTCGTTGCGGTCCTGAACACGCTGTGCCCGAAAGCGGTCATTCACTAGTGACGGCGCGAAGCGTTGGCTTCGATGCTTACTCTGCTCTTCAGCGCTTTCCGGATTGAGGATATTCTGGGCCGAGCGCCTCAGGCGTGCATGCGAGGAAATATCAGGTGCCTCAGCTCCTCGCGCAATTCAGCCTCGCTACCGTCGACCGCCACGGTTGCAATCTCCAACCGTTCGCGACCACTTGCGAGTCCATGCATCTCAACTTCTCGGCCGTTTGCGCCCGGTGCGGCGGGGTACAGAAGAACAAGACGAGGCGAATGGTAAATCCGAGCATAGGCCATCATCTGATAGACATCGGCCTGGCTCACACCGTTGGTCAGGTTCTTCCACTTGGTATCCAGGATAATTTCGACCTCGCTGCCGCCTCGTACCAATATGTCGGGCCGGGTTGAAAAGCTGGTCCCGACCGTATCTTCGCCTTCCCGCCATGGACCAAGGCAATAGCGAAGGCCGCCCTGCGTCACGACATCCAGCCCACTATCGGCGAGAGCCCGGCGGAGCTGGACAGCCACATAAGCTTCGAACAGATCGTTCATGGGAAAGAGCACTGAAATGCCTTCGGGTTCATGACTTGCGGCATGGGTCTCCTGCCAACGCTGGCCAAGGAGCAACCGCGCGAGTTCCAGCAAGGAACTCCACCGCCGGCTCGCCCGGTCGATGCGAACCCGTTTCCACGGCAGCGCGCTCGGCGTGATTGTTCGCACCTCGTCGAGCAAAAAACGAAGTTCGGCGAGTTTACGCTGCGTCGCCATCGATCGCGTGTGCCGCGACACAAATAGCACGCACGCCTTCATGATCTGCATGAGCGGTATATCGACAGCCAAAGTGTCAAACCGGCAAGCCAGCCGATCGGGACGAACGGCGTGAACCGTGAACTGCCGGATGACGTCGAGGCGTCCCCGGAGCGCTAGGAGGTCGTCCTCAACTTGCTGATATTGTCGCGGCAACCCGCGGCGGACTTCTGAAAGCAACCGATCGGCGAACAACGTAATGAAGAGGTCAAGCAGGCTGTCGGCACGATGGGACATCGCCGACGCCTCGCCCGCCGAAATATCGAGCCCGAGCGCAACATTGAGCATGTGCATCAACCGGCCACGCACCGTTGCCGGCGCATCGTCGGACATGGCCGGATCGACCTTGGGCAGAATTTCGAGGCTGGCGCCCCGCGCCGCGATCACGCCGACCATCTGGCGCGCCCGCAAGTGCCGATAATGGTCGCACAATATGTCGGTGCCATCGGTGCCGCCGAGGCGATGCGCACGAGCAGCTGCTAAGAGGGCGTCGGCCTGACTACGAGTAAACCCGTCGTCACCCACCGAGACACGGCCCCATTCGTGGACCGTGCGATGGGTCATTCGGCGCTCCCTTCGGCCACTGCATCGGGTGCGATCGGCGCTTTGCTGATTAGCCGTTCATAGGCGTCATCAGCGAAGCTGGGCAGCACGCTCCAGCTTTCGCGCTTCTCGCCATCGCTTCCTGTGGGATCGCTCAGTTCGCGGCATAAGAGGAAGGCGCCGCCCCTGCGGGGCTTTTCGCCAAGCACGGACGCAACGCGCGACCAGTCCTCGAAGAAGTATTCCTGAAGCAGAGGGATGACCTTGTTGCGCATCGTCGCATCAATGGCTTCGCGGTCACGCCCGCCCCGGCCCAGAAAAAAGGCGTGGCCAATGCGGTGCTCGCGGTCGATAAGATATTCGATGCGGTCGTTAATGACCTCCAGCACGCGGCGGAGCGGGATGTTGCCCACCTTTTCAGGAAGTTCTCCAGCGTCAGGCGCCAGTTCGCGGAAGTCGAAGCGGCGCCGCAGCGCCGTATCGAGCAGTGCGATCGAACGATCGGCGGTGTTCATCGTCCCGATGATATGGAGGTTCGCGGGGACACCGAACTCCTGCTTTGAATAGGGCAGGCGGACGGTGAGCGCGTTGAGCATGCCGAGCCGCTTGTCTGTTTCGAGGAGCGTGATCAACTCTCCGAACACCTTCGAGATATTGGCGCGATTGATCTCGTCGATGATCAGCACGAACGATTCCGGTGCCCCGCGGGCATTCGCATCGTCACCACCGGCCACGATCTGTTCCAGCCCGTCCCAGTTTACGTGCCGGCTGTTCATCTGGTAGGCGGAAACCTGGCTCAACTCCTTGTCGTAAATCAGTTCGCGTGGCAGGCTTTCCTCGCTGTGCCACAGCCATCGCACCGCGCGGCGATGGTTATATTCGCCATTGGGCCCCGGCACGAATTGATAGGGACCGGTGATCTCGCCAACGGCGCGAAACTTGCGGTTGCCGTCCGAGATTACGACCAGCGAGCCGATCTGCATGCCAATGCGGAACGTATACATCTGCGACATGTTGGGATCGTTGCCGCTCGCGTCAGGATGGTCTTGCCTCCAGCGTTCCTTGATTGATTCCCATGCGTCATAGCGTGGATCGGACCAGTCGACCTCGCCGCCCCAGCCAAGTACGACATAGCCGCCGCGGATCGCGTCCTGATAAATAGCGTCATCCTCGGATGCCCAACTGCGCCCGAGGGACATTTTGAAAATCTTCCGGCTGCGATCGATTGCGGGGGCGCCGCCGACTGCCTTTCCCCGGTTGCTTGCGGCCAGATCGGCGATCAGTTTGAAGATGCCATCCTGGGGCTGGAGGCTGAAACCTGCACTTTGGTTGAGGTCATCACCTTGCGAAGACGTGACGGGGCGCAGGCCCTCAACGAAATCTTCGTAACTGAAATTCTGGTGAAAGGTGACGAATGCGATTCGTCCTTTCTGGTGCAACGACCGATAGAGCTGCATCAGTTGATCGCGATCGTCGGGAACCGCTTCGCCGCACAGCCTGACGGCTTCTGCTGCGGTCGCATAGGTTTTGCCGGTGCCGGGCGGGCCGTACAGGATCAGGTTGGTCGGCTCGATGACTGTCGGTGCCGATGGGTCGGGACTGGTGTCTTCGTCTGTCGTCGCTGAGTCTGGCGACAACTCGTCGGGCCAGTACCCTGTGCCGCCAAAAAACCGTTCCAGCGATTCAGGGTGCGCTTCGACGGCATCGGCAAATTTGGAAAGCGAAACTCCAACCTCGGGAAGTCCAAGCGCTGTCCGGTCGGCCGGTTTGCGGACCCAGCAGCTTCCTTTAATGGTCGATAGGACCATGAAGACTTCATTGGCATCGAGGGCATTCTGCTTTTTCCGGCCACAGCGAACCTGCTTGTCGAGGTTGACATGATACCAGTCGACACCCGCGTCGTGCAGCGCGCGCGCCACGCGGAAGAACGCAGCACGATCGGGCGATGACCAGCCAGCGCACCATTCTTTGAAGCCAGACTTCCCGCTAAACCGTTGCAGGATTTCGTCGTCGGTCATCATGACACCTCCCCCGGCCCCACCCCGTTTTTCTCCACCACAATAGTTCCTGTAGTAATTGACGGTCGTCCGCAGGTTGCTGAGATCGCGATACAGATCGCTTGTGAGCGGAACCTTGGACGGATTGGGGCGATTCGCCGCCTTGTCGGCAGCGGAATAGCGCAGGCTATCCATCACCGACGCCAGCCCGTCCTCGTTGTAAAGTATATCCAGATCGCCATAGGCCTTCGCCAGTTGCCGAGCCTCGGACAGCTTGGTCGCAACCGTGTTTGCCCCGTAATTCGCCTCGAGCCAGGCGCGGAAACCCGCTTCGTTCACGTCATCCCCCCATTTGCCGGTCAGCCGGTCTTCGCCCGCCGACCACGCTTCGGCTGGGGCGCGGCGGCGCGCTCGGCGTGGATGCGGTCGAGCAGGACGCTGGCGGGTTCGTCATCGGGGTCTTGCGGCACCAGTTCTCCGCGGAACGCTTTGGCAAGGATTGCCGCTTCCAGCCGCTCGACCAGACCGCGGGCGCGGGCAGCTTCGGCCTCCATACGGTCGGCGCGGGCAAAGTTGGCGTTGATTTGTGTGAGAGCTCTCGTCTGCTCCAAGAGAGAAGGAACCGGCAGCGAAATGGCTTTCACAATTCCCAAATTGATGTTCGGTTGGACCCCGCCCGCCGCCGCGCGGCGCGTTTCCTCATAGCGGGCCAGCAGGAACATTCGCACCCAATCGGGTTTAATGCGGGCCTCATCAAACGTGTGAAGCACCGCCAATGCTTGGTTGGTTGCAGCCTCGATGCCCAGTGTTGCAACCATTCCCCGCGTCTTTCCTTCGCCGTAGAGTGCGACAAGAAGGGAGCCAGCAGGGAAAATCTTGCAGTTCGTTTCAGCGATAGCTGCATCGGTGATAAACTCGGTCGGCTCAGTAACAAGACCGTGGTTCACCGCCCCACTCGTCACCCAAGGAATTGTGCCGCCATCGTAATAGCGTGCCTCTCCTCGCTTCGGTGTGGAACCAGTCCCCACGCGACAGATTTCTCCAATCTTGGCCGTTTCTCCGCCAGCTGAATCGCGAAATTGCTCCTCTAGTGTTTGGAGACGCAACCTCGCCGCCAGCGCCGGCACCCGGTCTAATTCTGCCCGCACGCGGGCGAGGCGAGCGGTCAGCGCATCCAGCTTTGCGACGATGCGTCGCTGTTCCGCGGGCGGGGGCAGGTCGATGTTGAACGCTTTGACCGCAGGAAAATAGATGGTCGTGTGCGTCGACCCCTCCCCGAACCGGCGTATATCGCTACCTTCGGCCAATAGCGCATTAAGCAGATAGTCTGGATCAATAGCTTCGGAACAACTCCAGGTCACGAAGTCCTGGCTGGTTGTCATCGGACGGCCCATCTTGACAACATAACCCACTGAAGCCGTGCGTGAGAGACAAACGGTATCTTTCGGCAGCATTCGCGCTGCTGAGTTTTCAACGCCAAGGGGCGTGATGTGCTGCGCCGTTTCGTTGATCACCTTGCCGTGGTGCGCACCCGCGTCACGAATTCCGATCCAGCCAATTTCGCCATCCCAATACTCTGGGTGGTGCCGACTTGGAGTGTGCCCTGTGCCGAGGTCTGCGACGTCCGTGAGAACTGCGCGCGCCCAACCTCGCGGCAATGCGTGGCCGGGGTCATTTACTGAGATTGCCGCCCGGCCCCGGATGATGCGGTCAGTCGCTGCGCGCCCACTCATTTATTCGGCCGCCTCCGCCAGTTCGGGTGCATCCGCCTCACCACCCAACTCCCCGACCAGCGCACCGATTTCCTCCAGCGCCAGCTTCAGATGGCCCTCGATCGCAGCGGCGATGTCCTCGGGAGTGTCCAGCCCGTCCTCGGCCTCGTCGCTGGTGTCCTTCAGCCAACGGATATCCAGATTGTCTCCAAGTGCTGCGATTTCCTCGCGGGTGAAGCGGCGGAAGCGCCCTGCCTCTCCGGTGTCCGCGCGCGCAACGCGGCCCAGCGGGTCGTCGCCGAACGCCGCGACGAAATCGTCGAAGTCGGCGGGCTTGAGCGGATTGGTCTTGCCATAGGCGGGCGCGCCCGAACGCATGTCGTAAATCCACACCGCCTCGGTCGCATCGTTGGTCGGCGCTTCCTCGTCGGCGCGGGTGAAGAACAGCACGTTGGTCTTCACGCCCTGCGCATAAAAGATGCCGGTCGGCAGGCGCAGGATGGTGTGCAGGTCGCACCAGCTCATCAGCCGTTGCCGGAGCAGCTTGCCGCGCCCTTCGTCGAATAGCACATTGTCCGGCACCACCACTGCGGCGCGTCCGCCCAGCCGCAGCGCGCGGATGACGTGCTCGACGAAGGGCAGCTGATAGGAGGAGACGCGATCGGTGATCGTCAGGTCGTCACGCGTCGGTGGGCCGCCAGCGGGACCGAAAGGCGGATTGGTGAGAATCAGGTCGGCATTCTTGAACTGCGTTCCGCTGCCCTTGGGCGCGAGTGTGTCGCCCAGATCGAGATGGTCCGGATCGATCTTGTGCAGATGCAGGTTCATCAGCAGCAGGCGGAAGGTGTCGGGCACATTCTCGATCCCGCGGATCGCTTGGCCTAGCTGGAATTTCTGCTGCGCGGGTGAGAGCGCGAAATAATCGTCGGTCGTATCGCGCATGTGGCGATCCGCCGCGATCAGGAAGCCGCCGGTGCCCGCCGCCGGGTCCTGAATCACTTCGCCCGGCTGCGGCTGCATCAGATCGACCATCACGTCGATCAGCACGCGCGGCGTGAAATATTGCCCGGCGCCGCGCTTGGTCTCCTCCGCCATTTTTTGGAGCAGGCCTTCATAGGCGTCGCCGAACGCATCGCGCTCCTCGCTGAACCAGTGGAGTCCGTCGATCGCGTCGATCAGCTTGCGCAGCGTGGCGGGCTCGCGGACGACGGTGGTCGCATTCTGGAAGATGGCGACGACCGAACGGTCGCTGACCTTGTCCGGATTGCCGAGATCGACAAGCGCTTGGCGATAGCGTTGCAGCACCTCCGCCTCGTTGGCCGCGGTAATGGCTCGCCAGCGATATTGCGCCGGAATCCGGCTCTCGTCCTTTTGCTCGGACGCCATTTTCAGGAACAGCAGATAGGTCAGTTCGGTGACGTACTGCTGATAGGTGATGCCGTCCTTGCGCAGCAGCGCGCACAGGCGCCACAGCTTGTTCACGAGATCGCTGGCGGGATTCAACTTGTCACTCCTTATGCGGCGGCGCCGCTATCCCAGATCGCGGCGTTGAGGTCCATCAGCACCTCGCCAAGTTTATGGTCGAACTCCTTGTCGATCACGGCGAACCCGCCATTCTGGGCGAACAACGGGTCGGACAATAACGCCGGATCGCCAACCGGCTGATCCTTCAGCGCGCGGCCGATGCGTTGCAGCCAGCGGCGCTGGCCCTGCGTCCAGTCGCGGCCCACGAGGATCGCCTGCACACCGTTCTCGACGCGCGTCTCATAGGGAACGAGCGGGTCGCCGAGCGCCGCCTGGCGAACGAAGCCGATGATATGCGCCGCGATGTCGGCGTTGCGTGCGGTTCCATAGGCGCGGCGCAGGCGTGCCTCCGAATAGCCCTCGGCATCGAGCAACAGCGCGATCTCCTTGAGCTCGGCGCGGGTCAGGTCGCGTGGGCGCTGCGTCGCGGCGATCAGTGCCGGCACCGCGTTCATGTTCGTCCGGATGAATGTCTCGAACCCCGAGATATAGTCGGCGGGCGAGGCTTTCTCGCCATAATCGTCCTCGACCGAGACCAGCTCGTCGTCATGTTCGGACAGGTAGATCCCGTCGCCCTTGCGCCGGTCCGGCGTGTCGAGCAGCGTCGCGAGCGGCGGGTGTTGGCGAAACAGTGCAATCGTTTCGGTGGGCGAAGCGTCCTTCAGCCGGTCGGGCAATTCGGACAGATTTCCTAGCACCTGCGCCATCGTCTCGCGCTGGTCCTCGCTCAACCGCTTCAGCCGTTGACGTAGCTTGACGACGATCTGGTCTCTGACGATCGCGCGGTCCGCGTCGGTCGGCGCGCGTTCGAGGTCGCGGACCAGATCCGCGAAGCTCAGCGCCGGATCGACGACGACCGGCCGCATGTCGGTGAAGTCCTGCAGATTGGCGTAGATATCGACGGCGTCGAAGATGCGGAACCAGGCCTTAGCGATTTCGTCGCAGCGCCGCGTCGCGCGGCCGATCATCTGGTCGTACAGGATGCGGCTGTTCACGCGGCGGACAAACACCAGGTTGGTGATCGACGGCACATCGATGCCGGTCGTCAGCAGGTCGACCGTCACGACATATTTGGGCCGCGGGTCGTTCTTGAACGCCTTGATCGCGTCGAGCGGCTTATCGACGCTTCCGGTGATTTTCTGGACCATGTCGTGCGGCTGCGGCCCATATTCCTCGTCGAGCGCTTCGCGCAGCGCCTTGACGAGAATGTCGGCATGGTCGTCTCGCGCAGCGAAGAGCAAAGTCTTCCCTGGATGGTCGGGCGGACATTCGGCCGCGACCGCCTGCGCCACGGCCTTGTTAAACGCCTCGGTGTAAACCTTCTTGTTGAAGTCAGCGACTTCGAAATCGACCTGATCCTCCAGGTTGAACAGATCGAGTTGTCCGGTCCGGGGATCGATGATCGAGACTTCCTCGCCCTGCTCAAAGACGATGCCGGTCTGGCTGAGCGCGGTGGTGATACGCCGCGGCGGACGATGATCGATCAGATAACCGTCGATGACGGCCTGGCGGTAACCATAGGAAAAGACCGGCCGGCCGAAGATCTCGCGCGTGTGAAGCGCAGGAGTCGCGGTCAGCGCTACTGTCGTAGCGTCGAAATAATCGAGCACGCGGCGATAGGCTGACAGATAATCGTCGAGGCTGCGAAACTCCAGATCATCCTCGCGAAGCTCGGCATCGAGCGTGTAACCGCGATGCGCTTCGTCGACGATAATCAGGTCGTAGGTGCCGGGCGTGGGCCGCTCGCCGTCGCTCTCGTCGAACAGGCGGCGGACCATCGCCTGCACCGTTGCGACCTGAACCCTCGTCGTCGCTTCGGGAAATTTTGTTGCCAGATCTGCCACCGGAAAGACTTGGTCGAACTTCAGAAACCCGGAAGTGTCCGTCGTCGACATCGCATCGAGCGTCTGACGGCCGAGCGCATTGCGATCGACGAGAAAGAGGATGCGCCGGAATCGCTTCGCGCGAAGGAGTTCGTACATCAGCGCGATCGCAAGCCGCGTTTTGCCAGTGCCGGTCGCCATTGCCAGCAGGATGGCACGCTGTCCCTCATCGATCGCTCCGCTGACCGCCGCGACTGCCTGTTCCTGATACGGCCGCAAACCCGAAACGCCGACTTCGCGCTCGGCCACGGAGGCGATCGGCTCGCCGACTTCTTGCTCAAGCCGCTCGATGAGATCGCGGGGAGAAAACCATTCGGCTAGTGCGCGCGGTGTTTCTTTCGTTCGCGCATTCCAGAACCAAATCCCGGACTTCACTGCGAGCTGTTTTACATAAGGCCGCCCGTTGGTCGCGAATATGAATGGTACGCGAAAGCGTTGGTTGCCATCGACCCACGGGCCGCCCGAGGGCAGCGCGTCGATATCCAAGACGATATCGCGGGCGTAGCGCTGGGCCTGACCCAATCTGCCTGGAACGTCGGTTGTGCCTCGCTTTGCCTCGATCACGCCGACACAGGCGCCGTCGACGAAAAGGGCATAATCG
This sequence comes from Sphingopyxis sp., assembly GCF_025869345.1. GTDB lineage: Bacteria > Pseudomonadota > Alphaproteobacteria > Sphingomonadales > Sphingomonadaceae > Sphingopyxis. Next base: position 30,013 of record NZ_JAOZVW010000117.1, read on the forward strand.
ACCGGGCCACTGGTCGTCGGCCATTCGGCAATCGCCATGTTGCGACCGAATTCCGGCCGGACGCCATTGGCGTATCGCATCACTGCACTGTCGGCCTCCCAGCCGGCGTTGCGAAGCTGCTCGTCGATCAGAACCCGCGTCGATTTCTCGTCAAGTTCGATGGCATCGGCTGCCGTCGCCGCCATTGACGCGAGCAAGTCGAGTTGTGCTGGCGCTTCCGCCTCTGCCTGTTTCTGAATGATCGCGAGTTCTTGCTCGGCCGCGGCCGCCTTCGCTTCAGTTTCCGCAGCATATGCTTCCCAGAAGATGCGCTCCTTCTCGCGCTGATCGGCATTTTCCAATGCCTCGCGCCGCGCCGTTTCCGCATCGTTCGCTGCCAGGCGCGCCTCAGCCTCGGCATCAAGGCTCGCACGCACCTGCGCGCGCAAGTCGGCAAGCTCGATTCTCAATTCTTCGGAAACGGCTTGAGAGGAGGCAGGCGGCACAAACGGCCCCGCCCGGAAGCCCGGCTGATTATTGTAAGCCTGATGGAACCAGATGGCGAGATTGCGCGCCAGCTTCAGCGCCGCGAGGGCATCGCTGGGCGTACCCACATCTTCATGGACTGCTTTGTTGCCTTGCCTTCGGAGAAGATGAAAAATGTCCCCGACTTGCTGGGGCAGAATAGAACGTCGGCGCAATTGCGAGAGTATATCGTCCAGCGAGGGCTGCCCGAGAGGCAACAGCGCATGTGTTGCCGCGATTTCTTTCGCAATCATTTCTGCGAACGATCGAAGCTTTGTGAGCGCCGCCGGGGCGTCATCGAAAACATAGCGCTCAGCGAGCGTCGCAAGACGAAATAGGCGATCGTCAGAGGCCTCTAGAAAGGCAAAGTTCGAAGATCCCCCCTCAGTCACTGGAGCATAGTAACGGCTCCAATGTTTCGCTCAAGTTAGCAAATCACCGTGTGCCGAGGCGAAGGGAGAAATCGCTGCCGATCTGGAAGATACATCCCGCTCCGTCAGCCCAGTTTTTTGCAGGGTCGAGTTCTTCCGCTGCGGAGGCCACCTCCAGCTTTCTCCGGTCCCGTTCCTTAGAACCGCCTGGTGCAATGCGCCCGAAGTAGGTCACCAGGACCGTTACGTCGTGCGCCGCGAAGCGGTCACTCGTCATGCACGATCTTGCCCCGCCTCTGCCGTAACCGTCTATCTGCCGTGGAAGGTCAGGTCCAGCGCATCAGCGCCGCGACATCGGCCTCGAGCCGGCTCGCCATTGCCCAGTCGAGCGGCCGGCGATGCGCGAGGGCGTTGCGGACCTTCTTGATATGATAGGCTCTATCGCCGAGCGACCCGTCCTGCTGGTTGAGACAATAGAGGAGTTCGCCCCATTCGAATTCGGCCCGCGGGATCGGTGCGCCGGTATGGCGATCAGGAAGGCTCGCCGGCAGCCGTCGGCCATGCTTCTCGAGAAAATCGGCAAGGGCATTCGCGATCCAGGGAAACATGACCGATACATGCCCGCGCCAGACGCGTTCGCGCAGACGCAGGGGTGCGTTGCGCGCAAGCCAGGTGGCGCAGACCTCGTCGCGCGTCCGCCAGAGAAGCTTTACCTCGGACACGGGTTGGCGGCCGAGCCAGTCGGTAGGATCGAACCGTTCTTGGTCCTTGAGATCGAGCAACTCACCGAGCTGCGCAAGATCGCCGCGCGACACCTCGATAGCCGCGGCATCCGCGCATTCGGCGAGCAGCCCCGCGCGCCGGCGCCGTTCGCCGGTGAACATGATCGCTTCGGCGGGACCGACGAAGCCGCCGTCGTCAAGAAAATCGCAGCCCCCCGGTGCCCCCGCCATGCTCCCGATCAGGACGAGAGCGGGACCTTCGGTGACCTTCGCGCGCATGCGCGCGAAGGTCCCGGCCAGTGTCAACCAAGGACCGGCATCGCGGCCGCGAAGATCGATGACGAAGAGCTTGTAGTCGAGACGCCGCGAAGTGCTACATTCGACAAGGTCGGCGATGCCCGGGGCGCAACGCGCGCCGGCCTCGATCAGCGCCGCCTGCGGCGCGGAGCTGTCGGCATCGACGGTCAGGATTTCGAGACTGACCGTGCCATAGGCCGCGCGGTCGAGCAGGCGTTGGGCGGTGTCGGCCCGCCGGGCGCGAAGGATGAGCGGCCGGCCTTCGGCCGCAGCCTCCAACGCTTCGTCCAGCCTCGCAGCGGCTAGGATGTCGAGAAATCGCCCCGTCACGCAAGGAGTCGCGCGGCGAGCGAATTGAAGGCGCGAACCGCCGTTTCGCCGGAGGTCGGGAGCGTTTCGACGATCCCAAGCGCGTCGAGAAGGCGAAGCCGGGCAGCTCCGGCTGCTTCGTCGACGATCATCGCCCAGTCGGCCATTTCGCTTTCGTTCGCGCCGCCGCCGCCCTGCGCCTTTAGGAGGGCGCGCGCAAATTCGAGCGCTTCGGCGTCGAGACCGAGATCGGCAGCCGTGAAGCTGCCCGCGGCCGCGCTGATCATTTCGATCATGGCATCAGCGCCGCGCTTTCGCACGGCCGGGGTCACAGGGGCGCGTTCGAGGACGTCGAGCCAGCCCCCCGTCGCGGCGCGCAGCGCTGACTGGATCCGCTCGTCCTCCGGAAATTCTTCGCGGCTCATCCAGTGCGCGATTGTCTCGAGACTCAGAGGGCCGATCTGGATCGACAGAAGATCGCGCTCAGGCGGCAAGGCCGCAATTTCGACCGTCGGCGTTCCGCACAGGACGAGCCGCACGGGGCGCTGCGTTTCGCGAAACACGCGGTCGCGTCGCAGCAGCGCCAGCCCGTCGGCCGCCGGCAATTGCCCTTCGACCAAGAGGATGCGCGGGGCCTCGGGCGATGCCTCGCGGCGCTGACGTCCGGCGACCTCGATGATGGTCGCGGCGTCGGCGTCCTTCAGACGGCGCGGACTTGCGAGCGGCACGGCAGGCGATGCGATCAGCTCGTTAATGGCGTCGCCGAGACGATCGAGTCCGGCGGCGGGCGCGGCGCCGATGAGGAAAATACGCGGACCCGCGGGATCGGTGAGATGCTTGACGAGCGCCGCTTCTTGGCGAAGCGCGAGCGGCGACCAGCGCGCTCCCATCCGGCGATGGCTTGACAGCGGATCGGGGCTGCGGGTCGGCGGACGCTCGATCAGCTCCTGCATCCGGCTTTCGATCTCAGTCTTGCCGCCAAGCATCGCGGCGATGCGCTGCGAGCGAAGCGCGTAAAGATCGCCCTTCCGGGCCAGCACGCCCATTTCTTCCATTTCGTCAAGGATCGCAGTGAAGCTTTCGAGCGATTCGGTTTCGGCAAATCCCGCGGGCCACCATTCGCGCGACAGGCGCGAGATTTCGAAGGCGGTGTAGCCGAAGGCCGTCGAAAGGCCCGCGACGCTGTCATCTTGCATCCGGCTCCAGACCGCATAGGTGATGAGCTCGTATCGCTCGTCGAGCTCCAGCGTCTTCTGGAGCTTGCGGACGACACTGGTTCGAAACGTCTGCTGGTTGAAGCAAGCGTCAATGACGTCGCGCTTGATGCGGAACGGCATGGAGACGGGTCCGCTGCTGCGCCCGAGCTGCGCATTCATCGCCGTCACAACCGCCTTGCCGAAGCTTTGCATAAGCGACGGGTAGAAGCCGATCAGCGACAACATGTGGTAGGCGTCGATCTGGTCCTCGAATTCGAAACCGAGTGCCGCCATCGGCGCGATCGCCATCTGCCGCGCCGCGACGCGGTCGCCGCCGAGCAAGGGACCGACATTGACCGGCAGACCGAGATGGAGGAGCGGACTGTTGGGCGCGCGGTAGAAACGCTGGACATTGTGGAGCCCCGCGAAGACGAACTTGATCGCCCGCTGGGTGTCTTCCATCATCGCCTTCATCTGCTCGATGATCGGGAAATTGGCCTTCATTTCGCCGGCGAGGAAAGCATCGGCTTCGTCGAGCATGATCAAGAGATAGCGCCCGGCCTTCTGGAGAACCCAGGCTTTCAGCTGCTCCTGTATGCTCGCGGCCTTGGGAAGAACCATGCCTCGCGCCTGAACTCGGCGCTGGATTTCCTTCCACACATCGTCGGCGCCCTCGGTGTCGCCCACCGGCTTGATGTAGCAATAGAGCGCGACGCGATCGTCATTGCCGTTTTCACGGAGCTCGATCTGCTTGAGAAGCGCCGTCTTGCCGAGCTGACGACCGCCGTAAACGAAGCACGGGCCGCGGGAATCGACGAGTGCGCGCATCTCCGTATCGCGTCCGAAGAAATTCTCGATGGCCGTATCGGAGCTGGTGTCGGAATAGGTGTGCGAGCTGCCATAGGGAATGGCGAGTTCGAAGAACTGCCGGGTGCCCGCGTCGCGGGTCGTCGCGAGAGCGGCGATCGTCATTGTGTCGGCCACCGCTATCGAGCGGGTGCTGCGCCGCGCCTTGCGCTGAAGATCGCGGCGCTGCCGCGCATCGAGGGGATCGGTGAAAAGGATGATCGCCTGCTCGGGGAGCTGGTCGAACGAGCCAATGCAGGCATCGATCTCGCCGGGGGACACAACGATCACCGGATAATGGGCGTCGCGCTCATTGCCGTTTACCCGCTCGCTACCGAAGGTGGCCACGGGACATATTTCGCGGTCACGCAGCGGCAGGGTCGCCATGGAGAACTGGAACCAGCTCTTGTCGCGCTTGGGGTCCTTTGCACGTACCCCGTTGAACCCCAGCGCCGCAAGGACGTCGGCCGCGGCGCTGCCGACCTTCACGAGCGGATCGCCGCGCTTGTCGCGCCGAAGACCAGGGGATGTGGTGCGGCGGAGCATATTCCACGCCTCGAGCAGCCTCGTCGACCGCTCGCGATCGAGGGGTTTCAGCGCGGTAAAATCGAACAGCTCGAGCGTGTCGCCTTCGCGCGCCGCCTTGGGGAGATTGCCGATCGGGACCGATGGCTTGTCGCCCGCGGCCTTCAGAAGTTCGGCAAAGCGGCGGAGCAGTGAGAGCGGCGCGCTTTCCGCCGCATCAGCTATGCCGTGTTTCTCGATCTGGTCGACCTCTTCGGCGAGCGTGCCGAGATCGCCCCGCTCAAGCTGCGCCCGGCAGTCTTCGAGGGGGCCATACAACGTCTCGAGAGCAAGGATACGAACTTCGAGGCTGGCGCGCTGGGGCGCCCGGATTTTCTCCAGACTGCGGGCGATGCGGTCAAGTTCGGCATTGGCGGCGGGAAAGTCCGCTATCGCCCCCGGCTCGCCGATGTCGAGCGGCAGTTCGCCGATCGATAGCTGCTCGAAGCTGGTCATCGCGCCTTCTAGCTCGTCGAGAGCACTGCTGCTGCTCGTCGAGGCGATCTGCAGGTCGTCGAGACTCTGGCGAAGCCGACGTTTGCGCTCCGCCAGCTCCTCTCGCGACCGGACGACGCTCGCGGCGACCCGTGCGACATCTGCCTCGTCATTCCGTGGGTCGAGGCTGGGGAGAAGCCGCTTCGCGCTGCTCGCGGCCCCGAGCCGGAGCGCTTCTTCGAAGGCGGAAGCGATGGTCGGCAGCGCGGGAGAGAAAGCGATCTCGGCCGCGCGCGCCAGATCCTCGACGTCGTTTCCAAGCACCCGGAATGGCCGTCGCGCATTGAGCGGAAAATGGGCAAGCAGCGCGATCTCGCTGTCGAGCGCTACGTCAGGGTAGAGGGGGGCGTAGGCCGTGCCGCGCAGCTGGGCATCGAGGTCGGTCAGCACTGCGTCGAAGGTCGCAATCGCCGCATCGAGCAAAGGCGTGCTGCGGTCCAGACCCTCCAATATCTCGCGCGATTGGGCGATGGCGCCGACGAGCGCTGTTCGGTGGCTGTGATGTGGATCGTCGGTACGACCGATTTCCTCATTGACCGCGATCCACTCACGCAAAAGCTCGGTGGCGCTGCCGATGAGGCCGCGGATCTGCTTGCGTGCGACACCTTCGATCGCATCGCGGCGTATCCCTTTGGCGAGCAGGCTTCGCGCGCCGTCGATGATCGCATCCTCATCCTCGAGGAGCGCGACCTGCGAGCGAACGGCGGACAAGGCATCGCCCTTCCCCGCGAGCGCGAGTTGAAAGGCACGTCCAATGGTCCCTGCCGGACTTACAAGCTCCTGCCACACGGCGGTCGCGGGCTGATAATTAGTTTTGCGGGTCGGCGCCCCGGCGCGCCAGGCGGTGAGCCTGTCCTTGATATCGCTGGCGCGGCGATGCTTTTCTTCCTGATCCGGGGCCGCCGCCAGGTCCGCCATGTGAACGAGGCGGAGCGTCGCGACATTCTGGATGACCCGCCGCAGCGGTTTGAAGGCGGCACCGATCCCGCCGTCGAGGGCATCGATGACCGCCATGGCGGTATCGGATTGCAGCATCGCGGGCCGCATCGCGCCAGCGAGCAGCAAAAGATCAGTCGGCTGACCGTTCGAATTTTTCGCAATAGCGATCACCGCCTCGGCGAGCTCCTGATAGGCGACCCACGGCTTGTTGAAGGCTGTATGGACACCATTGCCGGTCAGCAGGGCTTCGATCACCGGAGCGGGAAGGCTGTCTGGCAGCTCGGCCCCCGACAGCCGGCGGCCGTCCGCGAGATGCACGGCCAATCCATAGCGTTTGCCTTCGAGCGCGGCAGCGATCCATTCTTCCCACCGCGGCAGCTGCGGCTGCGGTTCGTCGGGGGCGTCGGGCTCGTCGCGTGCTGCCGGAGCGGTATCGAAATCGGCTTCGGCGAGCGGCACAGGCTCGGTCAACGGCGTCACCTCCCGGACCGGCTCGGTAGCCGCGCCTTCACAAGGCATGGAATCGGCAAGAGCGTCCTCCACCGTCGCTTCCTCGACATCCGGCCATTCGTCCGAGCCGTCGTCAGCAGGATTTCCCTTGGCGCTATCGGCCGCTACCTCGGCACGCTCCTCTCCATAGCCCGAAGACGCATCGTCCACTTGCGGCGAGGCTCCGGCCTCTCCGTCGCCGGCACCAGCTGCGGCAGCGGCAGCGGCAGCGTCGTCGGGCAACACAGCCGCAAAAAGCGGGAGCTCTTCTTCTACCGCCGCGTCACCAAGTTCGGCGACACAGTCCGTAAGGGCTTGTTCCAGCCGATCGAGCGCGGCATCGCGTTCGCTCTCGGCGCGATCAAATTCCGCGGTGGCGGCATCGCGTTCGGCTTTTCCGGCCATCGCCGCGAGCCGCCAAGCCTCCTGTGCGCGGCCCAACGCCGCATGCGCGCCATCGAGGCTTGCGAGCGTATTTTCCATGCGATCGACCATGTCGATCGTCATGGCATCGACAGGAACGGTTCCGATGCGGGCCGCGATGACGCTGTCGAGGCCGGCAAGCATCGCTTTTACGGCCGCGCGGCGCTCGGCCAACGCGGCGGCATCCTCCTCGGCGCGCGAGGAGGCAGCGAGATGCGCTTCGATGGCTTCGGCAAGCGCACCCGCCCATTCGACCAGTGCCGGCTCGGGATGCGCACGCATCGCCTCGACCGCGGCTGCGAGACGGTCGAGCACCTCGGTCGGCGAGGCGGGACCGGGCCCTTCGGGACGTTCAGGATGATCGTCCGTATCGGCAGCAATCGGGGTGCTGCCGCTTGCCGGAGCGGCGAGGGGGCGACCGGCGCGCTCGTCGAGGAGCCAAGGGAAGTTGGGGAGAAGCGCATCGACCTGCCGCGCGACCTCGCAATCGGGATCGAGACCCGCCAGCATGGTCCGGATTTGAGCCCGCGTGTTGCCGTAGCGGCGGCGGCGGGGAAAGCCGGTCCGGCCGATTAACCACTGGCGAAGCAACGCATCGAGCGACCGCTCGTCGGGTTTCGCCGAGGATCTGCGGATTGCTTCGTCGAGCAGCGGTCCGGTTCCGGCGCGATAATATTCTGCAAGCCAATGATAAAAGGAGTCGTCATCGCGATTGGAGACGGTTTCAATGCCGAGGGCTTTCAGCAGAAGACGCCGGTCGCTATTGGGAAGCGGGTGAAATTCCCGAATAAATTGCCAGTCTATCTCGAACGCCATGGTCCCCCCGAACCCTATTTCCTGATTTTTTGCTCGCTGCCGCGCCCGCCGATTCGTCCCCGTTACAAACCGAGCTTCGCGCGCCGCGCATCGAGCTGCTGATAACTGGAATAGCCGATAAGTCGAGCCGCACGCGACTTGTTTCCGCCGGCACTATCGAGCGCGCGACTTATATAATGGGTTTCCACGTCGCGAAGAATTCGATCCAGATTGAACCCTTTGCCGATTGGCCGGTCCAATATGTCATCGGTTCGCGGGACAATTTCTGGCAAGAGCGCATCCGCGATGTCGTCGGCCTGCAGCATCTGCCGATCTGACCATACAAGGGCGCGGCGCAAAGTATTTTGGAGTTCCCGGATATTTCCCGGCCAACGCTGGTCCAGGAGTAGGGCGCGCGCCCCGGCATCGAGATCCTTCGCCTTGAAGAGCGGATCGTCCGCCATCTCTTCGTTGATGCGGGCCAGCAGCTCGTCGAGTAGCAGCGGCAAATCGCCTTCCCGCTCTCGCAAGGGCGGCAAATGGATGCGCAGGACGGCGAGGCGATAGAAAAGGTCTTCGCGAAACCGCCGCTCGATCGTCTCGGCAAAAAGGTCGCGATTGGTCGCGGCGATGACCCGCACATCGACCTTGCGCACGATATTTTCGCCGATGCGCGTTACCTCTCCTTCCTGGAGCACGCGCAAGAGCGCGACCTGCGCTGAAAGCGGCAGCTCGCCCACCTCGTCAAGGAACAGGGTGCCACCGTCGGCTTCCTCGAAGCAGCCCGGCTGCGCCCGGTCAGCGCCGGTAAAGGCGCCCTTATTGTGCCCGAAAAGCCGCGATTCGACGAGATTGGCGGGGATCGCACCGCAGTTCACCACGACCATGGCCTTGTCCGCGCGCGGGCTGATTGAATGAACGGCGCGCGCCATCAGCTCCTTGCCGGTACCCGATTCCCCCTCGATGAGGAGCGGCACATTGCGCGGAGCTGCCTTTCTCGCGAGCGCCACAACGCGTTTCATCGCTGGGCTTCGCTTGACGATCGCTCCGAAACTGCTTTCCGCGCCCGGGCGTTCGGCCGAGGATTCGGCGAGGCGACGATCAGGCTCGCGCAACAGGTCCGGAAGAATCTCGGCCGGCAAGTTGAACGGATGCTGGACGGTGTTGAGCGACCCCGCCGATGATTCGATGAGCTCGGCGGGAAAACGCGAGGTTGCGAGCAAGAGCCAAACTGACGCCATGACAGGTGTGCCGGGGCTGAGATGGAAGGTGAGCGCGGTCATCGGACCAGCCGACTCCAGCGCCTCGGCGATGAACGCGGAAGCGTGGCGGTAGATTTCGGTGAAGGCGTTGGGCTGCGGAAGCAGGGCAAGCCGCGCAACGATGCGGACGGTTGGCGCCTCGCGCGCGAGCCAGTCGCGATAGCGTTCCATTTCCGCTTCGGGCCAGTTGCACAGAAGGTAAGCGGCGTTGAACGGGCGGCTGCGCAGCGCGTCCAATATGGGACCGACGAAAGATCGCTGCTCGGCATCGAGGTCGGCGCGGCCAATCCAGGCAAAAAGAATCCGCATCCCACACAATAACAAATCATATCATATTGGCGAATATTTTATCATTGAGCGATGGCTGCAGATAAAAATATTGGCAGATTACCGCGCAAACCCGAATTGGCACGCTTCCTGCGAAGTCTCCGTCACCATCAACGTGAAAGGAGAATTAACCCGCAATGCCCCTCGAACATGAATATGCCCTGCTCGGCGGTTACAACCGTTCGGCCGTCGGAAAATGGATCGCCCGCGCGTCCGCCACGATCTCGGCGGCAGCGGTCTTCGTCCTGCTGTCCGCCATCGACCTCGCCCGCTCCTTCGGGATCAACGCCAACCTCCCGCCCGCCGTTCTCTCGCTCGTCGGCGCGGGAATGGTCTACACCCTGCTCTACTGGCTCTTTGATCATTACGCTTGGCGCATCGGTCCGCTCGGTCGCTTGCTGAAGGTTCCGCATCTTGCGGGAAGCTGGGTGTGTGAAGGCGTGAGCCTCGACAAGAACCCGCCCTTTCCCTGGAACGCCAAGATTACGATCGTTCAGTCGTGGGATCGCATCCGCGTCCATCTCGAGACCAGCCAGTCCTCGTCCGACAGCGTCGCGGCGGCGCTCCTCTACGATGCGGCGGTCGGATACCGGCTGCTCTATCACTACCGCAACCACCCGCGCGTGGGCGAGACCGATCTCGCCGCACACCACGGCTTTGCCGAACTCATCTTCGCCCCTGACGGCAGCTCCGCATCGGGCGAATATTTCAACGGCCGCGGCCGGAACACTTTTGGAACCATGAAACTCGTGAAGGAGGCCAAGTAATGGCTCGCAATATCAATGATCGCCTGACCAATCTCAACAAGCGCCGCAAGGGCACCGACCGTCTCGACCGGGTCGGCAAGGAATTTGCCGCCTCGATCGTCAACGACAGCATGGTCCTCGAGAAGTGGGAGAAGCGCGCCACGACGCAGCCCTTCACCCGCTACGCCCTCGGGGCGATGCAGCCGGTCGAGAAGCGCTACACCGACATTTCGATCGAGACCGCGATTCGTGTCGGCAAGCAGCTCCAGCAGGGACTCTCGATGGACGTCGACCTGCGCCTGCAGGGCTCAGTTCCGCTCGACGTCCATATTCGCGGCGTCAGCGATGTGGACCTGTTGACGCTGGCGGGGTCCTTTTTGACCTATACCCAAGGCGGGGCGCTGGCGCGGGCGGGCTGGTACAGGCCGAGCGATCGCCGCCCGGTCGACGTCCTTCTCGAACTCCGCCGCGAGGCCGAGAAGGTGCTGACGGCTGCCTATCCCGCCGTCACGGTGGACTGCACCGGCGGCAAGGCCATTGCGATGTCGGGGGGCTCTCTGCCTCGCCCGGTCGACGTCGTGCCGTCGCACTGGCATGACAATATCGACTATCAGGCGGCGCAGCAGGAACATGAGCGAGGCGTGACGATCCTCAACAAGCATGTTCCCACGACGATCGAGAACCTGCCGTTTCTTCACATTCACCGGATCAACGAGACCGACGGTTCAACGCTGGGCGGGCTCAAGAAGGCGATCCGGCTGACGAAAAATGTCAAGAATGACGCCGAGGATGAACAGGCGGCGATGAAGCTGCCGAGCTTCGACATCGCTGCGCTTCTCTACCATGCCGATCGCGCGATGCTCCGCGCGGGCTATCAGTTCGAGCTTTCGATCCTCGCGGAGACGCAGCGCTTTTTCGACTGGTGCTGGAACAACAAGGACAGCGCCCGGCAACTGCGTACGCCCGACGGCACCCGTGCCATCCTGAACACTGACGACAAGATCGACGGTTTGCGGGCGATCTCGGTCGAACTCGACAATCTCGCCGGCGAGGTAGCGCGCGAGCAGTCGAACGTCATCCGCAGTCTGCAGGCACCGACGCAGCAAATCATCGCCGAGGCGCTGCGCAAGGCCTATATCCCGGACGCCGCCTGACAGCATGACCCGACCCGGTCCCCGCGATTGTCTGGGGATCGGGCAGGGGTCATTCGGCGGTCACGGAGGCTGCGTCCGTGCGCCGGGTAAGAAACAGGCTGCCGCCCTGTCCGGTGAAGGCTGGCTGGATATTCGCTTTACGGGAAGCAGGGAGCGTCAACCTATCCGCGCTCACCGCCGCGACATAGCGCTGGGTCTCGGCGGGTATGGCGCGCGGCAACCCAGCGGCTGTCTACGTGTCCAGCATATCCCATTCGTCACCCAACACCCAACGGATCGCAGACAGCTTGCCGCTGAGCATCCCCCACTCGAAGTCGCTCCAAGGACCGAGTTCGTCTGGATACTGCTCTTCCGCCCGCTTCATCGCCGCGATCATGCCGTCCCAGATCGTGTCGATGATCATGCCGCGCTGCTCCTCGCGTGTGGCTGCTTCCCAGACCTCACGCGGCACCTTCTTCTCCCGGCCACTCTCTACCGCGTCGATGATGCCCCACTTCCGCCCATACCAGATCTGCGTGGTCAGCTTGTCCTCGGCCTCTAGTAGTTCGGAAAGGGCGCGAGACTCTTGACTGTACTCTCGGTCGAAGGTGATTTCCTCGATCAGGTCGCTGGCGAATTCGCTGACAAGGACTCCTAAGTTAGTCGAGTAACGCGAGTGTACCTCGTCGAAAAGAGGTGCTAGGTCGGGATGTGGGAGGCGGGTATCTCCTGCCTTTTGGCTAAAATCGTGGATGTTGTGGGTGACGAAGGCGAGCACGTCATCATCGTTCCGCTCAGACAGAGCATCGATATATGTCTCAATAATGATCGCGTCTCCTATACCGTTGATCTGGCGGTGGAACGGCGCGACTTTCGCAATGGCACGGTCTGCCGCGCGAGCCTTGATACTTTCACTAACCGGCACGGGTTCAGTCGTAGAGAACAACTTCTCTATCAGCCCTACTGCCTCATTCACCGCCTCACCCCCCGTAGCGATCCGATGATCAACTTCGTTTAACTGTCTAATGATGTCGTCGCGACCGTCTTCGGGCGCAAACTGCACGACCGCGTCCTTTACTCGCTTGAAATGGCTCGACAGGCTGGCGCGGCTGGAAGCCATGACCCGATCACGATTACGTGCGAACTCGTCGAGGACTATCTGCGGCACAATGAACTGGATTTCATCCGCCTCTGTCATGGCAAACATCGCGTCGAGCAGAGGCAGATGGCGAGGATCCTTGGTCAGGTCGAGCCAAACGCAGGTGTCGATCAGTAGGAATAGTTTCATGTCACGAGCGTAGCGATCACTCCTTGCGGTCGCCAGTCTGCGCGTCACGCTTCTGACCGGTGGCGGCGCACGCTACGCCGCGGCAACCATTGAACCCGCAATGACAGCTTAGGACCAGCCTCTCGCCAAAAGCCGCCTGTCCGCCATCGGCCAGACGCAGATAGGCAGACGGTCTCACCGACATGGCAATCGCCGCGAAAAGCTGCCTGTCCGACATCGATCATGATCTGCCTTCATTCGGGGCTCGCCGTCGCGATGCTCAATGCTTTCGGAACATGCCGCCAACTTATCGCTGCGCTGCGAGCCACGATCTACCCCATGCTCCCATCTTCGGGCGCTTCGCCCGACGTGCAAGCGGGAGCGCCGTTCCCCGTCTACATGCTGAAGCCCTGGTATCCTTCATGGAAGCGAAGTGCGATTTCGGGAGGCACCGAAAGATTGGCATGCCTGTCGGTTTTCACGCAGATGACCGCTGGAAGTTCGTCGCTTAGCGCGGACTTTAGGGCTGCCTCGAACGCGTGCGCTGTTTCGGCGAAATAGCCGGCGCATCCCAGCCCCATCGCGACCTGGTCCCAGCGTATCGGCCCCATTTCGGTGCCGAACGTCTTGCCGTAGCGCGCCTCTTCATTAGGCACTTCCATCGACCAGGATCCTTCCGAGAAGACAATGGTGATAGTTTTTACGCGCTGCCGAACTGCGGATTGAAGTTCCATCAAATGGAAGCCCGCCGCCCCGTCGCCGGTGACGCAGATGACGTCGCGATCGGGATTGCCCAGCTTCGCGCCCACAGCACTGGGAATTCCGGTGCCCAGCATTCCCATTTCAAGAATGTTGAGATAAGATCGGGCACGGGTAGGGGGCAGCCTGAAATGTGCCCAAAGGCTCGTGAATCCACCATCGGCCACATAGATGGCCTCGCGTCCAAATACGGAGCCAATCTGGTCCATTACATGAGCGGGATGAAGTGCAGCCCCCTGGTAATCGCGCGTATCGACGAACTGCTGGTGACGCCAATCGACTTCGGCGCTTCGGTAGCGCTCGAGATCCTCAATCCCGCCGTCCCTTCCCGGGAGCGTCCCGAGTTCGAAGAGTAGATCCTCCAGAGCGATGCTGAGATCGGAAACGATTCCAAGTGAGAGGGGACGCGTTGCTCCCAAATTCCGGGGGTCGAGGTCGACATGGATCAGCTGCTGATCCGTTCCGTCGCCCCAATATTTGCTATAGGGTGTATCGATGTTTCCGAGCCGCGTTCCGAGCGCCAGCAATATGTCGGCTTCCTGCCGCGCCAAGTCCGCACCCGCGCCATATCCGTAAAGGTGATGCGGATGATCGTGGGGGAATGCCGACCGGCCGGCCAGCGTCGTAACGACGCCGCATCCCAGTTGCGCTGCAAGCTTCTCTACCAGCGGCCCGGCGTTGGCCCGATCGACGCCCGACCCGACGAGGAGCAGCGGGCGCCTGGCCTCACGCAACATGGCCGCAGCTTGGGCGATCTGACGGCGGCCCGCTTGCGGTGCGGGGGCCCGATAGCTGTCGGGATCGGAAACTTCTACCGTGTCCTCGTCGCCCACAGCATACATCACAGACATCGGGATTTCCAACTGAACGGGTCCCGGCCTGCCGGCCCACATTTCCCGGAACGCCATATGGGTGATTTCGACAATCCGGTTCCAGGCGAAGATGGGTGCGCCCCATTTAACCGCGGGTCGAAAGAGGTCGATCTGGTCTTGTCCCTGAAAGGTTTTTGGCGTGCAGGGATAAACGACACCAAGTTGATGCTGGGACGTTATTGCGACGAAGGGAACCCCTTCGTGGCGTGCCGTCACGACTCCAGGCAGAAGGTTTGCCGTACCGGGACCCGGATTCGTGACAATCGCGGCGACCTGTCCGGTGGTCTTGTAAATGCCCTCGGCCATATAGGCTGCGGCGGCCTCGTGCCGCACCGGGACGAACAATATCCCATTGTCTTCGAGCGCAGCCAGGAGCGGATCCACCTCCGGCGACATGAGGCCGAAGACATACCGGACGCCTTCGACGGCCAAACATCGTGCCAATAATTCTCCGCCCGTGAGGCGCATGACGATCTCCAGTACGAAAGGTGAGTGCCCAGGTTCCGGCACATTCGCTGTGGTTAGTTGATGCGCTGATCGGCCAACCGACTGAGTGGAGTTGGATGGCCGCACCTTACCCTGTCGCGCATAACTCTCAGATCCGGAAACGGACCCCGACATTAAAATAGCGGCCGACCGGATCATAGGCAGAGCTGGTCGGGCTGGAAAAACTGCTGGGGTCGTTCGTCGCTATTGGCGGATCTCGGTCGAACAAATTATTGACCGATAGAAACAGCTGCTGCTTCTGGCCAAAAGCCGCGATGTCGAAGGTCAATGTCGCGTCGGTGTACCAAACCGCCGGAGCGTGGTTCAAATTCGTATCGACGCCCTCCACATTGTCGGCATTGAACACCGATGCTGCGATGAAGCGCTGCTGCACGAGAAGCGCCCAATCGTCGGTCGAATATCGCGCCTGGAAGTTGGCCGACCATTTTGGCGTGTCCGGTTGTCCGAGCGAACGGATGGGCGCCGAGCCGGTCGCGATGCGATAGGCAGAGGTATGGTGCGTTGCCAGCGCACGAAGACTGAACGTGCCGCCGCCGACGGGGCGTGAGTAATAGGCCTCGAAGTCAATTCCCGCCGCTTTCTGGACAGCCAGGTTGAGATTGGGACCCGTCACTGTGATGGTGCCGTCCGGATTCTCCGTTATGAGGTCGCAGAAGAAGGTGTTTCCTGCATCGCACGCGTCGATTTCCTGCTGGGGAAGGAGGAAATCGATCGCGCCCTTCACCTTCACCACATAGCGATCGACCGAAAACTGAAACCCCGGCACGAAGGCGGGGCGTAGCACCGCGCCGAATGTAAGGACGTCCGCCTTTTCAGGGCGCAAATCCGCGTTGCCGGCGGTAAAGAACCGCGTCTGCACAGCCTGTCCGCCATAAATTGAATTGAGCGTCGCCTGACGGCCGGGGTCGAATAGCTCGACAAGGCTTGGCCCGCGGATATCTCGCGAACGGGTCGCGCGGAACCTGAGGCCGTCGATCGGCTCATATTCTCCGCCCAGCTTCCAGGTTGTTACTCCACCGGACTGGCTGTAATCGGCATATCGGACGGCGCCGTTTAAGTTCAGCGAACGTCCCAGCGCGCTGTCCTTCAGAATCGGGACGCCGATTTCGACAAAACCTTCCTTGATGTCATAGCTTCCCGAGAAGGGAAGTGGGTTGTAGAGATTGAAGCCTCCAGGCCGACCTGCCTGCGCCGCCGGAGCCCCCCTGATTCCCGTGATCGAGGTCGTCGCCTGCGATATCGCGTCGGTTTCCTGCCGGGCCTTCTCCTTGCGATATTCGATACCAGCGGCGACCGAGACCGGGCCCGCGCCGAACGACAGGCTATCGCCGAGGTCGCCGGAAATCGTGAGTCCCGCCACATATTGCTCAAGCCTCAGCTGAGCGACGCCATCAGCGGTGACATAGTCGATGGCCGACGCGCTCGGCGAGCCTGTGCCGAAGAGATTGAGCGGCACGCAATCTTGGTCGAGGCCGGCCAGTGTTGAACGGCAGACGATATTGCCCGCGGGATCGCGGACCGCATCGACGGCGGCGTAGAGATTGCGGTTGATGGTGAGATTGTTTTCACGAAGCTCGAGGTCCGTAAGGCCAAAGGAGGCCGAGCCATCGAGTTTCCAGCCATTGCCAATGTCTGCCCGGAAGCCGGCAGCGCCGCGGTAGACCTTTGCGAAATTCTCGATTTCGACCAAGGGAAAGTCGCTTGAGAAGCGACCGACAACGATCGAAGCCTGGGCATTTCTGTCCATGAGCGTCGCGAGTGGAGCCGGAAGGAAGGCGTTATCACGGAAGATCCGGAAATTATTCGAGCCACCGACATGCGATATTACGAATGCACCCAGGTTGGTGTGGGAATAAGCATAGGTGCCCTCCGCATACACCTGCACAGTGTCGGACACATCATATGCGGCGCGTAGGAACGCGTTGTAGCGAAGCTGATCCGGGGCGAAGCCGATATTCACGCGCGGTCCATCGCCGCCGCTCTGGAACGACGAGCTCGTAAAATTCCCGTAGTCGAAGGTCCCTAGGACTCCTCCGGGCAAAAACGCGATGCCTTTCAGAGGGCCGGACGTGACAAGTCCGCCGTAGGATCCGCGAGAACTGCGAATATCGGGCACGACCGTGACGCCTGTCGTAGCGCCGGGCACGGGATATTGGCCGGCGGCGATGTCGAACCAGCGGCGACCCGTTGCTTCATCGGCCCGGATTCCGTCCTGTCGAAAATATTCGAAGCTGCCGAGCAAGTGCAACCGGTCGTCGGCAAACGAAGTGCCGAAGGCGATCGAACCGCCGTAGGACGGGAGGTCGCCGCGGGTTGAAACACCCGACTGGAGCTCGGCCCTGATGCCTTCCAGATCTTCGTCGAGCACGAAGTTGATGACGCCCGAAACGGCATCGGAACCGTAGGCGGCCGAGGCGCCGCCCGTCACGACATCGACGCGCTTGACCAACGCCTGCGGCAGCACGTTGATATCGACCGAGCCTGTGAAATTGGTCGCGACGAAGCGGTTGCCGTTCAGCAGGACGAGGTTCCGGTTTGACCCGAGGCCGCGCATGTTGAGCAGGTTCTGACCGCTGTTCCCCGTTCCGGGTGTCGTGCCAGGGTTGGAGGTCTTCAAGCTGTCGTTGAACACGGGCAGCTGGTTGAGTGCGTCGGCAAGGTTGGTCGGAGATGCCTCCTTCAACTGCTCGCTGGATACGGCTGTAACCGGCGTCGGCGAATTGAAGCCGTTCTGGAGGCGGCTGCCGGTCACGACGATTTCGCTCGTTCCCCGGTCCGTGTCCGCTTCGTCCGGCTGACCTATCGATGCGGGATCGCTATCCTGAGCACTGGCAGAGACGGGAAATGCGAGGGTGCCGAGCGCTACTGCGCCGAGCAAACTATTTGCCTTGCCGGGCTTTTCGATTCTGAACTTCCGATACATCTGCAGTCCCTCCCGAATTGATAGGGACTCCGTTTGAGTCCCCTTGTTTCTTGACGCCGCCGTCGCCCACCACGGTCCGGTCGGAGGCTAAGCGTCGGGCCTAAGGACCCGCAATTTGAACATCAAATGCAATGATCGGAGGCTTCATTGCACTTCGCGCATAGACCGGCGCGGTAGCTGAAAGTGCCAATAATCAGGGATTTTGCTGAACAGTTGCGGCATGACGTCCGGCATCGGCCACGCGGTTGGCGGCATCGACGTGGCTTTCGCGTCGCCGCCCCTCAAGCACCGGCGAGTTGCATTAAAATGGGATGAGGCTGGAGAGACGCAAAATCTCTGAGGACCGCGCTGAACGCGCGATCCGTCGCCTCGAGGGTCTCCGTTACATCGTCAACTGTATGGGCCGCAGAGAGAAACATATTGTGATAGGGATGAACATAGACGCCGCCCTTCAGGCACGCCGCGGCCCACGCATAGCCGATCCGAAAATCGGGATCGTCCGCAAAGAATATCTGCGGCATCTGCGCCGGGCCCGTCTGCTTCAACTCAAGACCATGGCGCTGAGACTGTGCCTCCAGGCCTGCCCGCAGGGCGGCGCCGCTGGCGATCAGCGTTTCGAGATAAGGCGTCTCTCGAATGATCCTGAGGGTTTCGATCGCGGCCGCCATCGGTACCGCAGAGAACCAGAAGGAGCCGGTCACAAATATATCCCGCGCCGCATCGCGCGCCTTGTTCGAGCCCAGCAGGGCGGAGATCGGATAGCCATTCGCAAAGCATTTTCCCCAGCAACTGAGATCGGGTTCGATACCCAAATGCGTCCAGCTGCAATCGCGCGCCACCCGGAAACCTGCGCGCACATCGTCAACGACCAGAAGCGCACCGGTCTCGTCACAACATTTTCGAGCGGTGCGCGCGAACTCAAGCTGGGCGAGGGCCTGGTCCTCAAATACTTCGTGTCGGAAAGGTGTGGCAAAGACAGCCGCAATATCGCCATCGTGCGCCTTGAACGCGTCCGATAAGCTTTGGGCGTCGTTATAGGTATAATATGCGACATGCACGCGATCGGAAGCGAGAATCCCGGCAGTATGCGGAGTGTTCCACGGGGAAGCGCCATGATAGGCGCCTTTGGCGCATAATATGGTTTTGCGCCCCGTATGGGCACGCGCGAGAACCATCGCCGTTGAGGTGGCATCGCTGCCATTTTTGCAGAACATCGCCCAATCCGCATGACGGACCATGCCCACAAAGGCTTCGGCGAGGTTGACCATGATCTCCGAAGGACCGGTCATGGTGTCGCCGAGAAGTCGCTGCGCATCAGCCGCGGCTTCGATTTCGGATTGCCGGTAACCGAGCAAATTTGGCCCATACGCGCACATATAGTCGATATAGGGCTGCTCGTCGGCGTCCCAAATTCGTGCCCCCAGCGCGCGCCTGAAGAACTGGGGGAATTCTGGCGGCAGCAACCGTGTCGACTCGTGGCCGTACATCCCGCCCGGAATGACCCGTTCGGCGCGTTCTCTGAGATCTTTCTGCCTTGTTCCGTTCGCCATAATGCACCTCTCGCGATAAATAATGGGTAAAAATCCACGAAATTCAACGATTCGTGATCTGAAAGAGATATATCTTGTAATATACTGTATAATTATACACAATGCGCAATCGGACGACGGGATAGCGGGGCAGGGAGGACGGGGAAATCTATGCGGAACGTCAGCGACAAGGCGCCGCCCCACGAGGCGCTCACCGTAGTCGTCGCGGCAATGATCGTTGGCACGGCCGCCTTGATGGTGCTTGGAATACAGCCCATCCTTCTCGGCGCCCTTGTAGAGGAGGGGCGTATTCCCGCCGAGGGGTTGGGATCGGCGGCAACGGTGGAAATACTGGCGATCGCGGCGGGAACATGCATCGGACCCGTTCTTATGAAGACGGGATATCTGCGGGCGAAATGCGCGGCACTCTGCTTAATGCTCGCCGCAATCAACTTCGGATTGACGTTGCCGGGTTTCGATTTGCCCATCGTGGCTTGCCGAGCGGCAGCGGGAGCCCTGGAAGGTCTTTCGCTCAGCGCGGCGATCCTGATCATGACTCATAATCGGCGGCCGGACCGGCTGAGCGGAATATTTCTGGGCGCGCAGACGATACCGCA
The DNA here is from genome assembly GCF_025869345.1 of Sphingopyxis sp. GTDB lineage: Bacteria > Pseudomonadota > Alphaproteobacteria > Sphingomonadales > Sphingomonadaceae > Sphingopyxis. Next base: position 49,905 of record NZ_JAOZVW010000117.1, read on the forward strand.
GGTAATATCTGCTTATTTGCTCCCGACGGAGATTATTCCGCGCTGGGGGAGCGCAGGCGGCTTCACGATCCTGGGCATTCTCGCGGCGATCGCCGCGATCGCGGCTCTGTGCCTCGTCGATCGCGTTGAGCTCGATCCGACGACCGTTAACGACGACTTGCAGTGGTCACCCGCGGCGATCGTCATTTCGATGGCGGCATTCGTTCAATTCTCGGGGGTCGGTGCCGCATGGAGCTATCTGGAGCGACTGGCTGCGCAGCACGGATTTTCGGGAGAAACGATCGGTATCGCCATTTCCGGGAGTTTGCTTTGCCAGGTAGGCGGGGCTTGGCTGGCCGCTTGGATCGGTGGGCGGGTCGGATATCGCTTCGCCTTAATCGCGGGGAGCCTGCTTCAGGCGGGCAACGTGATCGCATTGGCGGTGGCCGATCAGCCAAGCTGGTTTATTTCCGCTTCCTGTGCTTTCGGCCTGTTCTGGTTGGCGATGCAGCCCTTCCAAATCCGCTTCGCGATCGCGATAGATAACAGCCGGCAGCTTGCTGTACTGCTGACGCCGATCGCCCTCGTCGGGTTGAGCGCGGGGCCCTTGTTGCTCTCTCGCTTTGCCGGGGCGACCGACTTGCGCTGGATCTTTGTGGGGAGTTCGACCTTGTTGCTGGCCAGCGCGCTTCTGTATCTTTGCGCTTCCCTGTTTCAACCGCGCGGAAAGGTGATCGCTGAAACGGTGGACGTATGAAAAAGACGGATCGGGGTTCGCGATGACATCGCAGGTCAAGCTTCGTAGCGCGGCAAAGCGGCCGCGCAGTCCTAAAAGCGAGCGAGGTCTTGCTCGTTACGAGTCCTTGCTTGATGCGACCGACAGGCTGTTGGTCGATCTAGACCCCGATCAGGTCGGTCTCTATCAGATTGCAGAGGAAGCGGGTGCCTCACCGTCGTCCGTCTATCATTTCTTTCCGACCAAGGAAGTGGCTCATCTCGCTCTGATGCGCCGCTATCTGGAGGGGCTCCGGAATCTCGACGCGATGGAAGTCGACATCGGCCAGCTCGAAAGCTGGCAGGACCTGATGAAGTTGGATCAGATCAGGGCGCGAGACTATTATAATAGCCACCCGCCCGCCCTCAAGCTTCTGTTCGGCGGATATGGCGGGGTCGAGGCCAGAAAGCTTGACGAGCGATACTCCGAGGAAATCGTGAGCTCCATGTATGGCAGATACAACGGCATTTTCCATATGCCGCAAATGGAGAATGAGGCTCTCATGTTCACGATCTGCTTCGCAATTCTCGACGCGGTATGGGCCGTCTCCTTTCGCCGGTTCGGTGAAATTACGTCGGATTTTCTTCGGGAGGGGCAAGCGGCTTGCATTGCCTATTGCCGACACTATCTGCCCGAGCGAACGCCACAGCGTGAATCCGTTCAACGATATGCAGGAATGTCCGTTGCGTTGAGTTCGGTTCTGAGTTCGGTCGGTTAGGAGGCCCCGCGATAAACCAACGCTCTTCTGTCGAAGGGATGTCGCCTGGTTCGACCAGGCCCTGCGAAGTCAGCCGCAATCAACGAGGCAGATGTCAACGTGGCCAGCAAGTTCAACTGTGAGTTACTCGATCTGCGATCATTTGTTGCGGTGTATGAAACGCGAAGTTTTAGCCACGCCGCGCGGCTTCTGAATCAATCGCAGCCCGCGCTCAGCCGGAGAATCCAGCGCCTCGAGAGTCTCGTGGGCGGTCCGTTGTTCGAGCGGACCAGTCGGTCGCTTGCCGAAACGGCGCTCGGCAAAGAGTTGCTCCCGGTCGCCCACCGAGCGTTGGAACTTGTCGATACGTCGCTGTTTGCGTCGCCCAATGTCCGGGAGTTCCGCTGGACAGACATCACGATTGCCTGTGTACAGACCGCCGCCTTCCATGTTCTCCCGCGAGCTGCGCGCTTGTACATGGATCAAAATCCGAGGGTCCGACTCCGCATCCTTGACGTGCCGGCGGTCGAGGCTGCGGACCTGGTTGCGAGCGGCGAGGCGGAGTTCGGCATCAGCATCGAGAGCCTGTTGCCATCAAGCCTGCGGTTCGATGCGCTCCACGAGGACCCGTTCGGCCTGGCATGCCACCGAAGCCATCCGCTGGCGTCGCTCGAGATCCTTGAATGGACGCAATTGAAAGGTGAAAGCCTGATCGCCGTTCACCGTGCGAGCCGGAACCGCACGTTGCTCGATGCCGAACTCGCGCGCAACAATATCGCGCTGGAATGGCGGTATGAGGTCGCGCATCTGACGACGGCGCTTGGATTGATCGATGCGCAATTGGGTGTCGCTGTTATGCCCCGCATGGTTATGCCCCGCTCGGGTCGGTCGGAGGTCGTCTGGCGCCCCGTCGTCGCGCCGGTCGTCCAACGCACGATCGGCATCGTTCAGCGCCGCACCGGCTCGATGCACCCTGCCGCACAGCAATTGCTTGCGCGGCTCCGCGCGGCCTGGTCGTCCGCCAATCTGGGCGACATCGCGTCTCGCGAAGATGGGGCATCGTGACACGCGTTCTATGCGCCTGCAGCATCGATGCTCACGATCATTGCATTTGCTGAGAGACGAACGCGAAGATACCGCTGGGTCACAGGATATCAGTCCATCGAGGCGGGAGAGAAATGTGTGAAAGAGCACCAATGCCGTGGCGGCCGGGCGTCCCCCGCTGCGCCCGCCACGTGGCTTGCGCGGATCAGCGTTTCCCGGGGGGCCTCCGCCATCGCCTGGACCTTCATGCTTGGCGCAACTGCCATTCCCGTGGCTGCGCAAACTGACGATCCGAAGCTCGTTCGTCATACCCAGTCGGGCGCCGTCGAGGGCGTCGAGGGCGACGTCGAGACTTTTTTGGGAATACCCTTCGCGGCTCCGCCGGTCGGCGACCTGCGATGGCGGCCGCCGGCTCCGCCGAGGGCGTGGGCGGGCACCAGGGACGGCCGCCGCTTTGCGCCCGATTGCATCGGGAACGAGCGGCTTAGAGAGGGGAGCCGGGCTGCCGGGACGAGCGAAGACTGCCTCTATCTGAATATCTGGTCTCCCAAACAGGTCGGTAAGGGGGGGCTCCCCGTCATGATCTGGGTTTACGGCGGTGGGTTTAGCGGCGGTTCTGGCGCGGTGCCATATTATGACGGCTCTGCGCTCGCGCAGAAGGGCGTGGTGGTCGTCACGTTCAACTATCGCGCCGGGATTCTGGGCTTTCTTGCCCATCCGGCGCTTTCAAAGGAAAGTCCGAATGGCGTGTCGGGCAACTATGGTCTTCTCGACATGCTCGCGGCGTTCAAATGGGTTCAGAACAACATAAGGGAGTTCGGCGGAGACCCGAACCGCGTCACGGTCTTTGGCGAGTCCGCCGGCGCGAGCGCGCTCGGACTGCTCCTGACCTCGCCGCTCAGTGAGAGCGCCTTCAATCAGGCGATACTGCAAAGTCCGGGTCTGGCCAGGCCGCTCGCCACGCTTTCTGAAAGCGAAGCGAATGGGCTGGAACTGGGAGCCGATATTTCTGCTCTACGGCGTGCCGATGCGGGCGAATTGACGAAGATCGCGCAATCGCGAATACCCATGTCGCGCCAGTTCACCAAGCCGCGGCCGATGGGTCCGATTCTGGACGGCTATGTTTTGCGCACCCTTGACGTCGATGCCTTCGCCAAGGGGGCCTTCCGCAAGATACCCGTTCTGGTCGGCGGAAACGCCGACGAAGGGCGCGCTTTTACGGATCGCCTGCCGGTCAAAACGGTCCTTGAATATCGAGCCTATCTCACAGAACAATTTGGTGACGAGGCGGACGCATGGGAGCGTTGTTATCCCGCGAACTCCGACGCCGACGTCCCCGCCGCCGTTGCCCGTCTTTTTGGGGATAGTCAGTTCAACAACGGGATCGAGCTGCTCTCGGCAGCCTTCGCGAAATGGCGAACGCCGCTTTGGAGATATCGCTTTACGGGCATTCCAGGAGCCGGCCGTCGCCCCGCCACGCATGGAGACGAAATTCCCTATGTCTTCGCAAATCTGGGGCCGTCGTCCGTATCTATGTTTGGGTCGCTCGAAGGCGGCGCCGGGGCGTCGGACATCAAACTTGCGACCGAAATGTCCGCGGCCTGGGTGAGCTTCGCGGTGCACGGGGTCCCCGATCAGGGCACGAAATCGCACTGGCCGCGCTTCGAGCGGCGAGGGGAGATCATGACTTTTGGTTCGCAGGTTGGCTCTGGGGAAGGTCTTGGAGTTTCGCCGAGCAAAGCCTGCCAACCCTCAAAATAGCGCCCGGCCTGTGCGTGCTTCAGCACGCCGTCCCGCTTTGCGGGCGACGGGCTGTGCCCTCTGCCTAGAAGGAAGTAAGTTGCGCTACGACGTCGCGATAATTGGAGGTGGCAACGCTGCATTGACGGCAGCCGTGACGGCGCGTGAAGCGGGGGCCTCGGTTCTTGTGATCGAGCATGCGCCGCGCGCCATGCGCGGCGGCAACAGTCGTCACACACGCAATATGCGTACGATGCACGAACGTCCCCTGTCGCCGTTGACCGGTGAATATTCGGCGGACGAATATTGGAATGATCTTGTCCGCGTCACGGGGGGGCGCACCGACGAAGAACTCGCGCGGCTCGTTATCCGCAACACCACCGACGCTATTCCCTTCATGACGCGCTGCGGTGTGCGTTTCCAGCCCTCGCTGTCGGGCACGCTGAGTTTATCGCGAACCAACGCATTCTTCCTTGGCGGCGGGAAGGCGCTTGTAAACGCATATTACGCCACGGCCGAACGGCTAGGCGTCGATATTCTCTATGATTCTGAGGTGACCGAGATCAACCTTCAGCAAGGCGTCGTGCAGCGTCTGCAATTGCGCAGCCGGGGATTCCCTGTCGAAGTGGAAGCCAAGGCTGCCATCGCCTCGTCCGGAGGATTCCAGGCAAATCTTGACTGGCTCTCAAGCGCATGGGGGCCTGCTGCGGCGAACTTCATCGTACGGGGCACGCCATATGCGACTGGCACGGTGCTCAAGAACCTGTTGGAGCAAGGCGTCGCCTCGGTGGGAGATCCAACCCAATGCCATGCTGTCGCGATCGATGGGCGAGCGCCCAAATACGACGGCGGCATCGTCACACGACTGGACTGCGTTCCCTTCTCGATCGTCGTCAACAAGGACGCCTTGCGCTTCTACGATGAAGGCGAAGATGTGTGGCCGAAGCGTTACGCCATATGGGGTCGCTTGGTGGCACAGCAGCCTGATCAGATCGCTTTCAGCATAATCGATCGGCAGGCCGAAGACCTCTTCATGCCGTCAGTGTTCCCCCCCGTGCAAGCGGACACGATCGCGGGTCTGGCCGAGAAACTCGGTCTGAATCCCGTAACCCTGGAACGCACGGTGGCCGAATTCAACGCCGCATGCGTGCCCGGCGAATTCGGCGGCCAAGATCTCGACGACCTCCACACCGAGGGAATCGAACCAAGGAAATCCAACTGGGCCCGACCGATTATTGTGCCCCCGTTCAGCGCCTATCCTCTCCGGCCCGGGATCACCTTCACCTATCTCGGCGTCAAGGTAGACAGCCGTGCGCGGGTCATCATGGAGACAGGTGAGCCGACAAAAAACCTGTTTGCTTCGGGGGAAATCATGGCGGGCAGCATTCTCGGCCAAGGTTATCTCGCTGGATTTGGAATGGCGATTGGTACCGTATTCGGCCGCATCGCGGGTTGGGAGGCCGCACGTCATGCAGGATTTTGATCTCGTAAAAATGCTGTCTGACTTGCCGTCGGCGCCGGAGCTGGAAGCCAAGCGCGTTATGGAGGTGTGCAACGCGTGCCGCTATTGCGAAGGGTTCTGCGCGGTATTTCCTGCAATGACCTTGCAGCGTCATTTCGCCAGCGGCGATCTCAGCCACCTCGCCAATCTCTGCCACTCGTGCCAAGGTTGCTATTACGCCTGCCAATACGCCCCTCCGCATGAGTTCGGAATAAACGTTCCAAAGGCGCTGTCGGAGTTGCGGCTCGAGAGCTACGAGCAGCATGCTTGGCCCCGGCCGGTCGCCGCTCTCTATCGCAAGAATGCGCTCATCATTTCCATCTTGTCGGCGGCATGCATAACCGGCGTCCTTCTGCTTGCCGCCATCTTCAACGGGGATGCACTTTTCGCGAAACACGCATCGGTGCCCGGCGGCGGGTTTTACAACGTTATTCCTTATCAGGCGATGATTGCCGTCGCGGCGACCACATTTCTTTATTCCGCGCTGGCGCTGGCGATCAGTCTCGTTCGCTTTTCGCGGACGATCGGTCTGGGAATTAAGGTTCTTTATCAGCACGTGCCGGTTCTTCGGGCGCTACGCGATGCGGCGACTCTGCGATATCTCGGCGGCAGCGACGGCGAGGGGTGTAACGACGCGGACGAGACATTTTCGACGACCCGGCGAAAATTTCATCACGCCCTTGCCTATGGCTTCGGACTTTGTTTCGCGGCCACAGCCACGGGCACGATCTACGATCATATGTTCGGCTGGCCGGCGCCCTATGCGCTTTTCAGCTTGCCGGTCGTCCTAGGGACCGTTGGGGGGATCGGAATGGTCGTGGGCGCGATCGGCCTACTCTGGCTCAAGCTGGCCGGCGAAGACGCTCCTCGATCACCGGCACTGCTTGGGCCGGATGTTGCCCTGTTGGTGCTTCTGCTTGCCATAGCGGCAACGGGCCTCCTCCTTTTAGCGGTCCGCAGCACCGAAGTCATGGGCGTCGCGCTCGCCGTCCATCTCGGCGTCGTCTTGGCCTTCTTTTTGGTGATGCCATACAGCAAATTTGTCCACGGTATCTTCAGGCTCACGGCTCTCGTGCGCCATCATGCTGACCGCGAGGCAAGTAATGGCTTCGCCTCCAGCCCTCCCACGAAAAAGGGTTAAACAATGGAACATATGAAGTCCGTTCGCGATCGCAGTAGCGTCATGCAGATCGTGAGAGTGGCGAGTGGCAACTGTCTCGAGCAATATGATTTCTTCGTTTACGGCTTCTATGCGGCATATATTGCGAGAAGCTTTTTTCCGACCGGCGATAACGCGACATCGCTCATGCTTTCATTGGCCACTTTTGGCGCTGGTTTCCTCATGAGGCCCTTGGGGGCGATTTTTCTCGGGTCCTACATCGATCGCGTCGGGCGTCGGAAAGGCCTGATCGTGACACTCGCGATCATGGCCGTCGGAACCCTCACCATTGCGATGACTCCAAGCTATGAGGCAATTGGATTACTCGCACCGGTTATCGTGCTCGTCGGGCGACTTTTGCAGGGTTTTTCCGCTGGAGCAGAGTCGGGTGGCGTCTCAGTGTACTTGGCGGAAATTGCGTCGCCCAAATCGAGAGGCTTCTTCACCTCGTGGCAGTCTGCCAGCCAGCAGGTGGCCGTCATGATCGCCGCCGCGATCGGTCTTGCGCTGCAATCAACGCTTTCACCGGAGCAAATGAACGACTGGGGATGGCGGGTGCCCTTGTTGATCGGATGCTTGATTATCCCCGTGATACTCTGGCTGCGCCGGTCTCTCCCGGAAACGAAAGCCTATCTCCACATGGAGCACAAGGCGCATTCGATCGGCGAATCCCTCCGCGAATTGCAACAGAGCTGGGGGCTGATCTTGACGGGCATGGCGATGTCGATCCTCACGACGACCACCTTTTACATGATTACCGCCTATACGCCGACATTTGGCGAGAAAGCACTCGGACTGAGCCCGCAAGATGTCCTGCTGGTTACCATCATGGTCGGCGTGTCGAACTTCCTGTGGCTTCCGATCGGGGGTGCTCTCTCGGATCGTATCGGTAGAACCCCGATCCTACTGGTCGTGCCGGTCACCGTTCTCGCCATCGCCTTTCCCCTGATGAGCTGGCTCGTCGCGGCACCGACATTCGGAGCGCTTGCAGCTGTTCTGCTGACTTTCTCCGCATGCTTTGGACTCTATAATGGGGCGCTCATCGCGAGACTCACCGAGATTATGCCTCCCGCCATTAGAACCCTTGGCTTCTCGCTGGCGTTCAGTCTCGCGACCTCGCTGTTCGGCGGCTTCACCCCATTGGTAAGTACGGCGCTAATCCACGCGACGGGCAGCAATTCCGCGCCTGCAATCTGGCTCTGTTTTGCGGCTTTCATCAGCTTCGTCGGTGTGGCCGCATCGACCCGGCTGAGCCGGCCAATCGCCGAAGGCGCCAGATAGGACAATCAGAGAATGCCCGTGCGGCAATGAAGCGAGATTCGGGCGGTAGGTGCGCTGGCGGCACCTCGCGAAGAGCCGTTGCGGACGGCTGAAACGATGATGGTATGAATGGGCTAAGACATGAGAGCAGTAGTTTACCGAAATGGCGAACTTGTCCTGGGGGCCTATGCTGATCCGATACCCGCCGCCGGGCAGGTGCTCGTCAAGACCAGAGCATGCGGCATCTGCGGATCTGACCTTCATTTTTGCGATCATGCGCAGGCGTTTACGAACCTTGCATCGCGGGCGGGTATCGCCTCTATGGAAGTTGATTTGTGTCGAGACATCGTTCTGGGGCATGAATTCTGTGGCGAGATTATGGAGTTCGGGCCCTCTGCGGATCGTCGCTTCAAACCCGGACAGCTTGTGTGCTCGCTGCCGCTGGCGATCGGTCCGACCGGAGCGCGGACGATTGGCTACTCGGATGAGTATCCCGGCGGGCTCGGCGAATATATGGTCCTCACGGAAGCGCTCTTGCTGCCTGTTCCGAACGGCCTTCCGGCGACCTGCGCGGCGTTGACGGAGCCGATGGCGGTGGGATGGCATGCCGTCGAGATCGCGCAGGTTCAACCACATCACATCCCTGTGGTGATCGGGTGCGGACCGGTCGGGTTGGCAGTCGTCGCTGCCCTGAAACATAAGCAAGTTGCTCCGATTATTGCGTCGGATCCATCGCCCGATCGGCGTGCTCTTGCTCTGCGGATGGGCGCCGACGCCGTTGTCGATCCGCGCGAAGAATCACCCTTTCGCCAGGCCGAGAAGATCGCACGCCCGGTCGGACAAGGTGGGGCCCTGTCCAGCTCATTGCTGTCAAAGTCTCAAATGATATTCGAATGCGTAGGGGTGCCGGGCATGCTTCGGCATGCGATGGACGGCGCGTCCGACGGGTCCGAGATCATGGTCGTTGGCGCATGCATGCAGCCGGACGCGATCGAGCCCATGATCGGGATGTTTAAAGCGCTCACGATCAAATTCTCGCGAACTTACACGGGTGAGGAATTCGCCGCGGTGCTTCACATGATAGGTGAGGGCGCACTCGACGTATCTCCGCTCGTTACCGATGTGATTGGCCTGTCCGATGTCCCGTCCGCGTTTGAGGCTCTACGGAGTCCAGGCGCCCAAGCAAAAGTGATTGTGGACCCTTGGCGCTGAGCCTGAGGATGCCAAGGGTGCGACGTTGGGCATCGTCAAAGAAGGCGACGTTGACCCGGTATGTGAACATCCCCATATTCTTCCGCAGCTGAAGCAGTTGGTAAACATGCCAAAATATGAACTGTAGTATTGCGTCGGGGTTCTCATTGTGGGGTTTGCCATTGTCATCGCTCGCACCCGGCGACAAAGATTAGATGTACTTCCGATAATCCGTGCTCTCGACCTGGCCTTCCTTCATATATTTCAGGACCTCTCCGACCATGCGTGCGGCGCGGATCGGGATCGGCAGGCGTTGGTTCATCTGGGTCGAGTTCCAGTTGATCTTCGTAAGAGAGAACACCTCCTCGGCTAACTGCGCCGCGGTACTATCGCAGGATCCGTGCGGGCATAGGAGCAGAGGGCGAGGATCATATTGCCCAGGATAGGTGCCGTAATAGGGCATGCTGCCATTGGTATAGAGCAGTCCGTTGCTACCGAGTTCCACGAAGGTCCCGCGCAGAACTGGATAATTGCCGTCGCGTAGCAGCTTCGCCGAATAGGATTCCTGTATCCATACCAAGTCCCGGAGCTCAGTTCCTGCCTCGTCGAGCGCTTCGAGGATGCCTTCGGCTTCCTCGTCCTTGAAGCGCGAGGTCTTGAGCACGATCACCCGGGCCGGAAGCGTCTTGTGGTGGGTCTTGTAAGCGGCGAGCACATTCTTGACGATATCGCGCGCATCGTCGCGCGTCATATAGGGATGCCGGCCTCGGCTTTCGGTGTGCGCACGCTTGCCTTTCAAGACGAATCCGCGACCGCGCTCGTCGAACATCTGCGCCGCGCTGGTGAAAAGCTGTTGTCCGCCAGCCTCGCGATAGAAGCTGATCCCGATATAGCAGGAAGTGAATTCGCCTTCCTTGGGCATGCGCCGCCAAGGGATGCGGCCGCTGCCCTTGTAGTAGAGCGTTGTCAGCAGGTTCCAACTGCGTCCAGCCAAGTCCTGGATATTGCGGGCACTGCTCTCCTTGATCTTCTGAGGGATCGCGACCTTGTCGTCGACGACATCTTCCCACACGATTTGGATCGGGAAGCTCAGACCCATTGCCCGTGCCTTCAGCATGCCGCGGAAGTTGGGGGCGTCCGTGCCACTGCTATCATCGGATTCCACCGTGCCGCTAGCGTCGACCTTCGCGTTCCAGACCCGCTCAAGCAGCCGAACCGGCAAGGTGATTATGGCGACGTCAGGACGATGTCCGCCTTCGTCGAGGGATCGGAGTTCGGCAATAATCTCGTCGACCGCCATTTCAACAGCGCGTTCGTGATCCGGCTCTTTGGCGATCTTGTCGAGCTTGCTCTGCGAAAGAGCTGCTGTCGCACCATCCTCGATCTCGAAACGGCATCGATAGGGACTCTGGTTGCCCAAGCCAGGGAAGGCTGGATGCATGTTCGGATGCTTTTCGGACTTTCCCTCGATACCCTTTGACGCGGTGTCGAGGAATTTCTGGGTGTCCTCGATCGTCTTGGCGCTTCCGACAACGCCGATCTTGATGACGTCGCCCACATAGGGCTGTAGCGGCCCCGCTTCGAAAAGCCCGAGCCGGGGGTCGGGATGATGATGATGGTCGCCAAACTCGAGCTCGGGCTCCGCGAAGACTCGGGTGTCAAAGGTGCTCACGCGAAAAGATCCGCGGGCGTTTCGATAACTTCCGGCTTCTTCTGTCCACCGCCCCAGCCATCATCTGGCACGCGTGTTTCAAGCTCAACGGTCGGCGGTTCGCCAAATTGCAGCCTCGGCTCGGTCGCCGATACGATGCCGAACAGGCCGTTGGCATCGCGTTCGGCGGCACGATCAGCCTGAGTCAGGTGGCGGTGCCACATGATCACCTGGCCGCGCAATGCCGCGCTTTTGTCGAGGCGCTTCTTACCGGCGAGCAACGCACTGGGGTAGGAGTGCGGCGTGAAGCCGTTGGTGGTGAAGAAATATGTGGGTGAGATTATCAGGTACCAGATGTCGCCCAGCCGTTCGAAACGCGGCGTGAACGCATGGTGTCGGACAAAAGAGACTTTGCCTTCCTCTTTGTCGCTCATGGCCACCGTAACGACGTCGGCGTCGGTCTTCTTTTTCACGGAATCGTAAGCGAAATTCCGCGGCGCGTCCGCTTCGATGGCACGAAAATAAAGGATCTTGCGATCTTTGCTCCAGTTCAGATCCTCACGCGTCTGATGGCGGAGAGCTTGGCGCAACAGGTGCATGAAACGGTTCTGTTCATCGGCGTCATCGTGAAATGCCAGATCGGCTGTGTCGATGGCGTCCACTTGGTCTACGTCGATGATCTCGCGGCAGCAGGAGGTGCGTGGGTCATGGAACGACCAGAAACTTCCGCCAGAAATGGACCAGTCGAACCGTGCGGGCTCGTCGCCGTCCAGCAGGATCGCCGTCGCCCGCCTGCCGTTATAGGGCGTCGACGAAACATACATTTCGGCCGGGAGTTTGATGGGCAGGATGTTGACCAGTGCTTGCTCGCCACCGCCAAGGGCAGGGACGTAGTAGCCGAAGCCCGCCTTCGGAACCGTCAACCCGGCGAGGCGGTTCACCGTACTATTGTCCAACACGTCGAGGGTCTTGTCTATTTGAAGGCGGCGATCATTCTGGCCGTGGTCGCGCGAGACTTCCTTCCAATAGAAGCTGTCGTCGGACCTGCGGTAGAAGACAACGATCACCGGCAGGTTCGGCCCTTTCCAATAATCGAGATCCTGCATTCGAAGGAGGTAGGTGAAACCCTCGTCGGTTTCCGAGGCATACCGGCCCTCATCCGTCGATTTGACTTGCACCGCGATCATACGAGCCAACGGGCGCCCGTTCTCCATCACCTCAGCGATGCCATCCACACCAGCCTCCAGCCGAGATCGTCCGTCAAACTGGAAGCCCATAGTCAGAAAGCGGCCGCGGACCGCATTCTCCCCAATCTCGCCGATGATCTGATTTCGTGTAAGGAACTTAGGCATGCATCTACCAAGTTAGAACATTTGAAGAACTTTTGATAGCAGATTCGACATGGCAAATCGGTGAGCGACCGCCAACCCGCCTGACATGCCCCAAGATCGCACCGATAGTGAGATGCGCGTGACGAGAAAACCGAAACAAGCTGGACGACCCGCGACTATTGCGCTGAAATGCATGTTGCTGGATTGATGGCCGATCTTGGCTGAAACGTCTGTTTTCCGCATCGCGATCAAGGCTTTGACATGATTGCGACCTATTCGGACGGGGATGGAACCATCGTTCGTCAGATTCAGGTGAAGAGCAAGTATCCTACCTAAGGCAAGACCGATAAGGCGCGCTACGGCTACCGGTCGCTTCGTGTCATTTCATAAGTGCTTACAGCGAATGTCAACTTACCGCGATCTCCGTCTGAAAGCGGTCTGGCCGCAAGCGGCCAATTTTGGCAAAAAACGGACGCATCTGAGAGCGGACCGGCCGTTTTTGGGCAGTGGAAGCGGACGTCCAACTGCGTTTGATTTCCCTGATATTTGCCATGAATTCCTCCTGCCGCACCGAACGGCAGAGTAGGTTCGATAATTGCAAACAGGCGCGTTGACCCCACATCATTTGGCGGGCGGGAAGAGCGGACGTCGGGCGGACACCGGCGAAGCAGTGTAGCGGCAATTCTTCTCGACCCCATTCGATGCGATTCTCTCCGGATCAGGACGCCCCCGTCCTCCCGGAGCTGAATCGTGACCCCTACCAAGCTGCTCATCGGCCAAATCCTCGTCGTGTTCGCGATCGTCATCCTGGGCGTGTGGGCCGCGACGCAATGGTGTGCCGCGCAGCTTGGCTATCAGCCGCAGCTTGGAAACGCATGGTTCACCCTGTTCGACATGCCCATCTATTGGCCGTGGGCGATATTCCCGTGGTGGTATCGCTACGAAGCCTATGCGCCAGAGGTGTTCGACAAGGCCGGGATGATCGCCGGAGCCAGCGGCTTTCTTGGCTGCGCGTCCGCCATTGCCGGGTCGCTCTGGCGCGCGCGCCAGTCGCGCCACGTCACGACATATGGTTCGGCGCGCTGGGCGACGAAGCGCGAAATCGACCGCGCCGGACTGCTCAGCGACAGCGGCGTCTTTCTCGGCCGCAAGCGGTGGCGCTACCTTCGCCACGACGGCCCGGAGCATGTCATGGCCTTCGCGCCGACGCGCTCGGGCAAAGGGGTCGGCCTTGTCATCCCGACCCTGCTGAGCTGGACCGGCTCGGCTATCATCCACGACATCAAGGGCGAGAACTGGCAGCTCACAGCGGGCTGGCGCGCGCGCTTCTCGCATGTCCTGCTGTTCAACCCGACCGATCCGCGTTCGGCCAAATATAATCCGCTGCTGGAGGTCAGGAAGGGCGCGAACGAGGTTCGCGATGTTCAGAACATCGCGGATATTCTCGTCGATCCCGAGGGCGCGCTGGAACGGCGCAACCACTGGGAAAAGACCAGCCACAGCCTACTGGTCGGCGCGATCCTCCACATCCTCTATGCCGAGGAAGAAAAGACCCTCGCGCGGGTCGCGACCTTCCTGTCCGATCCGCAGCGGCCGTTCGTGACGACCCTGCGCCGGATGATGACCACCAATCACCTCGGCACGAAGGACACGCCACAGGTTCATCCCGTTGTCGCCAGCGCGGCGCGCGAGGTGCTGAACAAGAGCGAGAACGAACGCTCGGGCGTCCTCTCCACCGCCATGTCGTTTCTCGGCCTCTATCGCGATCCGACCGTCGCGGTCGTCACGTCGCGCTGCGACTGGCGCATCGCCGATCTCGTCGAGGGCGACCATCCCGCCTCGCTCTATCTGGTCATTCCGCCATCGGACATTTCGCGGACGAAGCCGCTCGTGCGCCTGGTCCTCAATCAGATCGGGCGCCGGCTGACAGAGAAGCTGGACGCTGACGGCGCACAGGGGCGCAAGCACCAGCTTCTGATGATGCTCGACGAGTTCCCGGCGCTCGGGCGGCTGGACTTCTTCGAGACGAGCCTGGCCTTCATGGCGGGCTACGGTGTCCGCGCTTTTTTGATCGCCCAATCACTCAACCAGATCGAGAAGGCGTATGGCGAGCATAATAGCATCCTCGATAACTGCCACGTCCGCGTCGCCTTCGCGACCAACGACGAGCGGACGGCCAAACGGATTTCCGATGCACTCGGCGTCGCGACCGAACAGCGCGCAATGCGCAACTATGCCGGGCATCGCCTCGCGCCCTGGCTCGCGCACGTCATGGTCAGCCGGCAGGAAACCGCGCGCCCGCTGCTGACGCAGGGCGAGGTCATGCAGCTTCCGCCTGCCGATGAGCTGGTGCTGATATCGGGATTGGCACCGATCCGGGCGAAGAAGCTGCGCCACTTCAAGGATCGCAATTTCACGGCGCGTGTGATGCCGCCGCCCGCACTTGCCAATGGCGACTATCCTGATCGCCCGAAGGGTCGCCCCGATGACTGGACGGGGCTGGTCAGCGCCACGGATAACAGGCTCGGCAAGGCGGATGAGGAATCCGGCGCCGACGAGGACGGCGGGTTGCAGCAGCAGCGGCATCCCGGCCTTGGCGACGAAGCGGCGAAAAAGCCCGAAACGCCCAAGCAGCTCGATCTGCTCGGGCTCGATCGCGACGACGCCGATCCGGTTTCGGACAAAGTTGCCATGGACCGGGCTGGCACAACCGGCACGCTGATCCGCGCGCACAGCATCAATCAGGGTCGCGATAGCGACACGCTGCCGAGCTTCTGACGATGGCCGCGACCAAACCCAGGCGCATTCGCTACCAGCTTTTCTTGCTGGAGGAGTTGAGTCAGCGTTTCGAGGCGCTAGCGGCAGCGCCCGGCGCGTCCAAGTCGGCGATCCTGACCGACGCGCTCACCGCCTGGCTGAACCGGCAGGCGGCAAGCGAGCTCGAAAACCGCTTCAATCACCGGCTCGACCGCATGTCGATGGCGCTCGGGCGCATCGAGCGCGACGGCCACATCCTGCTCGAAAGCCTCGCGCTGTTCATCCGCTACGAACTGATGGTGCAGGCACCGCTTCCCGACGCCGACGAGGCGGCGCGCGCGATCGGCCGCGACCGCTTCGAGGCATTCGTTACCCGCGTGGGCGAGGCGCTGGCGAGCGGCCAGCGCACCTTTGCCGCACCCCCGACAGACAATGGAGGCTCAAGATGAGCGACGCGCTTTCTTCTGATCGCCGCCGCGCGATGCTCCGCACCGCTATGGGACCGGGCATCGCCGCCGCGCTGTCCGACCCCGCCGTTATCGAGATCATGGTGAACCCCGATGGGGGCTTGCGGCTCGATCGGCTCGGCGAGGGCCGTATCGACACCGGCGCCCGCTACGACTCGGCGCAGATCGAACGCATCATTCGGCTGGTTGCGAGCCACGCGCGAACCGAGGCCCATGCGGCGGCGCCAATCATTTCGGCCGAACTTCCGCCGCACGGCGAAGGTGCGGGCGAGCGGTTCGAGGGCGTCCTGCCGCCCGTCAGCCTCGCACCCTGCTTCTCGATCCGAAAGCCCGCCGCGCGCATTTATACGCTGCTCGATTATGTGAACGACGGCATCCTGCCCGCCGATACGGCGCGGCTGCTGTCGATGGCGGTCGTCGAACGGCGGAACATCCTGGTCGCGGGCGGCACATCATCGGGCAAGACGACGCTCGCCAATGCGCTACTCGCCGAAATGGCCGGCCTCGATGAGCGCGTCATCATCATAGAGGACACGCGCGAGCTTCAATGCGCCGCGTCCGATGTCGTCGCGCTCCGCACCCGCGTGATCGGCCCGACCGAAGCCGGCGCGGTCACGATGGCCGATCTCGTTCGCTCGACGCTTCGGCTGCGTCCCGACCGCATCATCGTCGGCGAGGTTCGCGGGCGCGAGGCGCTCGACATGCTCAAGGCATGGAACACCGGGCATCCGGGCGGCATCGCGACCGTCCATGCGAACAGCGCGGTCGCCGCGCTCTACCGGCTCGAACAGCTTGTCCAGGAAAGCGTCGTCACCGTTCCGCGGCGACTGATTGCCGAAGCCATCGACATGATCGTCTTCATATCCGGGCGCGGCCTCGCCCGCCGCGTCGAGACCGTCGCGCGCGTCGGCGGCCTCGACGCGCAAGGCCATTACGCCGTCCACGACCTCACCCCCGATCAAAAAGGAGAATGACCATGCGGCTATCCCGCGTTCCCGATTGCCAATCTGCTCTGCTCACCACCGCGGCCATCGGACTCGGCCTTGCCCTTGGCGCCACGGCACATGCCGCCGGATCAGGGATGCCGTGGGAGGAGCCGCTGCAACAGGTCCTGGAATCGGTCCAAGGCCCGGTCGCCAAGATCGTCGCCGTCATCATCATTATCGTGACCGGGCTGACGCTGGCGTTCGGCGAAACGGCGGGTGGATTCCGCAAGCTCATCCAGATCATCTTCGGTCTGTCGATTGCGTTCGCGGCGTCGAGCTTCTTCCTGTCCTTCTTCTCCTTCGGCGGCGGGGCGCTGATCGCATGATCGGCCCAAACACCTACAACTCGCAGCACATGGAGGGCTTCGAGGCGCCGCTACACCGCGCGCTGGCCGAGCCTATCCTGCTCGGCGGCGCGCCGCGCACCATCGCGATCGTCAATGGCACGATCGCGGCCGCGCTCGGTCTCGGCCTCCAGCAATGGATTGCGGGCCTGGTGATGTGGGCGCTCGGCCACACGGTCGCGGTGTTCGCGGCGAAACGTGACCCCGATTTCGCGTCCGTTCTGGTGCGACACCTTCGCCAGCGGGGGTATCTGACATGCTGAACCTCAAGGAATATCGCAGCCGGGCGGACCGGCTTGCCGACCATCTGCCGTGGGCGGCGCTGGTCGCCCCCGGCGTGGTGCTCAACAAGGACGGCAGCTTCCAGCGCACCTTGCGCTTTCGCGGTCCGGACCTGGAATCCGCCACGGAAGCCGAACTGGTCGCCGCGTGCGCGCGGGCGAACAACGTCCTGAAGCGTTTCGGATCGGGTTGGGCTTTGCACTTCGAGGCCGAACGCCGCGAAGCCTTGGGCTATCCGGGCAGCGACTTTCCCGACCCGGCATCCTGGCTGGTCGATCAGGAGCGTGCGGCGGCGTTCGAGAGCGCGGGCGCCCATTTCGAGAGTCGCTATCATGTGACGCTCACCTTCCTGCCGCCGCCCGATCAGGCGGACACCGCGGGCCGCGCGCTGGTCGAGCGCAGCGAGGATGTGAAGGGCCGCGACTGGCGGCAGGTGCTCGCGAGCTTCGTCGCCGAGACCGATCGCGCGCTCGATCTCTTTTCGGGCTTCATGTCCGAGGTGCGGGCGCTGGACGACAGCGAGACGCTGACCTTCCTCCACGGCACGATCTCGCCGCGCCGTCATGCCGTCTCCGTGCCAGACACGCCCATGTATCTGGACGGCCTGCTTGCCGATACGCCGCTGACCGGCGGTCTCGAACCCATGCTGGGCGATGAACACCTCCGCACCCTGACGATCCTCGGCTTTCCGAATGTCAGCAGGCCGGGAATCCTCGACGCACTCAATCACGAGGATTTTGGCTACCGTTGGGTGACGCGCTTTATCGCGCTCGACAAGACCGACGCGACCAAGGCGCTCACGAAGCTCCGCCGGCAATGGTTCAACAAGCGCAAGTCGGTGACGGCGATGCTGCGTGAGGTCATCTACAATCAGCCCGCGCAGCTGCTCGATTCCGACGCCGACAACAAGATGCTCGATGCCGACATGGCCTTGCAGGCACTCGGCGGGGATCATGTCGCCTTCGGCCATCTGACTACGACGATCACGGTTGCCGACGAGGACCGGGGCCGCGTCGAAGAAAAGGTGCGTGCCGTCGAGCGCATCATCAATGGGCTCGGCTTCACTTGCATCCGCGAGAGCGTCAACGCTGTGGAGGCGTGGCTAAGTTCGCTGCCCGGTCACGTCTATGCCAATGTCCGGCAACCGATCGTCCACACGCTCAATCTCGCGCATCTGATGCCGCTGTCGAGCGTTTGGGCGGGACCGGCCCGCAACGCGCATTTGGGCGGCCCGCCCTTGCTCACTGCCGAAACCAGCGGATCGACACCGTTCCGGCTCAGCACTCATGTCGGCGACGTCGGCCATATGCTGATTGTCGGGCCGACGGGCGCGGGCAAATCTGTCCTCCTGGCGCTGCTCGCGCTCCAGTTCCGGCGTTACCCGGATTCCCAAGTCTATATCTTCGACAAGGGGTATTCCGCCCGCGCCGCGGTGCTGGCGATGGGCGGCACGCATCATGCGCTCGGCCTTGGCGGCGACAGCGGTCATGCTGACGACGAGGGTGGCCGCACCATCGCCTTTCAGCCGTTGCGCCATATCGACCGTGCTGACGAGCGGGCATGGGCGGCCGAGTGGATTGGCGCATTGCTCGCCCATGAATTGATCGTGGTGACGCCGGAGATCAAGGAAGCCGTCTGGTCGGCGCTGACGAACCTCGCGACCGCGCCGGTCGAGGAACGAACGCTCACCGGCCTGTCGCTGCTGCTGCAATCCGCCCCGCTGCGCTCCGCGCTGGCACCCTATACGCTCGAAGGGCCATTCGGCCGCCTGCTCGATGCCGCCGAGGACGATCTCGTGATTGCCGATGTCCAATGTTTCGAGACCGAGGCGCTGATGGGCCAGGCGGGCGTCGTCGCCCCCGTCCTGACATACCTGTTCCACCGGCTCGAAGAACGCTTCACCGGGCGGCCGACCCTGCTCATTCTCGATGAAGCCTGGGTGTTCCTCGACCACCCGCTGTTCGCGGCGCGCATCCGCGAATGGCTCAAGGTGTTGCGCAAAAAGAATGTGTCGGTGGTGTTCGCGACGCAATCGCTAGCCGACATTGCGGATTCCACCATCGCGCCTGCGATCATTGAATCCTGTCCACAGCGGATATTGCTGCCGAACGATCGGGCGATCGAGCCGCAATCGCGCTCCGCCTATGAGCGCTTTGGCCTCAACGACCGACAGATCGAGCTGGTCAGCCGCGCCGTGCCGAAGCGGCAATATTATCTGCAATCGGCGCGCGGCAATCGCCTGTTCGAGCTTGGGCTAGGCCCGATCGCGCTCGCGCTATGCGGGGCGTCCGATCCCGAGACGCAGAAGGCCATCGACAGGGTCCTGGTCAAACATGGCGTGGACGATTTCGCCGCGCACTTCCTGACCCAAGCCGGCCTTGCATGGGCGGCCGAGCTGCTTGGCCGATTCCCCGCCGTCCAACCTCCAGCAGAAAAGGAATAGCATCATGCCCCGCTTTCCCCTCCGCAAATATCTGATCGCGTCGGCGCTCGGCCTAAGCGCGGTCGGCGCCGCCATCGCCGGCGTCGGCATGACGAGTGTGCCGGCCTCCGCGCAGATCAGCGTGTTCGACCCGACCAACTACCGGCAGAACCTGCTCACGGCCGCTCGGACGCTCCAACAGGTCAACCAGCAGATCCAGTCGCTTCAAAACGAA
Organism: Sphingopyxis sp.; assembly: GCF_025869345.1. GTDB lineage: Bacteria > Pseudomonadota > Alphaproteobacteria > Sphingomonadales > Sphingomonadaceae > Sphingopyxis. The sequence goes on from NZ_JAOZVW010000117.1 coordinate 69,726, forward strand.
GCGCAGATGCTCATCAACCAGGGCAAGAATCTCGCGCGTATCGACTTTCCGCAGCTCGACGAGCTTCGCCGGACGCTCGGCGAGATCGACAAGCTGATGGGGCAAGCGCAGGGCATCGACTTCCGCGTCGATCATCTGGGCGAGCAATTTCGCCGACAGTTCCCCGACAGCTTCGCGTCGGTGATGAAGCGCGACCAGCGGCTTGCGGTCGCCAAGCAGCGGCTCGATAATGAAATGGCGTCTTTCCGGCAGACAATGGCGGTGCAGAGCGGCATCGTCGAGAATGTCCGCGACGACACGCAGGCGCTCGCGGCGATTGTTGCCAAGAGCCAGGGCGCCGAAGGCAGTTTGCAGGCGCAACAAGCCACCAATCAGCTTCTCGCGCTAGCGACCAAGCAGCAGTTCCAGCTTCAGACCCTGATGGCGGCGCAGTTCCGAAAGGAATCGCTCGAAGCCGCGGCGCGCGGACAGAGCGCACGCGAGGCGCGCGCCCGAACGAACCGATTCCTCGGCGACGGCAAGGCCTACACGCCGCGCCAGTGAGCTTGGGCGGCGCTGCGCCCCAGCTCCCCGGCGAGCGCCGTCCCGTCGTGGGGGCCGCATGGCTTCTCCTCTCCAGGCCAAAGCGGCTCCCGCGACACCCATTCCCTTTCCGCGAAGGAGTCTGCGCGTGCAGGATCTCAACGTCATCGACCAGTTCATGCAGGCGTTCATCACCTACATCGACAGCGGCTTCGGGCTGCTCGGCGGTGACGTTGGGTTCCTGACCACGGTCCTGATCGGCATCGACATCACACTCGCCGGCCTGTTCTGGGCGCTCGGCGGCGAGGATGATGTCATCGGCAAGTTCTTGAAGAAGATTCTCTATGTCGGCGCCTTTGCGCTGATCTTGAACAGTTTTCCGCTTCTCACCGACATCATCTTTCGCAGCTTCGCCGGGCTGGGACTGACCGCCGGCGGCAGCACGATCGGCGCGCAGGATCTGCTGATGCCCGGGCGACTCGCGGGAACCGGGTTCGACGCGGCCTGGCCTCTTCTCGTACAGGCGGCCGAGCTGGTCGGGCCGATCGATTTCTTCGACAATTTTGTCCAGATCGCGGTGCTGATGATCGCCTGGGTCATCGTCATCGCCGCTTTCTTCATTCTCGCGATCCAGCTCTTCATCACGATATTGGAGTTCAAGCTGACGAGCCTTGCCGGTTTCGTGCTGGTTCCCTTCGCCTTGTGGAACCGGACATCGTTCCTCGCCGAACGCGTGCTCGGCAATGTCGTCAGTTCTGGCATCAAGGTCATGGTATTGGCAGTCATTGTTGGCATTGGTTCCAATTATTTCACCGACTTCACCAGCGCGATCACCGGCGACGAGGTGTCGATCGAACAGGCGGTGTCGCTGATGCTCGCCAGCCTCGCACTGTTCGGGCTCGCGATCTTCGGCCCCGGCATCGCCTCCGGCCTCGTCGCGGGCGCACCGCAGCTTGGCGCGGGATCCGCGGTCGCGACCACGGCGCTCGCCGCGGGCGGCCTTGCGATGGGCGGCGGTGCCGCCGTCGCCGCCGCGCGTGGGTTGGGCGGCGCCGGTCTCGGCGCTGTTCGGGCCGGCACATCAATGGGCTCGGCAGCATCCACCGCCTACAAGCTCGGGCAGGAAACCTCGGGTTCCAACACCGTCGGCGCCGGTATCGGCGGCATGGCGAACGCCGCCAAAGGCGCCGCGGCCAACAGGATGCAGGGCGCCTTCGGCCTTCGCGCTGCCGCGACACGCGGTCAGCAAGCCGCCTGGGCTGCGGGAACCAGCGGAACGGCGTCAGCAGGAAGCGGCGAAGCGACGGCGGGCGCTGGCGGCACAACACCGCCCGCATGGGCGCAGAAGCTCCATTCCACCCAGGCCAGTCGTCACCGGCGTCAGATGGCGATTCACGCGATCCAGGCTGGTGACCGCGGCGGCGCAGGCATCACACCCGACATCAAGGAAAGGGACTAATATCATGAAATTCCGTCGTGCCATCCAGCGATACGGGCAGACGCCCGAACCCGAGACCCCCTATCAACGCGCGGGCCAGCTATGGGACGAGCGTATCGGCGGTGCCCGCGTGCAGGCGAAGAACTGGCGGCTGATGGCCTTCGGCGGCCTGCTGCTCACCACGGGCCTGTCGGCGGCGCTGATCTGGCAGTCGATGCAAAGCCGCGTCGTTCCCTATGTCGTCGAGGTCGACCAACTCGGCGAGGCGCGCGCGGTTGCGCCCGCCGCCACCGAATATCAAGCGACCGATCCGCAGATCGCTTGGCACCTTGGCAAGTTTATCGCCAACGTTCGATCGCGCTCGCTCGATCCGGTGTTGATGCGCGAGAACTGGCTGTCGGCCTATGACTTCGCAACCGAGCGAGCATCACTGTTCCTCGGCGAATATGCCCGGTCCGACAATCCGTTCGCCGAGGTCGGTCGCCGCACCGTGTCGGTGCAGGTCACGAGCGTCGTTCGGGCGTCGGACACCAGCTTTCAGGTCAAATGGACCGAGCAGGCCTATGAGCGCGGTAGCTTCGCCGGCACCTCGCGCTGGACCGCGATGGTGACGATCAAAGTGCAGCCGCCGCGCTCATCCGACGTGCTGCGCAAGAACCCGCTCGGCCTCTATGTCGATGCGATCGACTGGAGCCGCGAACTCGACTCCGATGTCCTGAAGCAGCTCGAACCCTTTCCGACGCCGGAGGAGCTGGTCGCGCCGCTATCCCCAGAGGCGCCGTCGGCAGAGCCGTCCGGCCTCCCGCTCGGCCCGCAGCTGGATCCCGACCCGTCGCAAATCCCCGAAAGGAGCGAACCATGATCCGTGCCGTCATTCTGTCGGCGAGCCTTCTCACGCTCGCAGTTCCCGCCGCGGCGAAACCCGTCACCGCTCAGCCTACCGCGAAGGTCGTCGCCGCGAACAAGGCCGCGCTGCGCGAACCGTCGAGCGCCGGCTTTGTCCGCGCCGTGCAGGTCTATCCCTATGCCGAAGGCGCGCTCTATAGACTCTATGCCGCGCCCGAGCGCATCACCGACATCGCCTTGCAGCCAGGCGAGACGATCACCTCGGTGGCCGCCGGCGACACGGTGCGCTGGACCGTCGGCGATACGACCAGCGGCAGCGGTGCCGACCAGCGCAAGCATATCTTCGTGAAGCCCTTCTCTGCCGGGCTTCGCACCAATCTCGTCATCACCACCTCCCGGCGCGTCTACCACGTCGAGCTGGAAAGCCGATCGACCGGCGCGATGGCGGCGCTGTCCTGGACCTATCCGCAGGACGAAATGATCGGGCTGCGTCGGCGGCAGGACGCGGCCACCGCCGCGGCGCCGGTCGCATCGGGCCTCGCGGTCGAACGGCTGAACTTCAATTATGCGATATCGGGCGACAAGCCGGCATGGCGACCGCTTCGCGCATTCGACGACGGGCGGCAGACCTTCATCGAGTTTCCGCCGTCGATCGCCGTCGGCGAAGCGCCGCCGCTGTTCGTCATCGGCGACGATGGCGAAGCCCAGCTCGTCAATTATCGCATGGCCGGGCGCTATTATGTCGTCGACCGCCTGTTCGGCGCCGCCGAACTGCGCCTCGGCGGCAAGAAGCAGAAGATCGTGCGGATAGAGACGGTGCAGCCCAAGCGGAGGCGCGGCCGTGACTGAACCCGTCCAACCGCCCGCCAAGGACGCACAGCCCAAGGCAGCGCCGCCCAAGGCCGACCCCGAAACGCTCGTCCTGCGCGCGGCGCCGGGGCGTGTGACCCGTTTTCGGCGCGGCGCGATCATCACCATTGCCGCCGTCGGATCGACCGCGATCGTTGGCGTCGCCTGGCTGGCATTGAAGCCCGCGAGCATTGGCATAGTCCTCCCGGCAGATGGCAAGGCGGTGGGTGCGAAGGCGCCGCCCGATGCCCTCGCGGGCGCGCCGACCAGCTATGGCGATGTGCGGCCGCTCGGGCCGCCGCTTCCCGGTGATCTAGGGCGACCCATTCTTAATCATCAGCGCGGGCTGGACATGGCGTCGGAGGACGACGGCGACGAGGCGGCACGGCGGGCAGCCCAGGAGGCAGAGGCCGAGCGCCAGCGCATCGCGGCCGAACAGCGCGCGGCGCGCGAATCCGGCGTGATGTTGCAAGTCGCCGGCAGTGCGGCTTCCGTCCGTCCCGCAACTGTCGCAGCAGCGACGGCACCCGAGTTGCCGATGCCTGCAAAGGCCGCAGAAGCGTCTGACCCGAACGGACAGCTGCGCAAGAACGCGATAATAGGTCGCGCTAATGATGACGGTGACGTGAACCCGCACGCGCTGACGCCGCCTATCTCGCCCTGGACCTTGCAGGCCGGGAGCGTCATCGCGGCGAGCCTCATCACCGGGCTGAATTCCGATTTGCCGGGGCTGTTGACGGCACAGGTCACCGAAAATGTCTATGACAGCGCGACCGGGCGGTCCCTACTTATCCCGCAGGGCTCGCGGTTAATTGGCAGCTACGATAGCGTCGTCGCCTTCGGTCAGAGCCGCGCGCTGGTGGTATGGCAGCGGATCATTCTTCCCGACGGCTCGTCGATCGGCATCGACAATGTTCCGGCGACCGATACGCAGGGTTATGCGGGCCTGTCCGACAAGATCGACCGGCATACATGGCAGCTCCTAAAGGGCGTCGCGCTCTCCACCCTGCTCGGGGCCGGGACGGAACTCGGATGGGGCGAGAGCGAAAGCGACCTTGTTCGTGCGATCCGGGAGTCCACACAGCAAAGCGGCGCGAGGGCAGGGGATCAGCTTGTCACCCGCAATCTCAATATCCAACCGACGCTGCGTGTTCGTCCCGGTTGGCCGCTCCGCATCGTCGTTCATAAGGATATTGTCGTCGGGCGGGTTTGGGGCGGCGCGCATGGCTGATCTCAAATTGCCGAAGTTGCCCGATCGGACTCCGGTGAAGATCACGATTGCCGTCTTGCCGGATCTCAAGCGAACACTGGACGAATATGCCCTCTTATATGCAGCCAGCTATGGGCAAGACGAATCGGTTGCCGACCTGATTCCGGCCATTCTCGAGACCTTCCTCGCTGGAGACCGGGCATTCGCCAAAGCGAAAAAGCGCGCGGATGCGGCTCGATGACACATCGCAGCGCAGCCATGTCGAAATCCGCCTCAAGCATCCGAGGTCACGGCAGAAGAGGACATACACCGAATGGACGATGACAATCTCTGGACGCCCCGGGAGCTAGCGAAGTTCCTGGGCTACACCGAAAGCACGATCTGCCGGATGGTTTCGCAGTGTCCCGATCGGCTGCCGCCTCGTGTCGCAACGCTCGGACGACCGCGGTGGCTTCCTGCCGTCGCGCGCGAATGGGCAATGACAAATAGCGATCAGCCGCCAGGGCGTGGGGGGCGGCCGCGAACTATCCGGTGATGAAAAATGGTCGGCCTGAGGGTGTCGCTCATCGCGCAATTTAAACGGCTCACAGATTTCTCCGTGTGCCAAATTGTGCCAAACCCCCTAAAAAACCCTTATATTTCAATGAAAATTGGTGCGGTCGAGAAGACTCGAACTTCCACGGCCTTTCGGCCACAACGACCTCAACGTTGCGCGTCTACCAGTTCCGCCACGACCGCACATCATGATGGTCCGGACGGGCCGGCACCAGGTAGGAGCGGGCGCCTAGCAAAGACTTTGGGGCGATGCAAGCGAGCTTCGCCGCTTTTATTTCGCCGCATGGCAAAGCGCGAGCCTGCGCGCTTGTGCGGATGTCACCGAACCGACTCCGAAGCGTCATCGGACTGTCACGGCTCTGGCGTCAGACCGTCATCGAATCACCCTAGTGGCGGCGTCACCGGGGGCGGGGCGGCTCATCTCCTCCTTTGTTCGCCGGTGGTTTTTCACAGCGCCCCTCGTGCGCACACCGGGAACGGAGAATTTCATGGCGGCTTTCGCACGCGTTCGTCTGATCATGCTGACCAGCGTGGCCTGTTCCACCCTTGCCGCCTGCGGCGCCGACGATGTGGCGTCGCCGGGCGAGGGGGGCACGATCATCATCAACCCCACGCCTACCCCGACGCCGACCCCCACCCCCACGCCGACTCCGACGCCGACCGTCACTCCGGCCGCGGGCTGCCCGACGATCGCCGACCCGCAGGGTCTGACCGACATCGGCACGATCAACAATCCGGCGATCGGCACCTTCCGCGTCTGCACGCTGCCCGCGCGCATCAAGAGCAGCATCACGCTGCCGAAGATCGCCGGCCTCGTTTATCAGATCGATGGCCGCGTCGACGTCGGCTACGATCAGGGGCCGACCGAGGAGTCGACCGACGAAGCGGACGTGACGCTGACGATCCAGCCCGGCGTCATCCTGTTCGGCAAATCGGGTCCGTCGTGGGTCAACGTCAATCGCGGCAACAAGATTCAGGCCGTCGGCACCGCGGCCCAGCCGATCATCTTCACCAGCCGCGACAATATCCAGGGCCTCAACACCGAAAACTCGTCGGGCCAGTGGGGCGGCGTGGTGCTCAGCGGCCGCGCCCCGGTCACCGACTGCGACGTCCCGGCCGCGACGCCGGGCAGCATCGCCTGCGAACGCAAGACCGAGGGTGCGGTCGATCCGGCGCTCTATGGCGGCGCCACCAGCAACGACAACAGCGGCCGGATGAGCTATGTCCAGATCCGCTTCTCGGGCTATGTCCTCTCGTCGAACAGCGAGCTTCAGTCGCTGACGTTGCAGGGCGTCGGATCGGCGACGCAGATCGACCATATCATGTCGTACAACAGCTCCGACGACGCGGTCGAAGTGTTCGGCGGCCACGCGCATGTGAAGCATTTCATCTCCGTCGGCGCCGAGGACGACAATCTCGACACCGACGTCGGCACCAAGGCGAATTTCCAGTACGGCATCGTCGTGCAGCGCCCGAACGTCGGCGACGCGATGATCGAGGCCGATACCGACAATGCGCTCGACGGCAACAATCCGCGCCAGAACACGCGCGTCGCGAACTTCGTCTTCTTCCAGAATTCGCAGAACGCCTCGTCGGACAAGGCGTCGATCCTGCTGCGCGGCGGCACCGATTACGGCATCTACAACTCGGTGCTGGTCAGCCCGACCAACCCCTGCATCAACATCAGCCGGACGCAGACCGCATCGGGGACGCAGAATGCCGCGATCGACGAATATGGCGCGCCGATTTTCCGTTCGGTGCTGATGCAGTGCGCGTCGCCCAAATATATCGACAGCGGCATCACCGCGGGCGCGGTGGCGTCGATCTTCGGCACCGGCTCGAACGGCAATGACGACGCCTATACGCCGACCTTCGCCAGCCTGTTCATCAACGGGGCGAACGAGACCAAGGTGGCGGCGTTCGACGTTTCGACGCTGAACGGACAGATGTTCAACGGCATCGAACTGACCCGCGCCGGCTTCTTCGACAAGACGAGCTATATCGGCGCGGTCAAGGATGCCAGCGATACCTGGTATCAGGGCTGGACCTGCAACAGCACTACCGCCGACTTCGGCACCGGCAACACGGGTCTCTGCACCTCGCTGCCGACCACCTGAGGCTTTTGCTTCGAAGGGGAGGGAGCGGTTGGCGCCGCTCCCTCTCACGCATATTTCTGCCCGTCTTCTGGGGATATCGTCATGTCCAAGCCGCTCCGGCTCGTCCGCCTGTTGTTGATGTCCACCGCGCTCGTCGCGCCCGCCGCGGCGATGGCGCAAGCAGAGCCCGCGGCGGAGACCCCCGCGCCGGCCGCCGCTGCCGACCCGGCGCCCGCCGATGCGGCCGCTCCGGCGGATGACGAGACCGACATTTCGATCCCCGGCGCCGATATCGTCGTCACCGGCCGCCGCACCGCCAATATCGAACGCAGCGCGCCGCAGGTGGTCTCGGTCCTCGGCGCCGCCGACATCGCGCGGACGGGCGAGGGCAATATCGCCGGCGCGCTCGGCCGCGTCACCGGCCTCAGCGTTGTCGGCAACGGCTTCGTCTATGTCCGCGGGCTCGGCGACCGCTATTCGCTAGCGCTCCTCAACGGCTCGCCGCTGCCGAGCCCCGAGCCGCTGAAGCGCGTCGTCCCGCTCGATATCTTCCCCTCCAGCATCATCGCCTCGTCGCTGGTGCAGAAAAGCTATTCGGCGAATTTCCCCGGCGAGTTCGGCGGCGGCGTGATCAACCTGACGACCAAGGCGGTTCCGCGCGAACCCTTCCTCGAGATCGGCGCGAGCATCGGCGGCAATTCGGAAACCACCGGCCGGCTCGGTTACACCTATTACGGCACCGGCAGCGACTGGACCGGCTTCGGCGACGGCGGCCGCAAGCTGCCGCCCGCCTATGCCGCGTGGCGCGCCTCGGGGCTGCGCATCAACGACCCCGGCGTCAACCAGCAGGCGATCGCCGGCCAGTTCGTCACCGCGCGCAACGGCATCGTCCAGCGCAACGACGACATGCCCGTCAACTGGGGTGCGAATATCACCGGCGGCAAGGCGTGGGACCTCGGCGGCACCGAGATCGGCCTGATCGCGACCGCGGGCTATACCAGCAAATGGCGCAGCCGCGCGGTGACGCAGCAGACCGCGAACGCGCTCGACCTGTCGTCGCTCAACACGGACATCCACCGCGTCATCACCGACAACCGCGTCGTCGCGAACGCGCTGCTCGGGCTCAGCGCCGAGTTCGGTGAGAACAAGGTTCGCTGGACCAGCCTCTATATCCGCGACACGATCAAGCAGGCGCGTCTCGGCGCCGAGGACCGCCCCGACACCGCCGACGCGAACCCCGGGGTCAGCTTTCAGTATCAGGACACCGCCTGGTATGCGCGCCAGCTCATCGACACCCAGTTCGTCGGCGAGTTTCAGCCGTTCGACGACCTCGGCATCGACGTCCGCGCGGGCTATGCCAATTCGCAGCGCGAGGCGCCGTTCGAGCTGAGCTTCCTCTACAGCCGCTCAAACAGCCCGACCGACCCCTATGGCCAGTTCTTCACCAACACGCTGAACACGGGGCAGCGGCCGGGCAGCGCGTCGATCGCCTTTTCCGACCTCAACGAGGATCTTTATTCGGCGGGGATCGACCTGACGTGGGAGATCGCGCCGCGCGTCAAGGCGGTCTACGGCTATGCCTATAGCGACACGAACCGCGTCACCGAGCGCCGCGACTTCCTGTTCCAGGGCAACAATAATATCCCGATCGCGGTCGCGCTGCTGCGGCCCGACCTGCTGCTGTCGCAGACGATGATCTGCTTCCCGCCGCTCAATCCGCCGACCGACCCCGATTGCCCGGCGAACCCCAGCCCGACGGGGATCAGCCTGGTCGACAGCACCGGGTCGAACCCGACCTTCCGCGCGACGTTGCGCAATCATGCGGCCTATTTCCAGATTCAGGCGGACCTGCTCGACCAGCTCAACGTCAATATCGGCGCCCGCTATGAGAGTGCGACCCAGCGCGTGTCGCCGGTTCAGGTCTATACGGTCAGCCCGACGCTGCCGCCGCCGACCAACCTCAGCCGCGACTATCTGCTCCCCGCGGCGACGCTGACATATGAGATTCAGCCGCAGATGCAGATCCGCCTCAGTGCGTCGAAGACGATCGCGCGGCCGCAGTTCCGCGAACTGGTGTTCCAGACCTATTACGACCCCGACACCAACCGCAATTTCCAGGGCAATCCGCTGCTCGTCGACAGCCAGCTTTATAATGCCGAGGGCCGTTTCGAATGGTATTTCGCGCCCGAACAGCGCGTGTCGATCGGCGGCTTCTGGAAGAAGATCAAGAATCCGATCGAAACCTATGCCAGCTTCGACGGCAACAGCGTGACGACCCGCTTCGCCAACGCGCCCGAGGCGACGCTCTATGGCGTCGAGTTCGAGTTCAAGAAATATGTCGACCTGAGCGGCTGGGGCGACGGCTTCTGGGCCAACCGCCGCGCCGTGTTCATCGGCAATTACACCTGGTCGCAGTCGAAGCTGAAGGTCGGAGCCGACGACCCGGTGCAGGCCTATCCCTTCACCGGCGCGACGCTGGCGAGCCAGTTCTTCCGCGACGGCGCGCCGCTGACCGGCCAGTCGGACCATCTGGTCAACGTCGAGTTCGGCCTGGAGGATACCGAACGCCTGTCGCAGCAGACGATCCTCGTCTCCTATGCCTCCGACCGCGTCACGCGGCGCGGGCCGTCGGGCCAGCCCGACATCTTCGAGCGGCCGGGGGTTCAGCTCGACTTCGTCGCGCGGCAGGGCATCCGGATGTTCGGCAAGGAGCTTGAGCTGAAGTTCGAGGCGCGCAACCTGCTCGGCACCAAATATAAGGAAATGCAGGAATCGGGCGGCAACCGGATTTATTATAATCTCTACAAGCCCGGCGCGACCTTCTCGCTCGGCGGGTCGGTGAAGTTCTGAGCCGCCCGCAAGCCCCTCCTCTTTAGAGGAGGGGTTGGGGTGGTGGACGCCGGTGCTGAGCACCACCCCGCTGCGACTAGCGAGCAAGCTCGCAAGTCTCGCTACCCCTCCTCTAAAGAGGAGGGGCTTGAATTGGGGCGCGTCGGCGGACTCGCCCCTCTGACAAAAAACTGTAATCTTCCCGTCAACTGATTGTCATCGATCGCGCCTAGGCGATTCGCGATGCAGCCTTTCAGTTGGGGGACAGGGACGACGCCATGGCAGAGCTGATGACCGGATCGGCCGTTCGGCTGCCGCGCGCGCTGCCGTCGTGGCTGCGCATCGGCAAACGCGCGCCGCGCGACGTCCTGCCGCTGCTGCTCGTCGGGCTGCTCGGTGTCTTGCTGATCGGGCAATGCATTCGCCTGCTCTGGGCGCTGGCGGTGCCGCTGTCGCCGCTCGGCGCGTGGCAGCCGCAAACGGCGGTGATCGCGTCCCCGGCGGAGCGGCGTGCGCTCTTTTCCAGCATCGACCCCTTCTTTCGCACCGCGCAGCAGGGGCCGGCGAATGCGACCGTCACCGCGCTCGGCCTGACGCTGTTTGGGGTCAATCTCAACGAGGCGACCGGCGGCGGGTCGGCGATTATCGCGGGCGAGGACGGGGTGCAGACCAGCTATGCCGTCGGCGACGAGATCGCGCCGGGGGTGAAGCTCGCCGGCGTCGCCTTCGACCATGTGCTGCTCGACCGCGGCGGCACGCGCGAAAGCCTGTTCCTCGATCAGAGCGGCGAGGCGCCGGTCGCCAATCCCACGCTGCCCGCGCCGACGCCCGAGGTCGGCAGCGCCCCGGCGGCGGCGGAAGGCGCGATGACGCCCGAGGCGCTCAAGGCCGGGGTCGGCTTTGCGCCGCGGACCGAAAATGGTCGGATCACCGGCCTCGTCGTCCAGCCGCAGGGCGACGGCACCGTCTTTCGCACCGCGGGGCTCCGGCCCGGCGACGTCATCCGCTCGGTGAACGGCCGCCCGATCGCCTCGGCGGGCGATGCCGCCGCTCTTGCGAATCAGTTCGCGCCCGGCGTGCGCCTTTCGCTCGAGGTCGAGCGCGGTGCCAGTGTCGTTCCCGTCGCCATCCTTTTGTCGAAATAGGTCCCATGCGTCTCAAACTGTCCCTGATGCTCGCCGCCGCGCTCGTGTCCGCCACGCCGGGCCCGGCGCTCGCGCAATATACGCTGAATGTCCGCGACGCCGACATCCGCGCCTTCATTCAGGATGCGGCGCGGATCACCGGGCGCACCTTCGTCATCGACGGGCGCGTCAACGGCAAGGTGTCGGTCGTCACCGACCGGCCGCTGTCGCGCAGCGAATATTTCGAGATTTTCCTGTCGACGCTGCGCTCGAACGGGCTGGTCGCGGTGCCGGGGCCGAACGGCGCCTATCGCATCCAGCCGATCGACGGCGCGGCGGCGCAGCCGGGGCGGATCGGCAGCGACCGCGCGGCGCAGAACCAGTTCGTGACCGAGATCATCCGCCTCAAGCATATCGACGCGGTCGCGGCGGTCGAGACGCTGCGCCCGCTGGTCAGCCCGCAGGGATCGTTGACCGCGAACCGCAATGCCAACAGTCTGGTTGTCGCCGATTTCGCCGACAATATCCGCCGTATCCGCGCGCTGGCATCGAGCATCGACCGCGACAGCTCGACCAGCCAGATCGTCACGCTGAAGAATGCCGGCGCGCGCGAAATCGCCGCCGCGCTCACCGCGCTCGTCCCGGCGGCGGGCGAGGGGGCAAAGGCGCCGCTCGCGATCGTTCCGATCGACAGCAGCAACGCCATCGCGCTGCGCGGCGACCAGACGCTGGTCGCGCGCTTCGTCTCGATGGCGAACGACCTCGATGCGAAGGCGGCGGGGGGCACCGAACTTCGCGTCTATTGGCTCGAACATGCCAATGCCGAAACCCTGCTGCCGACGCTGCAACAGCTTGTCGGCGGCGGCAGCGATCCGGCGCAGAAGGCGGGCTTGCCGCCGGCGACATCCTCCTCCTCGACGACGGCGGGCGGCAGCACGCCGGCTCCGAGCGCCGCGCCCGCGACGCCGACGCCGACGTCGGTCAGCGGCTCGGGCGGCAGCATCGCGACGCGCGGCCCGGCGATCGTCACCCGCTACGAAGGCGCGAACGCGATCATCGTCGCCGCGAACAGCGAAGTGCAGCGGATGCTCGGCGAGCTGATCCGCCAGCTCGACAGCCGCCGCGAACAGGTGCTGGTCGAGGCGATCGTCGTCGAGATCGGCGACGATGCGGCGAAACGGCTCGGCGTCCAGTTCCTGCTCGGCGGCAAGAACATCCCCTTCGTTGCGACCAATTACAGCAATGCGCAGCCGAACATCTTCACCCTCGGCGGTGCCTATGCCGCGACCAAGCTGACCGAGGACAAGACCACGGTCGACGGCACCACCGTCGTCACTCAGACGTCGAGTGCGCTCGGCAGCAGCCTGCAGGAAGCGGCGGCGGCGTCGCTGCTGTCGGCCACCGGCGGCTTCGCGGGCTTTGCGGGCGACATCGGCAAGAACACCGTGTTCGGCGCGATCATCAACGCGGTGAAATCCGACACGACGTCGAACCTGCTCGCGACCCCGCATATCGTGACGCTCGACAATCAGGCCGCGAAATTCCTCGTCGGGCAGGAGGTGCCGATCACGACGGGCGAGGCGCTGAGCAAGAATTTCGACAACGCCTTCCGCACCGTCCAGCGCGAGGAGGTCGGCATCAAGCTGGAGGTCACGCCGCAGGTCAACGGCGCGGGCGAGGTCAAATTGTTCCTGCGCCAGGAAGTGTCGAGCGTCGCCGGGCCGGTGTCGTCGCGCAACAGCGATCTCATCCTCAACAAGCGGTCGTTCGAGACGGTGCTGACCGTCGACGACGGCGAGATCCTCGCGATCGGCGGTCTGCTCAACGACGACGAGCGCCGGACGATCGAGCGCATTCCGTTGCTCAGCGACATTCCGCTGATCGGCGAACTCTTCAAGTCGCGCAGCCGCAGCCGGTCGAAGACGAACCTGATGGTCTTCATCCGCCCGACGATCCTGCGCAGCCGCGAGGATAATGCCGCGCTCACCGCGCGCCGCTACGGCTATATCCGCGACTTCCAGCTCCAGCGGAACCCGAATGAGGAACCCGCGATCGACACGCTGGTGCGCGACTATATGGGGACGACCCCGCCGTCGCCGCCGACCGCCGACGACGTGACCGTCGGTCCGGTCGATCTGCCCGCGCTGCGCGGGCAGGGCGGTACCGTCGCGCCGGCCGAGGTTCCGCCTTCGATTTCGCAGGCGCCCGCGCCTCCGGCCGGAGACAATCCGTGACCGACGCCGAACCGGCTGCGCCGCCAGCGGCGCCGGTCGATATTCCCTATGCTTTCGCGCGCGCGCACGGCGTCGTCATCGCCGAGGACGAGGGCGAGCACTGGCTCGCGACCTTGCGCGAGGGCAGCGATCCGGCGGTGCTGATCGAGGTGAAGCGCTATCTTGCGCAGCCGATCCGCGTCGCGACCGCGAGCCCGGCCGACTTCGACCGGCTGCTCTCCGACCATTATGCCGTCGATGCCTCGGCGGCGGCGATGGCGGGAACGGTGGGCGGCAGCGACCTCGAACTCGGCATCCCGAGCGCCGAGGATCTGCTCGACAGCGCCGACGACGCCCCGGCGATCCGCCTGATCAACGCGATCATCGCCGAAGCGGTGCGGCAGGGCGTCAGCGACATCCATGTCGAGCCCTATGAGAGCGGGCTCGTCGTGCGGATGCGCACCGATGGCGTGCTGCGCGAGCATCTGCGGATGCCGCCGCACGTCGCCCCTGTCGTCGTCAGCCGTATCAAGGTGATGGCGCGCCTCGACATCGCCGAGCGCCGCGTGCCGCAGGACGGGCGCATCGCGCTGACGCTGGCGGGCAAGGCGGTCGACGTTCGCGTCTCGACGCTGCCGAGCCGCGCGGGCGAGCGCGTCGTGATGCGTATCCTCGACAAGGACACGGCGGGGATCGACTTCGACGTCCTCGGCCTCTCGGGCGAGGCCGACCGGATATTGCGCGAGGCGCTGGCCGAACCCAACGGCATCATCCTCGTCACCGGTCCGACCGGATCGGGCAAGACGACGACGCTCTATGCCGCACTGAAACAGCTCAACGACGGCCAGCGCAATATCCTGACCGTCGAGGACCCGGTCGAATATGCCGTCGACGGCGTCGGCCAGACGCAGGTCAATGCCAAGGTCGGGCTCGATTTCGCGGCCGGGCTGCGCGCGATCCTGCGCCAGGACCCGGACGTCGTGATGGTCGGTGAAATCCGCGACCGCGAAACCGCCGACATCGCGGTGCAGGCGTCGCTGACCGGGCACCTTGTCCTCTCGACCGTCCACACCAACGATGCGGTCGGCGCGATCACGCGCCTCAAGGATCTGAAGGTCGAGCCGTTCCTGCTTGCCTCGACGCTGCGCGCGGTGCTCGCGCAGCGGCTTGTGCGCAAGCTTTGCGACCATTGCCGCGAACCGGTGCAGGCCGACAACGGCATCGCCGCGGTGCTGGGTCTCGACATCGGCACGGTGATCTGGAAACCGAAGGGGTGCGGCGAGTGCGGCGGCACCGGCTTCAAGGGCCGCGTCGGGGTGTTCGAGGCGATCCGCGTCGACGAGACGGTGCGCCGCTACATCTACGCCGGCGGCGACGAGGCGATGATCGCGAAGCACGCCTTCCTGAAGGCGCCGACGCTCGCCAGTGCGGCGCGCGCGATGGTCGCGAAGGGGCTGACGACGCCCGAGGAGGCGATCCGCATCGCGCGGCGCGAGGACGTCGATGCCTGATTATCGCTATGTGGCGATCGATCCCCAGGGCCGCGAACGCAAGGGGCGGCTGACCGCTGCGAACGACGATGCGGCGCGCGCCGGCCTGATCGCGCGCAAATTCCATATCGTCGCGGTCGAGGAGGCGGGGGCGAAGCCCGCGGGCCGCTCGCTGCTCGCTTTCCGCAAGGACAAGCTCGGCCACAAGGAACTCGCGCTCTTCACGCGCCAGCTCGCGACGCTCGTCGAGGTCGCGCCGCTCGAAGAGGCGCTGCGCACGCTGACGCGGCAGAGCGAGGCCGAAAGCGCGCGTGCGGTGATCGGCGACGTTCATGCGGGGCTGCTCGAAGGCCGCCGCCTCGCCGACGCGATGGCGCGCCAGCCCGCCAGTTTTCCGCCGCTCTATCGCGCGATGGTGGCGGCGGGCGAGACGACGGGGAGCCTCACCACGATTCTCGCGCGCCTCGCCGACCTGCTCGAACGCCAGGCCGAGGTGCGCGGCAAGCTGATCGCCGCGCTCGCTTATCCCGTCGTGCTGGCCTTCGTCGCGGTCGGGGTCGTCGCGGCGCTGATGATCTTCGTCGTCCCCCGCGTCGTCGAGCAGTTCGACGATGTCGGGCAGCAATTGCCGTTCCTGACCCGCGCGGTGATCGCGATTTCCAGCTTTGCGGCGAACTGGTGGTGGCTCGCGCTGCTGCTGATCGCCGGTGCCGTTTTCGGCTGGGTTCGCGCGCTGCGGCGCCCCGCGTTCAAGGCGGCGGTCGATGCGCGCCTCTTGCGCCTGCCGCTGATCGGCCGGCTGCTCCGCGACCTTTATGCCGCGCGTTTCGCCCGCACGCTGTCGACGATGGTGTCGAGCCGCCTGCCGCTGGTCGAGGGGCTGCGGCTGACCGTGCCGACGATCCGCAACGCGGCGCTGGCGAGCGCGACCGCGGGCATCGTCGATCAGGTGCGCGCGGGCGGCAGCCTGTCGGCGGCGCTGCGCGATGCCGGGGTCTTCCCGCCCTTGCTCGTCTACATGACCGCGAGCGGCGAAAGCGCGGGGCGGTTGGAGCAGATGCTCGAACGCGCCGCCGACTATCTGGAGCGCGAGTTCGATCGCTTCACCGCCGCGTCGATGGCCTTACTCGAACCTGTCATAATTGTCGTTATGGGGTCGTGCGTCGCACTCATCATCCTCTCCATCCTGCTGCCGATCCTCCAGTTGCAGAACCTTGCGGGGTTATAATATCATGTCGCTGATGCAGCTTTTCCTTCGCCTGATGCTCGACTCGTCGCGGCCCATTCGCCGCAGGAAGGACGAGCGCGGCTTCACCCTGACCGAGCTGATGGTCGTGATCTTCATCATCGGGCTGCTTGCGACGGTCGTGATGATCAACGTGCTGCCGAGCCAGAACAAGGCGATGGTGACCAAGGCGAAGGCCGACATCGCGACGCTCGAAAGCGCGCTCGAACAATATCGGCTCGACAATCTGGCCTATCCTGCGACCACCGACGGGCTGAACGCGCTCGTCACCGCGCCGCCCGCGCTCGCGCAGCCCGAGCGCTATCGCCGCGGCGGCTATATCAAGAAGCTGCCGAGCGACCCCTGGGGCCGGCCCTATAATTATCAGGCGCCCGCCGCGAACGGAAAGGCGTTCGACGTCTGGTCGATGGGCGCCGATGGCGCGCCGGGCGGAACCGACGACAATGCCGACATCCACGGAGAAGGTTGAGCCGCACCCCGGTGAGCGCGGCTTCACGCTCGTCGAACTGATGGTCGTACTCGCGATTCTCGGCCTCGCCGCAACTGCGGTCGTGCTGACGCTTCCCGGCGAGGAGCGGACGGTGCGGAGCGAAGCCGACCGGCTGGCCGCGCGCCTCGCCGCCGCGCGCGATGTCGCGGTGATCGAGGGACGCAGCATATCGGTGAATTTCGCGCCCTCGGGCTATGGCTTCGAGCGGCGGATCGACGGCGCGTGGCAGCCGCTTCCGGGTCGCGCCTTCGCACAGCGGAACTGGCCGAACGGCATCCGCTTCACCGCGGGCGACGGACAGGCGGCGGCGCGCGTCCGCTTCGACCGCATCGGCACCAGCCCGACGCCGCAGGCGGTCGTGCTCAGCGGCGGCGACGCGCGCGAAGTCGTGCGTATCTCCGCTATGGGGGAGGTCAGCCGTGGCGAATGACGCGCGCGGCTTCACCCTGCTGGAAATGCTCGTCGCGCTCAGCATCATCAGCATCGCGGCGCTGACGCTGGTGCGGCTCGACGCTTATGCCGTGCGCACCGCGGGCGATCTCGACGAAAGCACGATGGCGGGCATCGTCGCGCAGAACCGCGCGGTCGAGCTGTGGACCGACCCCGCGCCGCCGGCGATCGGGGCGAGCGCGAGCAGCGTCGCCAATGCGGGGCGGAGCTGGCGCATCGAACAGCGCGTCGCGCCGACCGCCGACGCCGCGCTGCTGCGCATCGACCTGATCGTGCGGCCCGAAAGCGGGCGCGGGCAGGCGGCGCTGACGATCATCAGGCCGTCGCGGTGAGGGAGGATCTGACCCCACCGTGTGTCCCCGCGAAGGCGGGGACCCAGAGCGTCCTCGAGCGACGGCGCGCGCTCTCTCTCTGGATCCCCGCCTTCGCGGGGGAACATGAAAGGGGTGATGCGCGCGGCTTTACGCTCGTGGAAATGCTCGTCTCGTTGTCGATCTTCGCGGCGATCGCGGCGATGGGCGTCGGCCTGCTCCGCAGCAGCGTCGATACGCAGGACGCGGTGCAGCAGCGTTTGAAAGGCATGAGCGGGCTCAACCGGGTGCGCGCGGTGATGGCGAACGATCTGGCGCAGGCGGTGCCGCGCTCGACGCGCGGCCCGTCGGGCGAGGCCGTGCCCGCCTTTCTCGGCTCGTCGTCGGGCTTCGCTTTCGTTCATGCCGGTGCGCCATCGGATGGCACGCGGCCCGACATCGAGCGCGTCGGCTATGCGCTGGTCGGCGGCGAATGGCGGCGCGCGACGCAGCCGATGCTCGACGGCACCGCGCTCTCCGATGGCGACCGGCTGGTCGATGAAGTCGCAGGCGTCGCCGTCCGCTATCGCGACGAGCGCGGCAACTGGTCCGAAAGCTGGACGAGCGACCCCGGCGATCGCCTGCCGCGCGCGGTCGAGGTGCGGCTGACCCGCACCGGCCGCGCGCCGCTGACGATGCTGTTCCTGACCGCGCCCGCCGTCCCGCCGCCGCCCGTAGTGCAGGCGGCTGCGCCATGATGCGCGGCGGACAGGGGGAGCGCGGCGCGGCGCTGCTGGCGGTGCTGCTGCTCGTCGCGGTGATGGCGGTGATCGCGGCGACCGCGCTCGACCGGCTGATGCTGGCAACGCGCATCGCGGGCAGCGCCGCGACGGTCGATCAGGGCCGCGCCTACGCCTTTGCCGCCGAAGAGATCGCGCTGCGCCGCGTCGCCAGCCTCGTCGCGCGCGATCCGGCGCGGCTGACGCTCGACGGCGGCTGGCTGGGGCGCGATTTCACCCTGCCGCTGCCAGGCGGCGAAGGGCGGGCGCGGCTGACCGACGCGAACAACTGCTTCAATCTCAACAGCCTGGTCGCCGAAGTGACTCCGGGCCGGCTCAGCCGGCGATCGGGGGCGATCGCCCAGTTCGCGGCACTGATGAGGCTCGTCGGCATCGATGACGGGCAGGCGCAGCAGATCGCGGGCGCGACCGCCGACTGGATCGACAGCGACAGCAATGAAGGACCGCTTGGCGCCGAGGATAATGTCTATCGCGGAACGGCGGAAAATTATCTCGCCGCCAACCGCAAGATGGCGGACATCAGCGAGCTGCGCGCGGTGCGCGGCGTGACCCCCAAAATCTATGCGCAGCTCAAACCCTGGATATGCGTGCTGCCCGAGGCCGATCCGGTGAAGCTCAACGTCAACACGCTGGCGCCCGAACAGGCGCCGCTGATCGCGATGCTGATGCCCGGCGAATTGACCGCCGCCGATGCGCGCGCGGCGCTGGCGACACGGCCCGCCGGCGGCTATGGCAGCAGCGTGAGATTCTGGGATGCGCGGGCGTTCGAAGGGCGCAAGCCGCCGCAGGACGTCGCCGAACAGGCCCGGGTGAACAGCCGCTGGCTGATGCTGACGACAAGGGTGACGATGGGGGACGGAGTGTTGACGGCAAGATCGCTCATCGATGCCAATGGCGGCGCGGCCGGTGCCGGGCAGGCGTCGCCGCTGATCGTCCGCCGCGACTGGGGCGAGAGCGACTGAGATGAGCCGCGCCCTGATCCTCTGGCTGCCCCCGGTGGCGGCGCTCGCGGACGGGACGGCCGCGCGCCCGGCGTGGCTGCGCGTCGATGACGGCGTGATTGTCGATTCGGGGCAGGACGACGGCTGGGTCGATGCGTGGGAACGCCCGCGCGATGATGCCGCCGATGACCGGCTGATCGCGCTGGCGCCCGCCGCCGACGTGCCGCTGCGCTGGCATCACTATCCCGATGCCGCCCCGGCACAGGCGGCGGCGGCGGCGCGGCTCGATGCGCTGAAGGACAGTCTGGGCGAGGCGGCGGCGCTGCACGTTGTCGCGGGCCAGCCCGCCGAGGCGGGGCAGGTGGTTCCGGTCGCGGTGACGACGCACGCGGCGATGACGGCGTGGACCGGCTGGCTGGCGGCGCAGGGATTGTCGCCCGACGCGATCCTGCCCGCGGCCGCAGCGGTGCCGCCGCCCGAGGCGGAAACGCTATGGGCGGCCGAGGTGGGGGACGAGACGATCGTCCGCACCGCCGATCGCGCCTTTCTGTCCGACCCCGAACTCGATCCGCTGATGGCCGGGGATCGGACGATCGCGCCGCTCGACGCGGCGCAGATGCGCGAGGCGCTGCTGCTCTCGCTTGCCGCCCCGCCGCTCGACCTGCTCAGCGGCGCGTGGAAGCCGAAGCGGAGCTGGGCGGTCGATCCGGCGCTGCTGCGGCTGGCGAAGCGGCTGCTGATCGCGCTGCTCGTCATCAGCCTGATGGTGCCGCTCGTCCATGCGATCCGGCTGATGTCGGATAGTAGCCGCGCCGACGAAGCGACGGTAGAGATAGCGAAAAAGGCAGGAATTACCGCGCCCGACGCCGAGGCGGCCGAAGCGGAGATCGACCGGCGCCTCGCGACGGCGGGCGGCGGGCCGCTCGCTTTCTCGGTCCCGGCGTCGGCGCTCTACGATGCGATGCGCGACACGCCGGGCGTGACGCTCAAGAGCCTGGCGCATCGCACCGACGGCACGCTGACGACGACGCTCGCCGCGCCGCGCGTCGACGACATCAATACGGCGCTGCTCGCGCTGCAGGCGCACGGCTATCGCATCACGGCGCAGCCGATGGCGGGAACCGACGGCCAGCAGATGGCCACTGTGACGATCCGGGCGGTGCCATGATGGATGCGGTGAAAAATTGGTGGGGCGGCCTGTCGATGCGCGAGCGCTGGCTCGTCGGTGTCGCGGGCGTGCTGGCGGCGCTGGTGCTCGGCTGGGCGCTTGGGCGGCCGGCGGTGGCTGCTTTCGCCGGCCTCGAAAGCCGGCACAGCGCCGCGATCGAGCGCGAGGGGCGCGTCGCGGCGAAAGTGCAATTGCTCGCGCAGCGACCAGCGAAATCACTCGCCGCGGCGGTCGATGCGGTGGCGGTCGATCAATATCTCGCGCAGTCGGCGGGCGAGATCGGGCTGACGCTCGACCGCAACGAGGCGCGCGGGCAGGGGCAGGCAACGATCGCCATCGCGGCCGCCAAGGCGCCGGTGCTGACCGGCTGGCTCGCTTCGCTCGAGGGGCAGGGTTTCGTCGTCGATCAATTGACGATCACCCCGGCGGCCGACGGCACGGTCGGGATGACCGCCGAGCTTAGAAAGGCCGGACAATGAGTGAGCGCAGGCGTTGGATCGTCGGCGCGGCGCTGCTCGCCCTGCTGCTCATCGTACTGACCTTTCCGATGCGGCTGGCGCTGTCGCTGTCGGGCGCAGGCGATGCAGGCATCGCGGCGCGCGAGGTTCGCGGGTCGGTGTGGTCGGGGACGCTGATCGACGCGCGGCTTGGCGCCTTGCCGCTCGGCACCGTGCGCGCGAGCCTGTCGCCGCTGGCGCTGCTCGGCGGCGATACCGAACTCGCCTTCACGCGCGCCGACGAGCGGCTCGGCGCCTTGTCGGGGCGGCTCCACGGCAGCGACCCGCGCGGTATGTCCGACGTCAACGGCGTCACCTCGCTATCGGGCGGGCTCGGCATCGTCCCGGTCGATACGATCCGTTTCGAGGGCGCGTCGGTGCGTTTCGACGGCGCCGGAAAATGCGTCGAGGCGGCAGGGCGGCTGCAATTGATGGTGACGGCGCCGATCGCGGGGCTCGACCTGTCGCGCGGGCTGTCGGGGCCGATCGCCTGCGCGAACGGCCGCGCGCAGGCGGCGCTCGCCAGCCAATCGGGGATGGAGCGGCTGACCTTGTCGTTCGACGCGCGCGGCGCTTATCGCGCGCAGTTCGCGATCAACGTCGATCGCGACCCGGCGATGGCGGCGGCGCTGACGGTGCTGGGGTTCAAGCCGGGGGCGAACGGATATGTGCTGACGGCGGCGGGGCGGTTCTAGAACCCATGCCGGGACTATGATCCGATTCCCCGAGCGAAGCCGAGGGGCGATGCCGAGCGAAGTCGAGGCCGCGACGGTGCGGGTTCTCGCTACGCTCGAACGAGCCTCTCGGCTTCGCTCGGGGAATCGGGGGAGAAGGAAGCGGTGAATCGCATCCTTTCCTGTTTCGACGCCCGCCGATGATTATGGGCGTATTTTTCGCAGGCCTCATCGGCCTGATCCTCGGCAGCTTCATTGCGACGCTCGTGCTGCGCTGGCCTGCCGGACGATCGGTGCTCGGCCGCTCGCAATGCGACGGGTGCGGCCGGCCGCTGCGCGCGTGGGAGCTGGTGCCGTTGCTGTCGGCGCTCGGGACGCGCGGGGCGTGCGCGCGGTGCGGGGCGCGGATCGATCCGTTTCACTGGTGGGTCGAGATCGCTTCGGGGCTGATCGGCGTCATCGCGCTGGCGCTTCTGCCCGGCATCGCGGGCTGGCTCTGGGCGCTGTTCGGCTGGCTGCTGCTGCCGCTCGCCTTGCTCGACGCGCGGCATTTCTGGCTGCCCGACCGGCTCAATGCCGTGCTGGCGATTGTCGGGCTGCTTCTGGCCGGCCCGATGCTCGGCGCCGGTCTGCTCGATCGCTGGATCGGGGCGCTAGCGGGCGGGCTGGTGCTTGCCGGTATCGCCTGGACCTATCGCCGCCTGCGCGGCGATGACGGAATGGGCGGCGGCGACCCCAAGCTCGTCGCGGCGATCGGCTGCTGGCTCGGCTGGCAGGCGCTGCCGCTGATGCTGCTGCTCGCCAGCCTCGGCGGGCTGCTCTGGGCGCTTGCCGCGCACGGAAAAGGGGACCAGCCGCTGGTCCAGCGGCGGGTCCCCTTCGGTCTCTTCGCCTGCACCGCCGCCTGGACGGCGGTGCCGCTATGGCCGCTGCTTATCGCGCGATGACGACGGTCACCGCGCGGCGGTTCTGCGCCCAGGCTTCTTCGTTCGAGCCGAGCGCCGCCGGGCGTTCCTTGCCATAGCTGATGACATCGATCCGGCTCGGATCGACGCCCAGCGTTGCGAGATAATTTTTCGCGGCATTGGCGCGGCGTTCGCCGAGCGCGATGTTGTAGTCGCGGGTGCCGCGTTCGTCGGCATGACCCTCCAGCGTGACGCGCACCGCGGGGTTGCGGGCGAGCCATTGTGCCTGGCTCTGCAGCGTCGCCTGATCCTCGGCATCGACATTGTACTGATCGAAACCGAAGAAAATCCGGTCGGACGAAACATTGGCGACAAAGTCTTCCTGCGATCCGGGGACCACGCCGCCGGTATTCGTTCCTGTATCGGTGCCGGTTCCTTCGGGCGCTGGCGGCAGTTGTTCCGGCGCCTTCTTCGCACAGGCACCCACAGCAAGCATGGTGATCGCCGCGATCATCGCGGTGGTTTTGCGTATCGTCATGTCTTCTGTCCTCTTGTTGTTGCGTTTTTCAGTCGTGACCGCGTGGGATTAACCCGCATTGAACGCAAAGAGTCAAACCCCGCGGATTTCCTTTGGTTCCGCGGTTGCGGTCAGGGCAGGATCGGCCCCCAGCTCGGGTCCGACCCGTCCTGCGGCGTCGGCAGGCGGCGCAGGTTCACGCCGGTCAGGTCGACCTGCCACAGCGACGATTTGCCCGCCTTGCCCGGCGTGGTGCGGAAGAACTGGATGACACGGCCGTTCGGCGACCAGGTCGGCGCTTCGTCCTGCCAGCTGTTGGTAAGCAGCCTCTCGCTGCCGCCCGAAGGCGTCATCACGCCGACACGGAACTCGCCGCCGCCCATCTTGGTGAAGGCGATCAGGTCGCCGCGCGGCGACCATTCGGGGGTCGCATAGCGCCCGCCGCCAAAGCTGATCCGCTGCTGGTTCGATCCGTCGATGTTCATCGTATAGATTTGCTGGCCGCCCGAACGATCGCTTTCGAACACGATCTTTCTGCCGTCGGGCGAGAAGCTGCCGCCGACGTCGATCCCCGGCGTGCTGGTCAGACGCACCGGCGTGCCGCCCTCGGCCGAGATGCGATAGATGTCGGTGTTGCCGCCGACCGCCATCGAATAGAGGATCTGGCGGCCGTCGGGCGACCAGCGCGGCGCAAAGGTCGCATTCTTGCTTTCGGTCACCAGCTTCTGCGTGCCGGCATTGACGTCGTAGATGAAGACGCGGACGCGGTCGTTCAGATAGCTGACATAGACGATCTTCTTGTAATCGGGCGAGAAACGCGGGCTTAGCGCCAGCGCCTGGCCGTTGGTGATGAAGCGGTGGTTGCCGCCATCCGAATCCATGATCGCCAGCCGCTTGATGCGGTTCCCCTTGGGGCCGCTCTCGGCAATATAGGCGACGCGGCTGTCGAAGAAGGGCGATTCCCCCGACAGGCGCGAATAGATGGCGTCGGCGCATTTGTGCGCGGCGCGGCGCCAGTCGGCGGGCTGAATCTCGTAACCCTGCCGCACCAGCTCGCTGCCGAGGTCGGTGTCGTAGAGATAGCAGCCGACGACGAGCCCGCCGGTGCCGCTCGCCTGCACGAAGCCATGGACGACATTCTCGGCGTTCCGCGCCTGCCAGTCGGCGAATTGCGGCGCGCGTACCTCCGCCATCGTGATCGCGCGGACGCTGCCGGGACCGAGCGGGGCATAAAGCCCGCTGCGTTCGAGGTCGGCGGCGATCACGTCGGCAATCTGCTTGCCGAGGCTGGCGGTGTTGAGTCCGGCGACATTGACCGCCGCCGGGGTCGCGAAGGCCGGGACCGCGATGACGGTGCGGTCCTGCGACAGCGTGCCGGTGATCGATTCGCGCGGGCCGTCCGCGGGCGGTTGGACGACGGGCGGCTGCACGGGTGGTGTCTGGGCGACCACGGGGCTGGCAACCGTCATCAGGAGGCCGGCGATCAAATATCTCGCAAGAGTCATGCTCATCTCACCTTGTCGAAGTCCAATGTGTAATTCTGCCAATAGCTGTAATTTTCTTCGGGCAAATCGAAGGGTGCAGCCAGTTCGACCGCCTTTTTCGCGCATTCCTGGTGGCGTGCGACCTGGAAGCGGTTGCTGTCATTCTGGCCCGACGTCGTCACGCTGGTGAAGCCCGCGAGCGCGCCCGCGGGAGTCAGCCGGAACTTCACGACGGTGTTCAGCTTTTCGACGTCGACGCCGCTGACCTTGCAGCGGTCCCAGCGCGGGCCGACCTTGGCCTTGATACTGACGTCGATCGAGCGGCGGACCTCGGCGGAGGTCGTGGCGGCGGGGGCGCCCTTGCTCGCGGGCTTCTTGGACTGCGTCCGAGACAGGCCGTCGACGATGCCGTCGAGGCGGCCGGTCGGGCGACTCGTCGGCTTCTTCGCCGGCGCCTTCGGTGCTGGCTTCGGCGTCGCCTTTTGCGCGGCAGGAGGCGTCTTCTTGGGCGGCGCGGGAACGGCGCGCGTGACCTGCTTCGGCGCGGGGGCCGGGGTCGGGCGCACGACCGGCTCGGGCAGCGGCGGCGCGGGGACAGGCTCGGGCGGCGCGGCGATGTCCTCGGCATCCTCTTCGCCCAGCCGCGGGGCGGGCGGGGTGTCGCTGATCACCGGCGCGGAGGATTGCGCCGCGGTCTCGGCGACCAGATCGACTTCCATCGGCGGATTGTCGAAGCGCCGGTCGCCGCCGGTCCACTGGATCGACAAGAGGCCGATCACGACAACGTGCAGCGCCACCGCGATCGCGATGCCGGCCTTCTGATTCCCCCGTGGTGCCGTTTGCGCCGCCATGGTCACAACCTACGGATTCGTCTCTGAACCATCGGTGACCGCCGCTTCGGCCGGGGCCGGGACATCCGATCCGGTGGTGACGAGCGCGATCCGGGTCAGCCCGGCGCGGTTGAGCTCGCCCATCACGCGCATCACGCGGCCATAGTCGAGCCCCTTGTCGGCGCGCAGCATGATCTGGCGCGGCTTGTCGCCCGCTTTCTGCGCGCCCGCGATCGCATCGAGCCGCGCGGGCAGCTCGGCCTCGGGAACCACCTCATCGCCGATATACAGCGTGTCGTCGCCGTTGATCGAAAGCTGGATCGGTTCCTGCTCCTCGGTCTCGACCGGCTTCGCCCGGCTTTCGGGCAGGTCGATCGGGACGGCGGAGGCGAGCAGGGGCGCGGTGATCATGAAGATGATCAGCAGCACCAGCATGACATCGACGAGAGGGGTGACGTTGATGTCCGCCATCGGCGCGCGGCGTCCGCCGCGCCCGCGCCGTCGGCTCATACCGCCCGAAGGTCCGGTCATCGCCATCAGGCCTCGACCTCCAGTTCGCGGCTGAACATCGCGTGGAGCCCGTCGGCGAAGCGGCCAAGCCGCGATTCGAGCCGGTTAAGCCGCTGCGAGAAGGCGTTGTAGGCGATCACCGCGGGAATGGCGGCGAACAGGCCGATCGCGGTCGCGAACAGCGCTTCGGCGATGCCGGGGGCGACGACCGCGAGGCTGCTGTTGTTCGACGCGGCGATCGCGGTGAAGCTGCGCATGATGCCCCAGACGGTGCCGAACAGACCCACGAAGGGTGCGACCGCGCCGATGGTGGCGAGGGTGCCGATCTTTTCGGCCAGCCGGTCGACTTCGCCCGCGACGGCGCTGTTCATCGCGATGCCCAACCGCTCGCGCGTGCCCTCGCGGTCGACATTGCGGCCCTTGGTCGATCGGCGCCATTCGCCGATCCCCGCCGCCAGAATCTTCGCGCTCGGCAATTCCTCGCCGCTGTTCTTGTCATAGAATTTGTCGATATTGTCGGCGCGCCAGAAATCGCGCTCGAACCCCTCCGACGCGCGCATCAGCTTGCCGACGCTGCGGCCGTGCGTGATGATCACCGCCCAGACATAGATCGACGCGAGCAGCAGCCCGATCATCACCGCCTTGACGATAATGTCGGCCTGAATGAACAGCGCGATGGGGGACAGCGTCGCGGCGTCGGCGGCCAGCTTGATATTGTCTAGCAAGGGTTGGTCTCTCCATTCATGATGGCGGTGAAGCGGTCGGCCCAGCCCGCGGGCTGGCGGCGCGGCCGGCCTTCGGGCGACAGGAAGGCGGCGGTAACACGCCCGACTGTTAACTCATCCTGACTGCGAAGGATGCGCTGCGCGATGATCACGCTCGCCCCGCGCACCGCTTCGACGGTGCTGACGACGGTAAGATCGTCGTCGAGCTTCGCGGGGCTACGATATTTTATGGTCAGGTCGGTGACCGCCCAGGCGCCCTCGCCGCCCTCCATCGCCGCGCGCTGGTCGATGCCAGCGAGACGCAACATATCGGAACGCGCGCGCTCCATATAGCGCAGATAATTGGCGTGATAGACGATGCCCGACAGGTCGGTGTCCTCGAAATAGACGCGCGCCCGGTAATGATGCGCGGCCCCGACGAAGGCGCCGGGGACGAAGGGGGGAGGAACGGTCGCCATGATCAAGACCGATAGCGGGGCATCGACTCGCCGCAAAGCCCTCTTCAACGGTTCGTCGCAAGTCGCGGCCGATTGGTGGATGAAAGGGGCAGGAAACCGGGATTCCTATTTGTCGAATAATCCGTCCTGCGTCCCCGCGGGCGGGTTGAGCCCCAGATGCTTCCACGCGCTGGCGTTGAGCATCCGCCCGCGCGCGGTGCGGGCGATCAGGCCAATCTGGAGCAGATAGGGCTCGATCACATCCTCGATCGTGTCGCGCGGCTCGCTGAGACCCGCCGCGAGCGTGTCGGCGCCGACCGGGCCGCCGCGATAGATGTCGGCGATCATCGTCAGGTAGCGCCGGTCCATCGCGTCGAGACCGAGCGCGTCGACCTCCAGCCGGTTGAGCGCGGCATCGGCGACCTTGGCATCGACGACCTGTGCCCCCGCGACGGTCGCGAAATCGCGCACGCGGCGGAGCAGGCGGCCCGCGATACGCGGCGTGCCGCGCGAGCGCTTCGCGATCTCCAGCGCGCCGTCGGGCGCGATGCCGAGGCCGAGCAGCCGCGCGGCGCGGCCGATCACCTGTTCGAGTTCGCCGTGCGTATAGAAATTGAGCCGCACCGGAATGCCGAAGCGGTCGCGCAGCGGCGTCGTCAGCAGGCCCTGCCGCGTCGTCGCGCCGACGAGGGTGAATTTCGGCAGGTCGATGCGGACGCTGCGCGCCGATGGCCCTTCGCCGATCATGATGTCGAGCGCGCGGTCCTCCATCGCGGGATAGAGGATTTCCTCGACCGCGGGAGCGAGGCGGTGGATCTCGTCGATGAACAGGACGTCGCCGTCCTCGAGGTTGGTGAGCAATGCCGCAAGGTCGCCCGCTTTGGCGATCACCGGGCCTGAGGTGGAGCGGAATCCGACGCCGAGTTCGCGCGCGACGATCTGCGCGAGCGTCGTCTTGCCGAGCCCCGGCGGCCCGAAGAACAGCACATGGTCGAGCGCGTCGGACCGCGCCTTGGCGGCCTCGATGAAAATCCGCAGATTCTCGCGCGCCGCCGCCTGCCCGACGAACTCGGCGAGCGACTTCGGACGCAGCGCGGCGTCGGCGTCGTCGGGGGTGCGCAGGGGGGTGGTGAGGGCCGGCTCAGTCATAATGCTCTATTGCCTCGCCGGTGATCGAAACCCAAGGCTCCATCCGGTCCTCGTAAACCGAATAATCGGGCGCGAAGCCGTGGCCGGGTTCGAAAAGGCCGAGCGGGATCGCATAGGCCTCATGGTAGGGCCGCGCCTTGTACCAGACGCCCGAACCGCAGGTGCCGCAAAAAAAGAAGTCGGCGGTGTTGCCGCTCGCGCCGGTATACTGCCACATCTTCGCTTCGCCTTCGGTGCGGACCTGCTCGGCGGGGAAACGGACCTGTGCGGCAAAGGCGCTGCCGCTGCGTGCTTTGCACTCGCGGCAATGGCAGACCGACACACGGATCGGCTCGCCGGTGCAAGCGATGCGAACCTGGCCGCAGCGGCACGATGCGTGGCGCACCCGCTCGGTCATTTGGCGGCTTTTTTGAGGGCAACCCGGACGAGCGCATCCAGCGTCGCGCCCGCGCCCAGTTCCTCGCTGGCGGCCGCGACCGCGGCGCTCGCTTCGCCGGGCTTGAAGCCGAGGCCGGTGAGGGCAGCGACGGCGTCGCCTAGCGGGCCGGATGCGGCGGAGCGGGAGGGATTCGAACCCGCGATACCGCCCAGCGCCCCGGCCTTGTCCTTAAGCTCATGCGTGATCCGCTGCGCCAGCTTCGGCCCGACGCCGTTGGCGCGGGCGATCATCGCGCTGTCGCCGCTGGCGAGGGCGTGTTGCAGGTCGGCGACTTCGAGCGCCGACAGGATCGCCAGCGCGACCTTGGCGCCGACGCCCTGCACGCTGGTCAGCAGGCGGAACCAGTCGCGCTCCTCGGCGCGCGCGAAGCCGAGCAGGCGCAGGAAATCCTCGCCGACGAGCATTTCGGTGTGAATGGTGACGTCGCCGCCGACCGCGCCCAAGGCGTCGAGCGTGCGCGCCGACGCCTCGACCAGATAGCCGACGCCGCCGACGTCGATCACGGCATGGCCTGCGCCGCTGCTGTCGAGCCGTCCGGTGAGTTTCGCGATCATTCGCCGTGCCTAGCGCGGTGGGAATGAAAAGGGAACAAATTTGGTTCGGGGGGCGGTTTGGATAATGGTTTCACGCGAAGACGCGAAGAGCTTGTGCCTGCCGCGAAGCGGCTTTTGCTTTCAAAGGTCGCACAATGACGCGACATTGGAAGAAAAATGGGGCCTGACGGCCCGAGCCGCCTTCTTCTTCGCGCCTTCGCGTCTTCGCGTGAAACCCTCAAAAGCGCCCACGATGATTGGCGTGACAGATCGCCACCGCCAGCGCGTCCGCTGCGTCGGCTCCCGCGACCTTGGCGCCCGGCAATAGGACGCGGAGCATCGCCTGCACCTGTTCCTTCGCCGCACCGCCGGTGCCCACGATCGCTTTCTTGACGAGGCGGGGGGCATATTCGGCGACGGGTAGCCCACCCCGCGCGCAGGCGAGCAACGCGACGCCGCGGGCGTGGGCGAGCTTCAGCGTCGATTGCGGATTGTCGTTGACGAAGACTTCCTCGACCGCCGCGCAAAGCGGTGCGTGATCGGCGATCACCGCCGCGAGCACCGTGTCGAGATAGGCGAGCCGGTCGGGCAGAGGTGCCTTGGCGTCGGTCTTGATCTGACCGTTAGCGATGTGACTGATCCGGCTGCCCTCGACGCGGATGACGCCCCAGCCGGTGCAGCTGAGCGAAGGGTCGAGGCCGAGGATGATCATGTTTCTAGCCCCTCCCCTTCAGGGGAGGGGTTGGGGTGGGGGCTGTCGAGGTTGCGCAAGGCTGCGGAGGGCGCGCCCCCCCCCCCCCCCCCCCCGCGCGGGGGGGGGGGGGGCGGGCCCCCAAGCACAAGACACCCAGCGGGGGGGGGGGCGTGGCCCC
>NZ_JAOZVW010000117.1:99864-169484 GCF_025869345.1 Sphingopyxis sp.
GACCCCTCCCCTGAAGGGGAGGGGAGGCCGTGGTCACCCCAATTTCTCCATCACCGCGTCGGGGATTTCGTAATTGCCCCAGACGGTCTGGACGTCGTCGTCGTCGTCGAGCGTGTCGATCAGCTTGAACAGGGTCTGCGCGACGCTTTCGTCGGCGATCTCGCTTTTCAGCGTCGGCTTCCACGCCAGCTTGACGCCTTCGGCTTCGCCGAGCTTGGCTTCGAGCGCTTTCGCGACCTCGTGCAGGCTGTCGACGCTGGTCCAGATGTCGTGGCCGTCCTCGGACGATTCGACATCGTCGGCGCCCGCGTCGAGCGCCGCCTCGAACACCGTGTCGGCGTCGCCGGCCTTCGCGGGATAGCTGATCAGGCCGAGGCGGTCGAAGCCGTGGCTGACGCTGCCGCTGGTGCCGAGATTGCCGCCGTTCTTGGCGAAGGCGGTGCGGACGTTGGTCGCGGTGCGATTGCGGTTGTCGGTGAGCGCTTCGACGATCAGCGAGACGCCGCCGGGGCCATAGCCTTCGTAGCGGATTTCCTCGTAATTGTCGCCGTCGCCGCCCGCCGCCTTGTCGATCGCGCGCTGGATATTGTCCTTGGGCATCGACTGCGCCTTGGCCGCGTTGACGGCCGCACGAAGACGGGCATTCGCGTCGGGGTCGGGCAGGCCCATCTTCGCCGCGACGGTAACTTCGCGCGCGAGCTTCGAGAAAAGGGCGCTGCGCTTCTTATCCTGCGCGCCCTTGCGGTGCATGATGTTCTTGAACTTGCTATGGCCGGCCACAGCTACCTCCATCGGATGGAAAAAATGTGGCGCTGCCCCTAGCGCGGAGCGGGCGATCAGACAACCACGGCCGTTCCGCTGGCGGACACCATCAGCATCGAGCCGTTCTGGCCGAGTACTTCATAGTCGAGATCGACGCCGATCACCGCATTGCCGCCGAGCTTCGCGGCCTCGGCCTCCATCTCGCCGAGCGCCTCCTTGCGCGCGCGGGCGAGGACGTCCTCATATTTGCCCGAGCGGCCGCCGACGATGTCGGTGATGCTGGCGAACAGGTCGCGGAACAGGTTGGCGCCGACGATCACTTCGCCGGTGACGATGCCCAGATATTCGCGGACCGGATGGCCTTCGATGCTGTTGGTCGTGGTGCTGAACATCGTCACTCTCCTGTTGGGGGCTCAGGCGATTCCGAGCGCCGATTTGTAAACGTCGAGGATCGCTTCCATTTCCTTGCGGTCGTGGACGGGCATTTTCCGGAGGCGCACGATCTGGCGCATGATCTTGGGGTCATAGCCCTGCGATTTCGATTCGAGATAGACGTCGCGGATATCGTCGGCGATGCCCTTTTTCTCTTCTTCCAGCCGCTCGATGCGCTCGATGAAAAGGCGCAGTTGTTCGTCGGACACGGTGGCTTCGCTCATTTTATACTCCGCTTGAGGTTTGGATGGGGTGGCGAGAATCGCCTCGGCGCTCACCTAGCGAGGTCAGGGATTCTTGGCCATGCTTTCTTCCATCCGCGCGAGCTGTTCGGGTGTCGCGGCGACGTGGAAGCGCGCTTTCCATTCCCCGGTGGGCATGCCGTGGACGATCGCGCGGCCGGTTTCCTTGTCCATCGCGCCGGCTTCGGCGATCCAGTCGCCGAGGCAGTTGCGGCAGAATCCGGCGAGGCCCATCAGGTCGATGTTCGCGGCGTCGCTGCGATGCCGGAGCAGGCGGACGAGGCGGCGGAAGGCCGCGGCGGCAACGGCGTCGTCGAGGCTGTCGAGCGCGTCGTTCGGGATGGTCTGGTCGTCGCTGCAGGACATGGCGAAATTCCTTCGTCTGGGGCGTTGCATAGCTATACGCGGCTTGCCTTCGCCGCGACAGAACGCCTAGGCAGGCGGCTATCATTTTTCCAGCCTGCGGAGCATCTGTGGTTCAGAGTTTCACCCCCCGCCAGCGCAAGGTCCGCATATTGGCGACGCTTGGCCCTGCGAGCGCGAATCCCGAGATGATCGCCGCGCTCCACCGCGCGGGCGCCGACGCCTTTCGCGTCAATATGAGCCACGGCGACCATGAAGGCCATGCCAAGGTTATCGCCGCAATCCGCGCGCTGGAGAAGGATACCGGGCGGCCGACGACGATCCTCGTCGACCTGCAGGGGCCGAAGCTGCGCGTCGGCGCCTTCAAGGACGGGCCCGCCGAACTGGTGAAGGGCGAGCGCTTCGTGCTCGACACTGACGTTGCGCCGGGCGACGCGGGCCGCGTCCACCTGCCGCATCCCGAACTCTTCGCCGCGCTCGAGCCCGGTACGCGGCTACTCGTCGACGACGGCAAGCTGGTGCTGCGCGTGCAGGCCGTGTCGCCCCAGCGGATCGAGACGATTGTCGAGGTCGGCGGGCGGATTTCGGACCGCAAGGGCGTCAACGTCCCCGATGTCGTCGTGCCGCTCGCGGCGCTGACCGAAAAGGACCGCAAGGATCTGAGCTTCGCGCTCGAACAGCATGTCGACTGGATCGCGCTCTCCTTCGTCCAGCGCCCCGAGGACGTCGCCGAGGCGCGGCGGCTGATCGGCGGCAAGGCGGCATTGCTCGTCAAGTTCGAGAAGCCCGCGGGCGTGCAGCGGCTCGAGGAGATTTTAGAGATCGCCGACGCCGCGATGGTCGCGCGCGGCGACCTGGGGGTCGAACTGCCGCCCGAGGCGGTGCCCCCGCTCCAGAAGCGCATCGTCGCGACCGCGCGGGCGATGGGCAAGCCGGTGGTCGTCGCGACTCAGATGCTCGAATCGATGATCGTCTCGCCCTCGCCGACGCGCGCCGAAGTGTCCGACGTCGCGACCGCCATCTATGACGGCGCCGACGCGATCATGCTCTCGGCCGAGACCGCGGCGGGCGCCTGGCCGGTCGAGGCGGTGACGATGATGGACAGCATCGCGCGCTCGGTCGAAAGCGATCCCGATTATTTCCGCCGCCTGCACTTCACCAAGACGCAGCCCGACGCGACCACCGCCGATGCGCTCGCGGAAGCGGCGGGGCGGATCATCCAGACGATCGCCGCCGATGCGATCATCTGTTTCACCGCTTCGGGCTCGACCGCGCGCCGCGTCGCGCGCGAGCGGCCGAACGCGCCGCTGCTGGTGCTGACACCGAAGCGCGATGCGGCGCGGCGCATGGGGCTGCTGTGGGGCGCGCACGCGGTGCCGACCAAGGACATCGGCAGTTTCGAGGAGATGATCGCCAAGGGCAAGCGCATGGCGCTGCGCCATGGCATCGGCACCGCGGGGGCCAAGCTGGTGATGATGGCGGGAGTGCCGTTCGGCACGCCGGGGTCGACCAACGTGCTGCATGTGGCGACGCTGACCGGGGACGAACTGCGCGGCTATAGCTGACGCCTATTTATTCCGTCATCCCGGCGAAGGCCGGGATGACGGCTGGAGGGTTTTGATTCAATCCGGCACAAGAGTTAGCGCGCGATTCAGAAAATTTCGGAGTTGATTCAGTCCGGGACGGACAAAAATGGTAAATGATGTTTGCACCATTGACGGCAGGCGGCATAGTCGGTGCAAGTCGCGTGTCGGAACCCGCGTGGGAAGGGTTCGCATCATCGTCCGGAGGTCTGTCTCGCGTGTCCGCACCGTTCCGTTTTCCGCGCTTCTTCGTCACCAGCCCCGCGCCTTGCCCCTATCTGGAGGGCAAGACAGAGCGCAAGGTCTTCACCGAGCTTAGCGGTCCCAATGCGAACGAACTGAACGACGCGCTCGGCCGCATCGGGTTCCGCCGCAGCCAGTCGGTCGCCTATCGCCCGAGCTGCGCCGACTGCACGGCCTGCGTGTCGGTGCGCGTCTGCGCCGCCGAGTTCGCGCCGAGCAACTCGCAGAAGCGCACGATCCGCCGCAACCGCGACCTCGTCGCCACCGCCTGCAAGTCCTGGGCGACCGAGGAGCAATATGCGTTGCTGCGTTCCTACCTGGGCTCGCGCCATCCCAACGGCGGCATGGCCGACATGGACGAGCAGGATTTTGCCGACATGGTCGAGCAGACTCCGGTCGACAGCTATATGATCGAATATCGCGAACCGACCGCCGACGGCAGCCGCGGCCGCCTCGTCGGTTGCTGCCTGACCGACCGGCAGGGCGACGGGCTGTCGATGATCTACAGCTTTTTCGATGCGGCCCATCCGCTGCGCGAAGGACTGGGCACCTATATCATCGCCGACCATGTGCTGCGCGCGGCGAAGGCCGGATTGCCTTACGTCTATCTCGGTTATTGGATCGAAGGGTCGGCGCGCATGGCGTATAAGGCGCGCTTCCGCCCGCTCGAAAAGCTCGGCCCCGATGGCTGGTCGCGCTTCGAACCGATCGCGTCCGACCGCATCGCCGCGATGTTCGAATTGGCCTGACGCTTGGCCCGTTGACGCGGGCCTCTTTCCATAGCATTGACGGGAAAGGGAATTTTCGAGGCGGGGAACGAAGGAGACGACCTTGTTCCGCTATCATGCCGCCGCGAAATATGTGCTTCCAGCTTTTGCCGCCAGCCTTGCCCTCGCCGCCACGCCGCTTGCCGCGCAGCGGAACAACGGCACCGGGACGCGTGACGGCGCAGCCGTCAGCGGAGTCGATCAGGCGCACCAGATCGACTGTGGCGGACAGCCCGCCGAGGTATCGGGTTCGGACAATCATATTGACTTCGTGGGCGATTGCCCCGGCCTGACCGTCAACGGCGTCGGCAACCAGATCAGCATCACCCTGCGCCCCGGCGCGCCGCTCACCGTGTCGGGTGTCGACAATGTCGTGACGTGGCGGATTGCTGGAAAGGGCAAGCCGCGCCTTGCGGTGAGCGGCGTCGACAATCAGGTGCGGCCGGGCCGATAGCTCTCCTCATCCTCATTCCTGCGAAGGCGGGAATCCAGCTTTTTCCTTCCCTCACGCCTTTGCGCCTTTGCGTGAAATTCAACAAATCTCACGCAAAGGCGCAAAGGCGCGAAGAATAAAGGGGAAGAGGAAAGCTGGATTCCCGCCTTCACGGGAATGACAGCGGAAATGGATGGAGGATGGGGGGCGATTCCGCTTCGTATCCACTAGTTGCGAACGTCTCGCAGCAACCTCTCGCCGGTTGACCTTTTCCCGCTTTCAAGGGCATAGCTCTTCGTCCAGGACATAAGTCCGGGTCGCATCCATAGGTGGTCGCTCAGGGGTGGGCGATTTGGGGGATTGGGATGCCTGTTCGCGCTTTCGTCAGCTTCATCGCCGGACATGATCGCCTTCGCCGCGAGGATGCGCGCGCATGAGCGACGTGGTGAAGGTCGCGATCATCGGATCGGGGCCCGCCGGGCTGAGCGCCGCGGCGCGCGCGGGGCAGCTCGGGATGAGCCATGTCCTGCTCGAAAAGACCGACCATCTCTCCGACACCATCTTCAAATATCAGAAGGGCAAGCGCGTCCTGGCGACGCCCGAGCGGCTCGACCTGCGCTCCGACTGCCGCTTTGCCGAGGGCGCGCGCGAATATATCCTCGGCAATTGGGACGAGGATGCCGCGAACAACAAGGTGAACGTCGTCAAGCACGCCGATGTCGCCGAAGTGACCGGCGAGAAGGGCGCGTTCGCGATTCGGACCGCGAAGGGCGACGTCTATCACGCCGAGACGATCGTCCTCGCGATCGGGACGCAGGGCAATCCGAACCGGATGCGCTGCGGCGGCGCCGACCTGCCGCATATCATCTATCAGGTCGACGATCCCGAGGATTTCAAGGACAAGCATATCACCGTCGTCGGATCGGGCGACGCGGGGATCGAAAATGCGCTGGGCGTCGCCGAGGAGGCGCTGGAAAATACCGTCACCATCCTCAACCGATCGAAGGATTTCGCGCGCGCCAAGGCGAAGAACGTCTCCGACATGATGGAGGCGGGCGAGAACGGCTTTTTGTCGATCCGCACCGAGACCCAACCCAAGCTGGTCGAACCCGGCTGGCTGACGCTCGAGACGCCGAACGGCGACGAGAAGATCGAGTGCGATGTCATCGTCGCGCGTCTGGGATCGGTCGCGCCGCGCGGCTTCGTCGAATCGATGGGAATCGAATTCACCGGACCCGATCGCGAAGCCTTTCCGAAACTGTCGCCGACCTTTGAATCGACGGTGCCCGGCATTTTCGTGATCGGCGCGCTCGCGGGCTATCCGCTGATCAAGCATTGCATGAACCAGGGCTATGACGTCGTCGAGTTCATCAACGGCAACACCAGCCTGACCCCGGCCGACGAAAAGGATCTGGCGGCGATCTTTGCCGGTCTGCCGCAGCAGAAATCGGTGACCGAATGGCTCGACTATCTGCGCGAACGGGTGCGCATCTTCGCCGACGTCTCGCCACTTCAGATGCGCGAGTTCATGCTCGATTCGAAGGTCGCCTTCTACCGCAAGGGCGAAGTGGTGTTCGAGAAGGGTGACCCCGGATCGTCGCTGTTCGCGATCGCCGACGGTCATGCCGAGGTCGAGGTTGCGCCGGGCGTCACTGTGCCGATCGAACAGGGATCGATATTCGGCGAAGTCGGCCTGATCTCCGGCCGCAAGCGCGGCGCGACGATCCGCGCGGGCGCCGACAGCATCTTCGTCGAAGTGTCGCGCACCGCGGCGCTCAAGCTGATGGGGTCGGTTCCGGGCGCCAAGCGCGCGATCAACCGCATCTCGCTCGAACGCCAGTTGCTCCAGATCTTCAAGGGCGGGCTGACCGTCGAGGATCTGGGTCCCGTCGTCGATGTCGCCGAGGTCGAGCGCATCCCCGCGGGCAAGGTGGTGGTGGCCGAGGGCGAGCAGGGCGACGACGTCTATGTCATCCGCTCGGGTTCGATGGTGGTCGAGAAGGACATCGGCGGCAAGCCGATCTTCCTGCGCTATCTGCCCGCCGGCAGCTTCTTCGGCGAAATGGGCGTGCTGAGCGGCGCGCCGCGCAATGCGACGGTGAAGGCCGCGGTCGGCAGCGAGGTCATCAAGCTGACTGGCGAGAGCTTCCGCAAGATGCTCGCCGCGCGGCCGCAGGTGCGCGAAGCGACCGAGGCCGCGGTGGCCGAGCGCGCGCAGATGAACAGCTTCATCGAATCGCGCAAGGCGAGCTATTCGAGCGCGGTCGATCTTTATTCCGACACCGCCGGCTTCATCATGAAGGAGGGGCTGGGCGAGGCGACCGACGCGCTGCTGATCGACGAAAATCTCTGCGTTGGCTGCGACAATTGCGAGAAGGCGTGCGCCGACAGCCACGAGGGCCTGTCGCGGCTCGACCGCGAGGCGGGCAAGACCTTTGCGCATCTGCATGTGCCGACGAGTTGCCGCCACTGCGAGCATCCGCACTGCATGGCCGACTGCCCGCCGAACGTGATCCACCGCGGCCCCGACGGCGAGGTGTTCATGGAGCCCGGCTGCATCGGCTGCGGCAATTGTATGCGCAACTGCCCCTATGGCGTGATCCGCATGGAAGCCGCGCCGCCCGAGAAGCCCAGCCTGCTGCGCTGGCTGCTCACCGGCTTCGGTCCCGGCCCCGGCGAGCCGTCGCCCAAATGGACGAAGAAGAAACTGGGCGATGAAAAGCCCAAGAAGATCGCGGTCAAATGCGATATGTGCAAGGGCATCGCGGGCGGTCCTGCGTGCGTCCGCGCCTGCCCGACCGGCGCCGCGATCCGCGTGTCGCCCGAGGAATTCCTGTCGATCGCGCGGCTTCAGGAGGATGCGGGCTGATGGCGTCGCTCTTTCAGCGGCGCCGCTCGAAGGCGACCCAGACCGAGCGCGTGCGCGAGCGGCGGCACGAAGGCTTCCTGCGCTACGCCAATTTCCGCTGGGCGAAGATTTCGGGTGGGCTCTGTCTGCTGATCATCGTCTCCTATGCGCTGATCGACGTCACGCCGCGGCCGAGCGGCGGCACCTGGTACGGCTATACGCTGGGGACGATCGGCGCGCTGCTGATCCTGTGGCTGACCGCGCTCGGCTATCGCAAGCGCAAGATGACGAGCGATTACTGGTCCTTGAAGGCCTGGACATCGGCGCATGTCTATCTGGGTTTGAGCCTGATCGTCATCGGGACGTGGCACACCGGCTTTCAGCTCGGCTGGAACGTCCACACGCTTGCCTGGGTGCTGATGATGCTGGTGATCCTGTCGGGGCTTTACGGCGTCACCGTCTATGCGACCTTGCCCGCCGCGCTGTCGAACAACCGCGACGAGATGACACAGATGCAGATGCTCGAGGCGATCCGCGCCTTCGACCGCCAGCTTCACGCCGCCGCGCAGCCGCTGACCCCCGAGGATACCGCGCCGGTGCTCGCCGCGCTCGACGAGGACCCGTTCGCGGGCGGGATCATGGCGCGCTTGTCGGGGCGCTATCCCCGCTGCGCGACCGCCGCCGCGCTCGGTGCGCTCCGCCTGTCGCGAAGCAGCGGCGCCGAGGCACGCGAAAAGGTGGTCGGCCTGCTCTCGCAGAAGGAAGCGGCGCTCGCGCGGCTCCGCCAGCATCTGCGCATCCGCGCGCTGCTCGAAGTCTGGCTTTACGTGCATGTGCCGCTGACCTTTGCGCTGATCGCGGCGCTGTCGGCGCACATCATCAGCGTTTTCTTCTACTGGTAAGGCGAGGGAGAGGGGGACCATGAGCTTCATCCTGCGCCGCATCTCGACGACGAAGACGGGCAAGCAGATCATCCGCGACCAGGCGCTGCCGGGCGATACGATCACGCTCGGCCGCGACGCGGGCAATGTCATCCATATCGCCGATCTGGCCGTGAACCCGCAGCACGCGGCGATCACGAGCGCCGATGGCCGCCATGTCCGCGTCGCGGCGAGCGAAGGGCTGGGGTTCGACTTCAACGGCCGCACCGTCGATACCGCCGATATCGACAGCGCCGCGGGCGCCGAACTACGTTTCGGCGGTCACCGCCTGACCATCACGCGCGAAGGCGACGACATCATCCTGCTCGTCGAGCGGATCGACGAATTGTCGCAATCGTCGAAGGACGTCGATGAGGCGAAGGCCTTTTCGCTCGCCGGGGTGATGCCAGGCAAGCGCATGGGCGCCTGGACCTTCGGCATCGTCGTCCTGCTCGCTTTCCTGATCGGGCCGATCTGGGCCTGGCACAGCTTTCGCGGTGTCGATGAGCGGCCGCAGGGCTATCACGCCGACATGGCCTGGTCGTCGGGGCCGCTGTCGAGCGCCCACGCCAATCTGAAGGGCGACTGCCAGGCGTGCCACGTCGAGCCGTTCGTCGCGGTAACCGACAAGGCGTGCGTCGGCTGCCACACCGGGGAGCACAAGGCGATGAGCGCGGCGCACGCCAATGCCCCGACCGCCATGCTGCTCGCCGCGCGGCATCCGCCGGGGGTGGGCGAAAAGGTTCTCGCGGGGTTCGCCAAGGCGTTCAACCGCCCGCAGGGGCGCTGCGTCGAATGTCATACCGAGCATGAGGGCGCGGGGCCGATGCCCGCGACGCCGCAGAAATTCTGCGCCGACTGCCACGACGGGATGAAGGCGCGGCTGATTGATGCGGGATTCAAGCCGACCGTCGCCGATGCCGCCGATTTCGGCACGCTGCATCCCGAGTTTCGCCCGTGGGTCCATGCCGCGCCGGGCGCGAAGCCGGTTCGCGCGTCGGGCAAGGCGCCGCTTGACTATAACGGCCTCAAATTCCCGCACGACATCCACTTGAGCGCAACCGGCGGCGTCGCTCGTATGGCGGCTAGCTTCCGCGGCCGCTATGATTTCGGCAACAAGCTCGAATGCGAAAATTGCCATCGCCCCGAAAGCGACGGGGTGCGGATGAAGCCGGTCGAGATGGAGCGCGATTGCGCGATGTGCCACAGCCTCGCGTTCGAGACGGTGGGCGGGGTGACCCGCACGCTGCGTCATGGCGAGCCCGATCAGGTCGTCGCCGATCTCTTCGCCTATTACCGGTCGACCCCGCCGACGCGGCCGCTGCAACTCGGCGGGATGGAACGGCGGCGGCCGGGCGCCTATGCCGAGGGACAGGTCTACAACATCTATTTCCGCGAAGTCGCGGTGCGGCCGAGCCGCGCCGAGGATGCGGTGCGCGCGGTCTTCTCGAAGGGCGGGGCCTGCTATGACTGCCACACGATCTTCGCGCCCGCGTCGGGCAACAGCTGGCGGGTCCAGAAGGTCGTCCAGTCGCCGCGCTTCCTGTCGAAGGGCTGGTTCGACCACGCCGACCCCGGCCACGCCAAGGTCGAGTGCGCGACCTGCCATACCGAGGCGCCGCGCTCGAAGCGCTCCGAACAGCTTCTTGTTCCGGGGCTCGCGCCGTGCCGCACCTGCCATGTCGGCGAGACCGGCGCCACGGTCGCGGCGGTGAAGGAACCGACAAGATCCTCGTGCGCGATGTGCCATGAATATCACTCCGACGGCGGCAAACCGTGGGCGCCGCAGCGCGAGCGCCGGAAAAAGGTCGCGGCGGTTACCGATCGTCCACCCATGGGCGTCTATACTGTGACCGCGATCACAGGTCCGGCGCGCCGTCATCTTTATGATGTGACATGGCGCACACCGGTGCTGGGATTCGCAAGACAGGGCGGATGACGATGGGGCGGCCGCGACCAGGCGGCGGGAGCAGGGGCAAGGGACGGACATGCTGATCGCCCAGATCACCGATATCCATATCGGTTTCGACCCCGACAACCCTGCGGAATATAACCGCAAGCGGCTCGACGACGTGCTCGACGTGCTGATCGAGGGGCCGAACCGTCCCGACCTGCTGCTCGCGACCGGCGATATCACCGATCGCGGCGATCCCGACAGCTACCGCCGGCTGGCGACCGCTTTCTCGCGCTGTCCCTTTCCGGTGTGGCCGAGCGTCGGCAATCATGATCTGCGCGACAATTTTCACACCCAGTTTCCCGGCTTCGACGACGGCAACGGTTTTGTCCAATATAGTGTCGAACTGCCCGAACTGCGGCTGGTCACGATCGACACGCTCGAGGAGGGGCGCCACGGCGGCGCCTTTTGCGACGCGCGTGCGGCGTGGCTCGACGCCGAACTGGCGAAGGACAAAGCCAAGCCGGCCTATATCGTGATGCATCATCCGCCGGTCGAGAGCGGCATCGAATGGATGAATACGCACCCCGACGAGCCGTGGGTGCACCGTTTCACCGATGTCGTCCGCCGCCACGATCAGGTGCGCGGCCTGATCTGCGGCCATCTCCACCGCGCCGTCACCGTCGCCTGGGAAGGGCGCACGATCGCGATCTGCTCGTCGACCGCGCCGCAGGTCTCGCTCGACCTCCGACCGATCGACGAGAACAAGCCCGACGACCGTCCGATGATCGTCGCCGAAGACCCCGCCTATGCGATCCACCGCTGGAACGGGCGCGAACTGGTCAGCTTCTACGACCATGCGGGGGCGCACACGATGCTCGCCAAATATGACGAGCGGCTCCAGCCGCTGGTGCGCGAGTTGAAGGCCGAGCGGCCGGTCTGAGCGATCGTCGCCCCCGCGAAGGCGGGGGCGGCAGGTCAGTATCCCAGCGTCAAATCCACCCGTGGTTCGACCGGCTCGCCCTTGTGCCAGCGACCCAGATTATCGAGGAAGCGCTCGGCGGCGCGCATGAACATCTTGTCTTGCGCGCGGCCCGACAGGTGCATGGTAACATGCGCATTGTCGAGGCTCCACAGCACATCGTCGGCGGGAAGCGGTTCGGGGGTGGTGACGTCGAGAAAGGCCGCCGCGATCCGCTTCGCGTCGAGCGCGGCGACGAGTGCCTCCTGATCGACCACCGCGCCGCGCGCGATGTTGATCAGGGTTGCGGTCGGCTTCATCGCGGCGAGTTCGGCGGCGCCGATCATGCCATCGGTCTCGGGGGTCGCCGGAACCGCGAGGATCACCCAGTCATAGTCGCCGAGCCGCGCGCGCCACTGGTCGGGGGTCAGCGTGCCCGCGCCCGCGGAACGCCGCACGACGGTGACGTCGACGGCAAAACCCTTCAGCCGCTCCTCGATCAGCTTGCCGATCGCGCCATAGCCGAGCAGCAGCGCCTTCGATCCGTAGAGTTCGACCTTGCCCGGCGATTCGATCAGCCACTCGCGCCGCTCCTGCGCGCGGACGACGTCGCGATAGCCCTTCGCGACCGTGAGCATCCCCATCACCACATATTCGGCGATGGTGATCGCGTTGATCCCCGCCCCGTTCGTCACCACCGTGCCGCGTTCCTTGAGCAGGTCGAGCGGCATCCCGTCGACCCCGGCATAGATGGAATTGAGCCACTTCATTTTCGTCGCCGCGGTGATGGCGGCCGCCATGTCCTTCTTGTCGTACATGTCGAACCAGCCGATCCCGGCTTCGGGCGCGAGCGCCATCGCCTCTTCCTTGGACTGGAAGAAGCGCGGTTCGACCCAGCCGGGCAGGCGAGCCTCGACAAGCGGCCGGATCAGGCCAGACAGGACGGTGACGGTTTTGGTCATATTATCTCCCCTTCCGCTTGCGGGAGGAGCCGGGGGTGGGCCCGTCCTTGCGCGGCGGTGGAGCCTTCATGCCCACCCCTAACCCCTCCCGCAAGCGGGAGGGGGATTAATTGTCCAGCCGCCAATCCCATCCCAGCGGGTCGCCGTCCATCACCTCGACCCCCGCGGCGATGAGTTCGTCGCGCAGCGCGTCGGAGGCGGCGAAGTCCTTTGCCGCGCGCGCGTCCCTGCGGCGGGCGAGAATGGTCTCGATTGCCGGTTCGTCGATCGTTGCGGTTTTGGGTCGGATGCGCAGATCCTCGCGCGACAGGGCCAGCAGTTGCAGGCCGAGCACGGCGTCCATCGCCGTCAGCGCGGCGCGTTTCTGGCTGGCGTCGACCTTTTTCATTGCCGCCGCCTCTTCGAGCAAGGTGAGCGCGACGGGGGTGTTGAGGTCGTCCGACATGGCGGCGTCGAATTTGGCGAGCAGGTCGGCAAGGCGACGGTCCGTGATCCCGGTTTCCGCGGCACCGCGCACCGACGCGGCCGCCATCACCAGCCGCTTCAGCCGCGTCAGCGTAGCGCCGAGGCCTTCCCACGAAAATTCCAGTTCCGACCGATAATGCGCCTGGAGGCACATCAGGCGATAGGCGAGGGGGTGGTAGCCCCGATCGACCAGCAGCTGCAGGCGCAGGAACTCGCCCGAACTCTTCGACATCTTGCCGCCGCGATCGATCAGGAAATTATTGTGCATCCACATCCGGGCGCCCGAATGCTCGGCGCAGTCGAGACTGCCGCAGCCGCGATAGGCCTGGTTCTGCGCGATTTCGTTCGGATGGTGGATCTCGCGGTGATCGATGCCGCCGGTGTGGATGTCGAAGGGCATTCCGAGCTCGGCCTCGCCCATCACCGAACATTCGAGGTGCCAGCCGGGCGCGCCGCGGCCCCAGGGTGAATCCCATTCCATTTGCCGCGTCTCGCCGGGCGGGGTCTTGCGCCAGATCGCGAAGTCGGCGGCGTGGCGCTTGCCCTCGACCTCCTCGATCCGCGCCTCTCCCTCGTCGGTCACCGCGCGTGCGAGGCGGCCGTAATCGGCGACGGTCGAGACGTCGAAATAAAGGCCGCTGCCCAGCTCGTAGCAATGCGCGTCGGCGATCCGCGTCGCGAAGGCGATCATGCGCGGGACATAATCGGTCGCGACCGTCCATTTGGCGGGGTCGCGGACGCCCAGCCAGCCGAGGTCGC
This sequence comes from Sphingopyxis sp., assembly GCF_025869345.1. Classification (GTDB taxonomy): domain Bacteria; phylum Pseudomonadota; class Alphaproteobacteria; order Sphingomonadales; family Sphingomonadaceae; genus Sphingopyxis. Next base: position 113,499 of record NZ_JAOZVW010000117.1, read on the forward strand.
GCTTGAATTCGGTGGTGTAGAAAGCCGCGATGTCCCAGGCCGATTTGCCCTGCGAGGCCGCGGCCTTTTCCATCTTGTCGTCGCCGGCATCGGCGTCGGACGTGAGGTGGCCGACGTCGGTGATGTTGATGATATGGCGGAGCGCATAGCCCTTGAACGACAGGGTGCGGCCGAGCGTGTCGGCAAAGACATAGGCGCGCATATTGCCGATATGCTGGTAATTATAGACCGTCGGCCCGCAGCTATAGACGCGCGCCTCGCCGGGATGGACGGGTCGAAAGTCTTCCAGGCCGCGCGTCAGGCTGTTGAACAGCCGCAGAGGCGCGCCGGATTCCGCGAGCGGGGCAGGGGCATCGGTCATCTTCGCGCCCTTGCCCCGCTCCGGGGTGCTCCGTCAACCGAAAGGCTCAGGGTTGCGTATCGGTCGTCGGGGTCCACAGATCGTCGTTGCCCGCGCCGGTCACCGGATCGTCGAGCAACGGCTCGCCGGTCAGCGGGTCGAGGGCGCGCATCGTGATCAGTGCGGTGGGCAGGCTGGTGCCGTCGCCGTTTTCGTCGTCGCTGTCGACTTCCTTCTCGATCACGTCCTGGACCGGGAAGTTCGATTCATAGTCGGGCTGCTCGGGCGGGACGAAGGAGCAGGCCGCGACATTGGCGATCAGGCAGCCGTTGAAGGTCGCCCGCGGATCGTAGAGATCGGACGGGACCACCACGCCGCCGCCGTTGATCGTCAGCAGCGGAATCGTGTCGAGCCCCGTCACCTGTCCGTCCGGTCCCAGATGCACCCCGTTGAGCACGATCTGCACATTTCCCTCGCTTGCGAGGTTGAGACCGCCCGCGCCGAAAGTCAGCCCGCGGCGCTGCGCATAATCGGTGCCGCTGCCGCTGTTCTGGACATAGACATTGCCGTTGAAGGCCATGCCGCGCGCGAAGAGCGCCCCTTCGTCGAGAGTGATGCCATCGTTCTGCGCCAGCCGCGTTTCGATATCGTCGAGAGTGGTTGCATTGGCGACGTCGTCGATGGCCTCCGGCGTGGCGACGATGATATCGCGCGACCGCATGTTGAGCTGTCCGCCCGGCGCATCGTTCGCGCCGACCAACCGCACCGAGCCTTGACCCAACAGGACTTCGAGCGCCGTGTCGGCGCGCAGGTTGAGCGCGTTGGCGTCCGACAGTCCGGTCAGTTGGACATCGCCGAGAACGCGCATCTTGCCGGGCGTGCGGATCGTCAGCGACCCGTCGACGCCGATGTTCGATCCCGAGGCGCCGCCCGTCACGGTGAATCCGTCGACCACGACGTCGGGCGGTGCCGCGCCACCGACCGAGAAGTCACCGACGGTGCTCACCTCGGGCGCGAAGATCTGGATATCGTGGCCGAAGACCCGCGTCAGTTCGTCGGCGTCGATATGATAGCCGTTTTTCGTGCCCGTGCCTCCGACGAAGGTCTGCTGCTCGTTGTCGCCGTTCTGGAACGACAGCCCCTGCGTCACGTCCGCGGTGCCCACACGCGCGGCGCTGCCGATTGTGATATCGGCGGATGCCAGCGCGATATTCTCGCCGGTCACGACGCCGTCGATCAGCAGCGAACCGAAGGCGTTCACGTTGAGTGCGCCCGTTACCGTCACATTGTTCAGCGTGACGAAACCGTCCGTCGCCGTGATCGCGGCGCTGTCCGCGGTCAGCGTATCGATGCCGACGCGCTCGCCCCCGCCGCTCAGATCGGCGCGGCCGGCGACGTCGCCGTTGACGATGAACAACTCGCCGTTCGTCCGCACGGCGGCATCGCCGACATCGGTGACCAGATTGGCAAAGGTCAGGTCGCTGCCGTCGCCGATGAACAGACTGTCGCCGCTGGCATCGATGTTTCCGCCCGATGCCAGCGTGCCGAGGTTGATGAGGCCATCGCTGCTAGAGAGCGTGGTCGCGCCGTTGCTTTGGACCAGATCGGCGGCAACGCCCGTCGCGCCCGAGAGATTCATGTCCCCGCCGCCGATGACGCCGGTCACGGCAATCGCGCCGTCGGCGGTCAGCGTGACATTGCCTTGCCCGGTGAGGCTGCCGCCGTCGATGCCCGCGGACGAGGTGATGGCGATGTCGCGGCCCGCCGTGAGGGTCTGAAGCACGGCGCCGCTGGGAGTGGTCAGATCGGCGAGTTGGACGCTGGCGCCGCCGATCGCGATATCGCGGCCCGCCTGCACGGAGCCGGTGACATTGGCGGTCCCGGCCGCATCGACGACCACGTCGCTGAACGCGTCGAGCCCGGCCAGCGTCGTATCGCCGCCCGAGGTGCGGATGCTGCTGTCGCCGCCGGTGACGCCGAGGCCCAGCGTCTCCCCGCCGTTCAGCGCGATCGTGGTCGCGGCGGTCAGGAAGATGTCGTCGCCCGCCGACAGGCCGGTCGCGGCGATCGACACGCCCGACGAGCGCAGGTCGATGTCGGCGCCGTCGAGCGAGGTCGATCCTTCGCCCTGCCCGATGGTGAAGCCGCCGGTCGGGGAATAGGCCAGCAGGAAGCCGTCGGGGCCGAGGCCGGTCGCGCTCACGTCATTTGCAGTGATCGCGCCGGTCGCCCGCACGTCGAGGTCGTCGCCGACGCTGACCTCCGCAAGGGTCGCCGTGCCCTGCGCCAGGACGAGCATGTCCTCACCCGCCGACGCGTTGGTCAGCGCGACCGACCGGCCGTTGATGCCGAACATCCCGGCGGCGCTGCTGTCGGTCAGGGTGACGTTGCCGATCGCATCGACATAGACGTTGCCGGCGCTCGGCACATCGGGGTTGGACGAATCGGGATAGCCGCCCGTCGCGCTGACCGACGCGACGACATTGCCGCCCGCGCTCAGCATCGCGTTGCCGCCGGCGTTGTAGGTGCCGCCGATGTCTCCGGCCGCCGAAACGCCGATGTTGCCGGTGATGACGGCGTTATCGATCGCGACCGCGCCGGTCGTGCCGGTCGCCGAAAGCGAAGTGGCGGCGATGACGCTGCCGACGTCGATGCTGCCGCCGGCCATATAGACGTCCGAGCCTGCAACGATCGACGTGCCCGCAATTGCTCCTGGATCGCCGGCCGATCCCGTCGTGTCGAGATCGACAAAGGCACCCGCGTCGAGCGCGCCGAAGCTGATCGATGCGCCATCGGCGTCGATATAGCCGCCCGCGGTCGCATTCGCCAGATTAGCCGCGCCCGCCGCGCTGACGATGAGATTGTCGCCGGCGGCAAGCGGCCCGGTCGCCGTGATCGCGCCGCCTGCAATCGCGGCCAGATTGTTAAAGGCATCGACATTGGCGGCGGTGATGCCCGTGCCTGCGGTCAGCGTGATGTTCGACAGATCGGCCGGCGTCGTCACGATCTGCAGGAAAGGTGTCGGCGATGAACTGCCTGCGACGTAGACGATGCTGCGATCGTCGCGCCCGGTTCCGGTCGTCGCGGCATTGGTGGCGCTGACCGCGCCGCCGGCCTGGACGGTCAGGTCATCGCCGGCGGTGACCCCCGAAAGCGTCGCGGTCGTCCCGGCGAGGACGAAGACATCCTCGCCCGCACTCGCGCCGGTCAGGCTGGCCGCGCCCCCCGCGCGGACGCCCAGCATCGTCGCGGCGCTGCTGTCCGTCAGGCTGACATCGCCGTCGGCATCGACGAAGACATAGCCTTCGGAAGGGGCGTTGGCCGATGAATCGACATAGCCGCCCGTCGCATCGGCTTCGGCGGTCACATTGCCGTCAGCGCCGAGACGGACGTTGCCGCCCGCGCGATAGGTGCCCGAAAGATCGGTCACCGCGAAAGCCGCGATGTCGCCCGCGACATCGGCAAGACCGATCGCCGCATTGCCCGCGGTCGCGTTCACGAACAGCGATCCGCCGGACTGCACCGTCCCGTCGATGCCGATGCTGCGACCATTGATGCCGACGCTGCTGCCGGCGGTGATGCCGGTTCCGAAGATGCCGTCGGTCGCGCCCGTGCCCAGCGCCTGAAGCGACACGAAGCCGCCCGCATCCGCGTTGTCGAAAGCGATCGATTGTCCGGTGACGTCGATATAGCCGCCGGCGGTCGCATCCGCCAGATTGGCCGCGCCCCCGGCATCGACGAGCAGATTGCCGCCCGCGATGAGCGGTCCCGTCGCGGTGATCGCGCCGTTCGCGGTCGCGGTCAGATTGTTGAAGGCGTTGACATTGGCGGCGGCGAGACCCGTGCCCGCTGTCAGCGTGACGTTCGACAGGTCCGCTGGCGTCGTCGTGATCTGCAGGAAGGGGGTCGGCGACGAACTGCCTGCGACGTAGACGATGCTGCGATCGTCGCGCCCGGTTCCGGTCGTCGCGGTATTGGTGACGCTGACCGCACCGTCGGCCTGGACGGTCAGGTCATCGCCGGCGGTGACGCCCGAAAGCGTCGCCGTCGTTCCGGCAAGGACGAAGACGTCCTCGCCCGCGCTCGCGCCCGTCAGGCTGGCCGCACCGTCCGCGTGGACGCCGAGCATCGTCGCGGCGCTGCTGTTCGTAAGGCTCACGTCGCCGTCGGCATCGACGAAGACATAGCCTTCGGAGGTGAAGCTGCCCGATGGGTCGACATAGCCGCCCGCGGCGTCGGCTTCGGCGGTCACATTGCCGCCGGCGCCGAGATTGACGTTGCCACCCGCGCGATAGGTGCCCGAAAGATCGGCCGCCGCGAAAGTCGCGATATCGCCCGCGACATCGGCAAGGCCGATCGCCGCATTGCCTGTGGTCGCGGTCGCGAACAGTGATCCGCCGGACTGGATCGTCCCGTCGATGCCGATGCTGCGGCCGTCGATGCTGACACCGCCGCTGCCGGCGGTGATGTCGGTGCCGAAGACGCCGTCGGTGGCGCCCGTGCCCGACGCGCTGAGCGAGACGAAGGTGCCCGCGTTCGCGCTGTTGAAGGCGATCGATTGCGCGGTGACGGCGATATGGCCGCCCGCGGTCGAATTGCCGAGATCGGCGGTTGTCACCACATTGATGTCGATATCGCCGTCGGCGATGATCGAATTGAGGCCGGTGCGGAAGCTGTATGTATTGGCCAGGAAGTCGTTCACCGCCTCGGCATGTTCGATGACGGCGAGGTCGTTGGCGGTGATGACGATGTCATTGCCCGCAATCCGATCCGCGATGACGCTGGAGACCGGGCCGATGCCCTGGAGCGTCAATGTGCCGTCGGCGCTCAGCAGCGTGCCGGGATCTGCGTTGATATTGAGTCCGCTCGATATCGACATATCGCCAGTGGCGGCGAGCGTCGCCGTCCCGCCGCGATTCGAATGCGTGACATGCACTGTATCGAAGGCATCGATCGTCAGATTGCCGCCGGCGCTCACCTGTCCGTCGCCCTCGGCATTGATGTCCACGCTGCCGTTGGTGCGCAGCGTCATGTCGCCCGCCGTGGCGATCGAGCCGCCGGGCATGGTCATGAAGATTCCCGGCGATGTCGCCGTGGTGTTGCCGTTGACCGGCTCCGCGAATCCCGACGCTTCGGCCGTCAGGCTGCTCATCGCGATCGTGCTGCCGGCGCGCAGTTCGATGCGTCCGGCAAGGGAGCCGTTCGCCTGGATGCTCGTGTCGCCGAGGCTGATCTGGCCCGTGCCGCCGGGGGTCGTGAAGGATTCGATGAGAACGCGGCCGCCCTGGTCGGCGAGCGTGCCGCCGAAATTGCCGTTGCTGCCCGATCCGGTGCCGCCATTGCCGCCGGTCCCCGGCACGCCGTTGACGGTGATCGCGACGGGGGCGCCGTCCGATGTGATGGTGCCGCCATTGGCGAACAGGTGGACGTTGCCGCCGGTCGCGCCGCCGCCGGTCCCGCCGTCGCCGCCAGCCAGCCCCTGGCTCACGTCGTCGGCCGTGTCGGGGATGCCGTCGGGGCCGGGCAGGGTGATCAAGTTCGGATTGTCGCCGCCGTTGCCGCCGGTGCCGCCGGTGCCGCTGCTGCTGAAATCGCCGCTGAGGCTGATCGTCGCGCCGTTGCTCGCGATGACCTCGAGCGTTCCGCCGGTGGCCGAGCCGCCGTTGCCGCCGCGCCCCGCGACGGCGGGGGTCGCGAAGAATCCGGTGGAAGCCGCGCCGCCGTTGCCGCCGGTCGCGCTGGTGTTGAAATTGGTCTGCGAGACGGTGGCCGCGCCACCATTGCCGTTCGCTGCGACGCGGGCGGTTCCGCCGAACGCATCGCCGCCGTTGCCGGCATTGCCGTCGATGCCGTCGCCACCGGTGCCGCCGAGTGCCGAAGCGTCGAGGTTCAGGCTTGATAGGTTGGCGCCATAATCGTCGATGGCTGCCTGAGCGACGCCGCCGCGTCCATTGCCTCCATTGGCGCCGTTCAAACCCGAACCGCCGTTGCCGCCGGTGCCGGTTGCCTGCGCGGAGAGGGTGCTGCTCACCAGTTCTGATGCGGTTCCGCTCAATCCGAGCGTTGCCGTGCCGCCCCGGCCTTCGCCGCCATTGCTGGCCACACCTGCGCCGATCGGGGCACCGCTGCTGTCGGACACGCCGCCGCCGCCGCCGCCGAAGCCGCTGGCATCCGCCATGACGAGGTTCGCGCTGAGCGTGCCCGCACCCAGATTGACCGTCGCTTCGCCGCCGGTTCCCGCGCCGCCGTCACCGCCAAAGCCGCCGGTGATATTCCCGTAACTGACGAGATTGCTGCCGTTGCCGCCGCTGCCGATCGCGCTGGCCGTGAGCTGTCCGACGGTGACGTTCGCGACGCCGTCGATCGTGATCGTCGCGTCGCCGCCCCGGCCTTCGCCGCCGCGGTCGCCATGATCGGAAGCATAATCGTCGGCATAACCGCCGCTGGCGCCGGTGCCGTCGGCCGAAACCGTGACGTCGCCCGCGATGAAGGTGCCGCCGGTCAGGGTCAGCGTCGCGGTGCCGCCGGTGCCGGTGCCTGCCAGATCGGTCGCGCGGGTGCCGAAGCCGTTATTCGGCGCCTGCCCGCCATCACCGGCCGCGCTGATCGAAATGTCGCCGGACATCTCCACCGTGCCGCCGGATTGGGTGAAGGTGATGCGGCCGCCCTGGCCGTTGCCGCCGGTCCCGCCGGTTCCCGATGCCGCGAAGGACAGCGACGACGACTCCAGCCCCCCGCCCTGAACGTCGACGGTGACCGTGCCGCCGACGGCGTTTCCGGGGGTTTCGACGAAGCCGTCGTAATTCGCCCCGGTCGTCGCACTGGCGCTGGCGTCGAGGGTGATGGCGGAGATATAGCTGTCCGGGTCGGCGCTGACCTGGATCGATATGGTGCCGCCGGTCGCCAGCGAAGCGCTGCCCGCATCGCTGCCGCCTGATATCGCGTCGGCGTAGAAGGCGGTGTTGTCGAGTGCGATCGTCCCGCCGTCGGCGATGATCCCGACGGTGCCGCCGGTCGCCGTGCTGCCGTCGGCGCTGACCCCGTCGGCTGCGCGCGCTTCCAGCGTCGAAACGCCGTCCGACAGCGCGGCGATGCTGCCGCCGCCGCGCGCGATTATCGAGATATTGCCGCCCTGCGCGGCGCCGTTGTTGCCGTCGGTGTTGACGACGCTGCCGTTGGCGCTTGCCCCGTAGCCTTGGGAAGAGATGGTGCCGCCGGTGTCGGCGAGGACATCGATCGACCCGCCGGTGCCGGTGCCGGCGCTGAGCCGCGACGCGATACTCTCGCTGCCGCCGAAAGCATTGGCGAACAGGCCGGACGCGCCGCTGATCGTCCCATTGTTCGTTGCCGATACGCCGATCTGGCCGCCCGTGCCGCTCCCGACATTTTCCTGGCCGCCCGCTGCTGCGGTGCCGCTGGCGTCGAGGTTTATCGCGCCGCTTGCGAGCGTCAGGGCCGATCCGGCGCCGTCGGCGGAAATGTCGATCGTGCCGCCTTGCGCGTCGCCGCTTCGCGCGGTCGTGCCGCTGCCGCTGCGGGCGCCGCCGCTCTCGGCGGTCGCATCGACGGTGAGCGCCGTCATCTGGGCGGTCCCGCTCAGAACTTCGACCGTTGCGGTGCCGCCGGTCGCATCGCCGCCGGTCGCATTTTCGGGGCCGGGTGTGGAGAAATTCCCTGCCTCGCCGCCGGTGGCGGACACGTCGATGCTGGTGTTGCCGGTGTTGCGGGGCGAGGTGCCGGTGGCATTGAAGCGCAACGTCGCGGTGCCGCCGATGCCGTCGCCGGCATTGAGCGAGGTCAGCACGCCCGCCATGGGGTCGAACGCGATGCCGCCGCCGCCGAGACCCGTCGCGGAGAGCGTGGTCGTGCCGGCTTGCAGCACCGTGTCGGCTCCGGTCGCCTCGACCAGCACGTCGCCGCCGTTCCCGCTGCCCGACTGAACGAGGCCGAAGCCGCCCTGGCCATCGGCGTGCGCGCTCAGCCCGGCGGTGGTGGAGAGGCTGGCGCCGTCCTGGACGCGGATCGTCGCATCGCCGCCGGTTCCCGCGCCGCCGGTATCGGGAATATCCGAGCCCGACGAAGGAAAGGCGCCAAAGCCGTTGGCGTGAATGCTGATATCGCCGCCGCTTAAGGAACTGCCCGCGCCTGCGACGCTGATCGTCGCCGAGCCGCCGGTGCCGTCGCCGCTCGCGAGCCCGCCGGCGTCGAAGCCGCCATAGGCATCGGCCGAAAGGGTGAGGCCGCCGCTGGCGATCATTTGTCCGCCGCTCGTGATGGACAGGCCGGCGCTGCCGCCCTGGGTATCGCCGGTCGCGGTGCCGAAGAAGCCCGGCGCCGAGATCGAGGTGAAACCCTGAACCGCGAGTTGGCCGCCAGTGACGTTGATCGCGGCATTGCCGGGCGTGGTTGCTGTCCCGCCCGATTGGACGTTCAGATTGCCCGTCACGAAGCCCGCGCGGCCTGCGTTGATGGTCAACGTGGCGCTGGTATCGCCGATGAAGGTGCCGCTGCCCTGAATCGCGAAACGGCCCTGTTGCGGCGGGGGAACGAAGGTGAAGGGGCCGCCCGTCGGGACGAGGCCGAACGGCTGGCCCAGAAAGGCGCCGCTGGCATGGGCCGTCACATCGCTGCGGAAAATAATGTCGTTGACGGTGATATCCGCCGCCGCGGCGCTGGTGGGGTTGGGAGCGAAATCAATGTCTCCGCCCGCCACATCATAGCCCGCCGACAGGATGACGCGGCCCGCCGAATCGGTTTGCGCCGACGTCGCCGAGTCCTGATAGCCGACCTGGCCCGACACCAGCATCGACACCGCCTGATTTTTCGCGATCGCAACCATGTAGATGCGCTGCGCCGGACCCGTTTGTTCGGGGCCGATGGTCCTGCCCGTATGGGTGATCGCCTGACCGCCCGCGGCGCCGACCCCGACATCGATGTCGAACAATCCGGCGTTGATGCGGATATCGGCGGCTTCGGCGGCGACATAGGCGGCCGAGCCATAGACGTCGACAAGCCCGGCCTGGGTGATGCGCGGCGCGACGAGCGCGACATAGCTGCTTCCGGGGGTGAGCGCCTGATTCGCGTGAATCTCACCGTTGACGGTGACTCCGGCGAGGCTGCCTGGTGTCGCGGGCATGAAATGGATCGTGCCGTCGGTATCGAACAGATTGCCGCCCGTGAGGCCGATGTCGCTCGTCGTCAGCACCAGGCTGCCGACGTTGATCATGCCGGTGCTGCCGATCAGGATACCGCCGGCATTGTAGAACCAGATGCTGCCGCCCTGCGCACCCGATGCGGCGGAGTTGCTGCTGTTGATTGCCCCGTTCAGTGCGATCTGGCGGCTGAGCGAGCCGCCCGCTCCGTTCACGAAGCGATTGAGGACGACATAATCGCCGGTGCCGTTGAAATTCCAGGTGCTGCCCACCGGCAGAAAATCGATGTCGCTGCCAGTTGTCGCCGTATCCGTCGGCACCCAGTTGATGATGGTCTGGGCGTCGGAAACGCTGACGTTGGTCTTATGCCCCACTGGATCGCTACTGATCGATGCGGTGCTCGGCGGATTCAGCGCCGTCCCCGCGACCTGCGCCCGCGCCGGGCCGCCATAGGATAGCGCCATGATACCTGCGGCGATCGCGCAACTGCCGAGCAGGCGCCGCTTGCCGATGCGGACGGACGAGGGGGGGACGGTGGCACGCATGGCGGTGGTCCTTGCTGCAAAGGTCATGGCTCAGCGCGCCTTCACGCCGAACTGGGTGGTGAGCGACACCAGGAAACGCGGATCGGGCCGCTCGGCCAGAAAGCCGCCCTTGTTGAGCGGCACGGCCAGCGTCATGTCGATGCGGCCGAGATTGCCATAGGCGACGCGCAGGCCGCCGCCGGCCGAATAGAGCTTTTGCGGATTGAGCCCGTTGAAGCTGCTGTCCTTGTTCCACACCCACGCCGCGTCGAAGAAGACGAAGGGCTGAAAGGCGAAACTTTTTGCATTCGCCGGAACGAACGAGCCGTAGCGCGCCTCGGCCGAAACCGCGACGCCGCTGTCGCCGATCACCGTGCCGGGATCGAAACCGCGCCCGACGGTGAAATTGCCGCCCGAAAACTCCTCATAGGCGACGAGCGGATCGCTCGCCCATTGCGCGCGCGGCGCGACCGCCAGCGTGAAGGATTTCGCCGGCCGCCATTCGGCCTGCGCGCTGGCGCGGACGAGGAAAGCGTCGGGTTTTGCCTCGACGCGGCTCAGCGGGATCGCGCCGGGCAGGAAGCAGGCAGCGCCGCCGGGGCCGCAATCGTCGCTGGCGCCAAGGGCGTTCAGTCCCTGCCGCGCCTCGAGCGAGGCGCCCAGCGACCAGCGCGGCTCCGACGGGCTGTAGCCGTTCCTGCCCGCGATCGATGCCGGATCGATCCAGCCCGCGTCGGCGCGCAGGTTGAGCACCCGGACGCGGTCGCGGTTGAGCGGCAGCGGGCCGAGCTTGATGTCCTGATCGATGATGTCGAGCCCGCCGCCCAGCGTCACGCGCCGCGCCTGCGTCAGGACGAGCGGATAGGAAGCGAACAGGCTGACGATCTGGGTGTTCGACTTGACCGGAAAGCCGGTGATGTCGGGGCGGGTCCAGGCGTAGGTGTAGCTGGCGCCGAAGCGCAGCCCTTCGCCGCCGACGCGAAATTCGTGCGCGAGCTGGAGGACATTCTGTTCGTCGAAATCGGGCGTCGCATAGAAGCTGAGCGTGGTGAGGTCGCCCATACCGGTCAGGCCGGCGATGCGCGCGCGGGCGATCCCGCCCCAGCGGCCGACATCCTTCGACCCGAAATTCTGCGCGTTGAAGTCGAAGACGGCGGGCGTGCGCGACACTGTGACTTCGCCCACGACCTCACCGGCGGCCGCGCCGGGGCGCAACGTCAGCCGGGCGTCCATGCCGGGAATGTCGCGGGCGAGGAGCAGATAGCGTTCGGCGTCGGAGATGTTGAACACCGGCTGATCGTCGAGCCGCGACAGGTAGCGCTGGAGCAGGCCCTCGTTGGCCCCCGCGTCGCCGCGCACCTCGACCCGCGTCATCCGCGCCGACAATATGTCGAGTTTGATGACGCCGTCGTCGATCGTCTGCGGCGGCACGCGCACCGCCGCGAGATAGCCTTTGGCGCGCAGCATCGTCGCGGCGCGGTCGCGGATGTCGCAGACTACCGCGACCGGCAGTTTCTGTCCGACCTTGTCGCGCCAGCTTTCGCCCAGCATCGACGTGTCGATGCCTTCGCCGCCGGAGAATTGCACCTCGCGCACCGTCACCATGACGTCGGAAAATTCGGGATTGGCGAGCGGACAGGGCGCACGTTCGATGCTGTCGTCGGCCGCGATAACCCGTTCGCCCGGCGGCGTTGCGGGGGGCAGGGCGGGGCGCTGGATTTCCTCGCGCGTCGGCACCGACGATGCGGCCGGGGGCGCGACCTGGGCCTGCGCCGCCAGCGGCAAGCTCAGGGCCATCAATCCCGCCGAGCAGGCGCCGGCCTTGTAAATCGTCTTGCGGATTCGATCGTGCGCGGACCGCGCACTTCCGCCAAGCTCCAGAACCCCCATGCCCGTCATCCTCACCCCTTGCGTACCTCGTGCGCCCGCCATGCCGCGCGCACTCATAACTCATGCCCCGCCGGTTGCCCGACAGTGCGAATTTTCGACCCAAGGAAAGGACTTTGCCGCTTTTCTTTATGGCAGCTTTTTCGCACTATTATCAGATGGGCAGGGCGGGTTCAATGCCCGCCCTTTCGTATCAGCCGCCCGTTGTTTCGCTGTCGGACATCGCGCTGACCAGCCGGTCGAGCTGCGGCGTGCAGCCCTTTGCCATCAGCATGTCGACCGAGCTTTCGGCGCTGTCGGGCAACGGTCCCATTGGCGTGAAGCGGATGGTGACCGGCTTCGCCAGACCCGCGCCGGAAAGGCGATAGTCGACGCCATATTGCAGGGGCATCGCCTCGGTCGGCCATTTGCGGAAATTCGCGCCGGCGACGATCGCGACCGTCTCTTCCTTGCCGTCCTGCTCGATCTTGAGCAGCTGATCGGTGTCCATGTTCGGCCGCCACAGCGTCAGCCGCGCGGGATCGGCGACGCAGAAGGTGCCGCCTTCGCGAAAATCGACCAGCCACAGGTTCGGTGCGCGGATATCGACCGGCGGTGCTTCCTCGGCCCCGCGCGAAAATCCGCCGCGCGAGCGCATCGTCGGGCCGGTCGACAGCATCCGCGTCACCGTCGCGCCCATCGACTGGCTGGCCTGGATCGTGCCGGTCGCGCCGAAGGTGCCGGGCCCCGACAGCGTCCGGGTCTTGCCCGCCTGCATCAGCACGATCTTGTCGCCCGAGACGAGCGTCAGCCGGTCGGTCGATTTGAGCTTGGTTCCGGTCGGATATTTGCCGGCGGACGGTCCCGTCGATCGCACGACCATCGACTGCGCGGCGGCGGTGCCGGCAAAGGCGACCACCGCGATGGCGGCGGCGGCGGCCAGGCCGATGCGCCGCATCGGAACTTCAGGAAAGGACATAGCTTTCTCCCTTTTCGGTCTCGTTCAGTCGTTCGATCAGGAACATGATGGATAAATCCTTACCGAAGTCTTTTGCCAATGCTGTGGCGGCGATCACATGGGCCTGTTTATCGCCCGCCGCGTGGGCCGCGACAAGCGCCGCGATGCGCGCGCGCTGCTCGGGCGGCAGGTCGGGGCGCGGGGTCAGCACGTCGACCGGCTGCGCCCGGCCGCGCAGCGTGACGCGCCCCATCGGCACCAGGTCGTCGCGGCCCGAACGCTCGGCCGCCTCGGCCGAAATGAGCACGCCGGTCTTCAGGCTCTTGTTCGCCGATTCGAGCCGTGACGCGGTGTTCATGCTGTCGCCGAGCGCGGTATATTGGATGCGGCCCTCGCCGCCGAAATTGCCCACGATGGCATCGCCGACGTGCAGCCCGACGCGCGTCATGCCGATCGGCGGAACATCCTCGCCGGCCAGGTCGACGCGGAAAGCCTCGCCCGCCTGATACATGGCGATCGCCGCCGCCGCGGCCTTTTCGCCATCGTCCGCCCGGCTGATCGGCGCGCCCCAGAAAGCGACGACGGCGTCGCCGACGAACTTGTCGATCGTCCCGCCATGGTCGAGCACGATGTCGGACAGGCGGTCGAGATATTCGTTGAGCAGCCGCGCCACCGTTTCCGGGGTCGTCGCGTGGCTCAATTTGGTGAAGCCTTCGAGATCGGTGAAGATGCAATAGATGTTGCGCCGCTCGCCGTGGAGCGAGAGCTGGTCGGGATCGCGCATGATCTGCGCCGCGATGTCGGCGGGTAGATATTTGCCGAGCGCCGACTGCGCGAACGCGCGCTGGCGCGACCCGATGGTGCGCGCGGCGGTGCCGACCGCGGCATAGCCGAGCAGCCAGCCGATCGCCCAGCCGAAGGCGGGAAGCGTGGTGGTATCGACATGATGCCCCTGGAGCCAGAAGGGGAAAGCGGCGAAGAAGACCATTTGGCCGAGAAAGGCGAGCGCGACCCAGCGCGCGCGCATGTCGATGAGGCTGGTGAGGCCGCCCGCGATCACCACCAGCGCCGCGAGCACCCAGAGCGCCGGACCGGGCACCGGACTGGACCAGTCCTTGTCGAGTTGCTGTGCCAGCATATGCGCGTGAACCTCGAGCCCGATCATGGTCTCGTGCAGTCCGGTGATCGGATCGGTGAAGCGGCTGAGCGGCGTGTTGAACTGGTCGTTGTCGATCACATTGCCGCCGATCAGCACATAGCGGCCCCGGATCATCTCAGAAAAGGCCGCGCGCGTATCGGCGTCCATCGGCGCGGCGAAGGTGTCGATCGGAATCTTGGAAAAGACGGGCTCTTCCTGTCCCTTGGCGACGCGCGCGGGCACGAGAAAGCGGATATTGCCCTTGAAATTGGCGTGCGCGGGGTCGACCGGAGCCAGCGCATTCGCCATCAGCGGCGGCAGATTTTTCGGCCGGTCGGGCCAGTTGCGGATCACACCGTCGCTGTCGGTCCGGAACAGCACGCTCGTCGGCCTGGTCCTGGCCGTCGTCACCTCGGCCAGATAGGATTCGAGATATTTCTGCTGTTCATAGAAAATGGTGTTCGGATTGCTCGCCTGCTCGGCATAGGCGAGCCATGTCGGCGTTTTCATCGCGCGAAGCTGCGCCTTCAGCAGGGCATCGTCGGGGCGCGGCGAGTCGAAGACGATATCGATGCCGATCGCTTTCGGACCCATCTGATCGAGATTGGCGAGCGCGTTCGCCAGATAGGTGCGGTCGAGCGGCGAGCGGATGCCGGTGTTGAACAGCGTCTCGTCGTCATAGGTGACCATGACGATGCGCTTGTCCTGCCCGACATGCGGCGCCATCAGCGTCGCGCGCGCATCGTAAAGCGCGCGTTCGGCGTCGCCGACGAGCGGCATCTGCCAGCTCAGCCGTGCGAACAGCGTCGCGATGATCAGGAACAGGATCGTCGCCGCCATGCGCGAGGGGCCAAGCTGCATCACCAGCCGGCGGATCTGCTTGCGCAGCGGAACGGCCGCGGGGCGCGTCTCCCCCGGCGCGGGATCGGTGGTCGCCGTTACCATCGGATCAGAGAGCCGAGCGGCCCGCGGCCCCTTCCGTTCGCGCTGTGGCCGTTTGCGCCGCGGCGGGGGCGCCGTGGAGCAGCGGCTGGCCGCCGTCGCCGATGATCGCGAAGCCCGCCCAATAATAGGGGTGCGAGGTGCGCTTGTCGTCCATGAGCTGCATCTCGCTCGTCCACAGCGCGTCGGCGATGCTTTCGCCCTGCCGCGCCGCGAACAGGCCGCCGATCAGCCGCTTGGTCGCGTCGAAATCGTCGGGCGCGGGCCAGTGGCTGGCGATCACCGAACGTCCGCCGGCACCGATGAAGCTGCGCACCAGCCCGTCGAGCGCGTTGCCGCCGCCGCTCGCCACGCCCGCCTCGCGCGTCGCCGCGACGGTCGCGGCGCCCGCGGTGTCGCACGCCGACAGGATGACGAGGTCGGCGTTGATCTTGAGATCGAAAATCTCCTGAAAGGTCAGCAGGCCGTCCGAATCCTGGTCGCCGAACGAGGTGACGAGCGCGGGCCGGGCGGGGCAGGAGGGGCGCGGCGCGGTGACCAGACCATGCGTCGCGAAGTGGATGATGCGATAATCGGACAGGTCGCTGCGGTTCTTGACCGCCGTGTCGGTGAAGGCGCCGCCGGTGAGCAGCGTCGCGGCGCCGCGGTCCATCGTGCCGCTTGCGGTGACGAGTTCGGCGGCGGAGATCGGCCGGCTCCACTGGCTGACGTCCCACTGGCAGCTTCCGTCGATGCCGCCGCCGGCCGCCCCGCGGGTGCCCAGCGACGGCAGGACGCCGCCCCGCACCGGCAGATTTTCGCCGAGGCCGAAATATTCGTGCTTCGCGTCGGAGGGCGCCGTCTGCCGCGCGTTGCGGAACGACAGCGCCGACACCGCGGTGCTCGGCCGCGTCGACCGGCCGAGCCAGGCGATGCCCCGCATGTCGAACGCGTCGGCATTTGGGTCGGCCAGCCGCTGTTCATAGGCCGCGAGCCCGGTGTCCGAGGTGATCAGCAGGTTGACCGGCAGCCGCAGCATCGCGCCGTCGGGTTCGAAGATCAGGTGCGGCACCGCCGGCAGCCGGTCGGCGACCGGGCCAAAGAGCTGGGTATAGAGTTTGCGCGCGGTGACCGCGTCGAAGGGATAGGTGACGCGCTTGCCGTTCTCGACGATCGAGATCGTCGAGCGGATCGTGTCGACCGCGTTTTCGAGCCCCTCCGCGCTGATGTCGCTGCGCCACAGGGTCGCGTCGCCCTGGCCGATCAGCATCGCATAGACCGCATCGCCGACGACGAGCATCTTCAGATAGGCCTCGTCGGGGCGCAGCACCTGTTGCAGTTCGGCGAGGTCGAGCTTGCCCGGCGCGACGACGCGATATTGCGGATAGGCGGCGAGCTTGGTGACCGTTTCCGCCTGCTG
Organism: Sphingopyxis sp.; assembly: GCF_025869345.1. GTDB lineage: Bacteria > Pseudomonadota > Alphaproteobacteria > Sphingomonadales > Sphingomonadaceae > Sphingopyxis. The sequence goes on from NZ_JAOZVW010000117.1 coordinate 129,818, forward strand.
GAACGACAGATTGTCGAGCTGGGTCTTGAGGTCGGCGCGCATCGCATTGACCTCGGCCGTCGCGGGCATCTGCGCGAGCCGCGCATCCTCGATCCGCGCGCGCTCGACATCGCGGTTCAGCGTCGTCGCCTGCCGGAACAGGCGCGCGCCGTCGTCGCTGCCCGCCGACAATTCGCGCGCGAGAAGCGCCTGCGTATCGGCGACGCCGGGACGGACCTGAAGCTGGCTGGCGACGAAGAAATCGCCCGCGGCCTTGGGATCGGTCGCGGCGCGGCTGGCGAGCAGGCGGTAATAGGGCGCCATCATGTTCGCCATGCCCGCGGTCGAGCGCTGCGAGGCGGCGAGGGCGCCGACGACGTCGTGATAGATGGTGAGCGCCTTGTCGTCCTCGCCGTGCCGGGTGAGGAAGGCGGCGTAGCGCGCGCGCGCCGAAGCGAGTGCGTTGGTTTCGGGATATTCGACCGCGAGCGCGCCGATCGATTCCTGAAAGCGCGCGTCGGCGGCGCTGTTGTCGCCGAGCGCCTCTTCGCTGAGCGCCAGTTCGCCGAGCATCTGCGAACGCAGGCGGACGATCGAGGTCACGCGCCCTTCGCGCACCGCCAGCGCGTCGGCGAGCCCCTTGAGCTGCGCCGCTTTCGCCGCCTTCGCGTCGCCGCGCAGCCGGTCGACCGTGCCGAGCAGATGGACCGCCTGCGCGTCGATGATCTGCGCGCGTTCGGTCGGCGTCAGCCGTTCGCGGTCGCCCGCCTGGCGCACCGCGCGCGCATTGGCGCCGCTGTTGACCCCAGCGACGATCTCGGGCGTCAGTGTCACCGCGCCGCCCTCTACCTCGACCTCGTTGGTGAGCGGCGGGATCGGGGTTTCGAGCAGCGCCGCGGCGCCGTCGTAATCGCGCTGGTTGAGCGCGTGGATCGCGCGGAAGTTGCGGCGCAGGCGAAGCTGCACCGGGTCGCTGGTCGGGATCGCCTCGACCTCCCCGAACAGGCGGTCGGCCTCGGCAAATTCGCCGAGGTTCGAGCGCTGGAGCGCGCGGTTGAGCGTGAATTCGGTCGGATCGATGCCGGCCGCCGCCTGTTCGCCCTCGGTGCGGAGCGACAGCGCCTCGAAAAATTCGGCGGCCTCGGCATAGTCGCCGCTGTGGTTGCGGCGATATCCCTCGGCCAGCGCCTTGTCGACGTCGATCGTCCCCGCGAGCGTCCGCGCGAAACCGTCGCCGCCGCCGACCGACGTCGTCGCGACCTTGATCTGCCCCGATGCGATCTTCCTGTGCCGGATCGATTCGAGGGCGAGGTTCAGCGCGTCGCCATAGGCGGCGAAACCCTCGACCGTATAGGCGGTGTTGCCGTCGGCTTCGATCCGCGTCGCCCAGGCGACATTGCTGTCCTTGACCGTGCAGGCGCCGTCGGCGGCGCAGGCGATGGTTCCGGCGCGGCCGGCATCGATGCGGGCGCGGGCCTCGTCGGCGCCGGCGCGCAACATGCGGACATAGCCGACGGGCTGGCTGGCGTCGCGGCAGACGATCACCCAGGCGCGGTCGAACATGCCCTTGATCACCGAATCGCGCACCGTCGCCTGCACCTCGCAGAGCGCGCCGCCCTGATCGCCGATCGAGAAACTGTCGCGCAGGGTCGGGTCGTCGGGCTGCGCCAGCGCGGGTGCCGATACGCCCGTGGCGAGCGCAGCCAGAATCGGCACGAAAAACGGACGTCGAACGGTCATCACCAATCCCCCAAAGACGAGCTTCGACGCGCCATGCCTGCGATGTCGGGGGCATGGCGCAGTCTATACGCTGCGGTACGACCCATTCCCGTCGCCGCGGACCCTAAACCCTTCGCCTGCAAAAGGGAAGTGATCTGCCGCACAGCCGTCTTGCGTGCCGGGGCGGGGCAACCTATCTGCAAGGGACAGTTTCATTTCGGCGAGGACAAGATGACCGCATTTGACGATCGCAAACGGGCCCAGGAAGCGAAATTCGCCCGCGACCAGGACGTGCAGTTCCGCATCACCGCGCGCCGCAACCGGCTGATCGGCGAATGGGCCGCCGAACGCATGAGCCTGACCCCCGAAGAGACCGACGCGTATGCGAAGGCGGTAGTGCAGGCCGATTTCGAGGAAGCGGGCGACGAGGATGTGATCCGCAAGCTGGCGGGCGACCTGACCGCCGCGCAGGTCGAGATCAGCGACGCCGAAATCCGCGCCGCGCTCAACGACAAGGCCGCCGAGGCGCGCCGCCAGTTTATCGACAGCGAGAATTGAGGCTGGTCCGATGGGCATGCGCGAAGATGATCTGAAGGCGATGATCGCGGCGGCGCTTCCGGGCGCGGAGGTGACGATTACCGATCTGGCGGGCGACAACGAGCATTATTCGGCGCATGTCGTCAGCGAATCCTTTCGCGGGCTGACCCGCGTCGCGCAGCACAAGGCGGTCTATGCCGCGCTCGGCGGACGCATGGGCGGCGAACTTCATGCCTTGCAATTGACCACCGCCGTTCCTTCATAGGGGCGAGACGCGAACCCTTTTTCGGCGCACTCGCGCCACCGGAGACTTGATATGAGCGACCCCGCCACGCACGACCGCATTGCCAAGCTGGTCGCGGACCATCCCGTGCTGCTGTTCATGAAGGGCACGCCGCTGTTCCCCCAGTGCGGCTTTTCGTCGCGCGCGATCGCGATGCTCGACCGGCTCGGCATCGAATATGACACGGTCGACGTGCTTCAGGACATGGAGGTCCGTCAGGGGATCAAGGAATTTTCCGACTGGCCGACGATCCCCCAGCTTTATGTGAAGGGCGAATTCATCGGCGGCAGCGACATCATGATGGAGATGTGGGAAGCCGGCGAACTGCACCAGCTGATGGACGGCGTTCCGACGCGGGCGGAGTAGAACTCATCCCGTCGCCCCCGCCCTTCGACGCCGCCTGCGGCGGCGCTCAGGATAAACTTCCGCCAAAGGCGGAAGGCGGAGGCCGCTGAAAGTCTTAGCCAACCTTCGTCATTGCGAGCGAAGCGAAGCAATCCAGAGCGGTTTATGCACACTCTGGATTGCTTCGCTGCGCTCGCAATGACGATTCCAAAATGGGCGGCGCCATGCCGCCAGCGGCCCCCGCCTTCGCGGGGGCGGTGATAATGGGGTTGCGGCGACGCGCTCCGCTGTAACATCTCGACGCCCGGCTTCGTATCTGGAACATATCTCTCCGGTCGAAGCATGTGAGGCGTAGCGCGTGATCCTTTTCCTACTGGCCTATCTCGGCGGGGCGCTGACCATCGTCAGCCCGTGCATCCTGCCCGTGCTGCCCTTCGTCTTCGCGCGCGCCGATCAGCCGTTCGTTCGCAGCGGCTTGCCTCTCCTGATCGGGATGGCGATCACCTTCGCGGGGGTCGCGACGCTGGCGGTGGTGGGGGGCGGCTGGGTCGTGCAGGCGAATGCATACGGGCGCATCGCCGCGCTCGTCGTCCTCGGCCTGTTCGGGCTGCTGCTGCTCTTTCCGTCGCTCGCCGATCGCGCGACGCGGCCGCTGGTCGCATTGGGCGCCCGGTTGTCGCAGAATGCCGCGGGCCCCTTGCGCTCGACCTTTCTTTCCTCGCTGCTGCTCGGGGTCGCGACCGGGCTGCTGTGGGCGCCGTGCGCGGGGCCGGTGCTGGGGCTGTTGCTGACCGGCGCCGCGCTGAACGGCGCGAGCGCAGCGACGTCGCTGCTGCTGCTCGCCTATGCGCTTGGTGCGGCGACCTCGCTCGCGCTGGCGCTGCTCGTCGGCGGGCGGGTGTTCGCGGCGATGAAACGCTCGATCCGCGCCGGCGAATGGCTGCGCCGGGGGCTGGGCGCGGCGGTGCTGGCGGGAGTGATCGCGATCGGGCTCGGCCTCGATACCGGATTGCTCACGCGCCTGTCGCTATCGAGCACCGCGCGCGTCGAGCAGTCGCTGCTCGACCGGCTGCACCCCGGCGGCGCGATGCCGAAGGCGATGCCGGGCGGCGATATGTTGGCCGACAGGGGGCCGTTCCCGTCGCTCGCGGGCGCGACCGGCTGGCTCAACGCGCCGCCGCTCACCGCCGAGGGGCTGCGCGGCAAGGTCGTGCTGATCGATTTCTGGACCTATTCGTGCATCAACTGCCTGCGGACGCTGCCCTATGTGAAGGCGTGGGACGCGAAATATCGCGACAAGGGGCTGGTGGTGATCGGGGTGCATACGCCCGAATTCGCGTTCGAGCGCGATCCCGCCAATGTGCGCAAGGCGATCGCCGATCTCGGCATCACCTATCCCGTCGCGCTCGACAATCGCTATGCGATCTGGCGCGGCTTCGACAATAAATATTGGCCCGCGCATTATTTCATCGACGCGAAGGGGCGCATCCGCGCGGCGCGCTTCGGCGAGGGCCATTATGCCGAGTCCGAACGGATCATCCAGCGGCTGATCGCCGAAAACGGCGGCGCGGTCGGCACGATGGACGCGGTCGAGGTCGCCGCGACCGGCGTCGGCGAGGCCGAAAGCTCGCGCAAGGACCGCTCGCCCGAAACCTATGTCGGCTACGCCCGCGCCGCGAATTTCGTTTCGCCGGGCGGGTTCGTGCGCGATGCGCGGCACGATTATGCGCTGCCGACGCTCGCGGCGCGCAACGACTGGGCGCTCGGCGGCGCGTGGATCGTCGGGGGCGAACATGCGGTGTCGGCGGCGCCCGGCGCGCGCATCGCCTTCCGCTTTCGCGGCCGCGACCTGCATCTGGTCCTCGGCGCCGCCGATGCGAAGACGCCGGTGCGGTTCCGGGTGACGATCGACGGCAAGGTGCCGGGCGCCGACCATGGACTCGATACCGACGCGCAGGGGAATGGCGTGGTGACGGGGCAGCGGCTCTATCAGCTCGTGCGCCAGCAGGCGCCGCGGGACCGGACCTTCCAGATCGAATTTCTGGACCCCGGCGTTCAGGCCTTCGCCTTCACCTTTGGTTGATATCGGCGGCTGATTGGGAAAAGCGTCCGGGGGGCGGGGCCTGATGGCCGCTCCGCCCCCCGTCTGCTTCGGGGGTAAGTGGGGTTGTCCCGGTGGGGGCAGGGGGCATCAGGGACCAGACCGATGCCCCCCACCGCTCCATTGAGCGGAACACTCGGGAACATCCGATACCATACAAGCGTCGTGCCAATTCGCCGCCTTCGCGGTTTCGGGCGCGAGACGCTGGTTAGCGATATCTTACCGATGGATGGGGGTGTCAAAAATCCCGACACATAAGCAACCGCTTCGTTCAGCCGGCGTTCAGCCGAATGACTACACTTGTAGTCGTATTGCGAACAGGCGCCAGCAAGGGAGGGGTTCCGATATGGCGGAGCGAGCAAGCGAGTCGGAGATGCAGGTGCTGTCGGCGCTGTGGGACGAGGCCCCGCAGACCGCCGCCGACCTGACCCGGCGGATCGGTAAGATCAACGGATGGACGCAGGCGACGGTGAAGACCTTGCTCGCGCGGCTCGTCCAGAAAGGGGCGGTGACGGCCGAGGCCGACGGGCGCCGTTATCTCTACCGCCCCGCGATCGACCGCGCCGAAGCGGTCGGCGAGGAATCGCAGCGCTTCGTCGACCGCCTGTTCGGCGGCCGCGTCAGCCCGCTGATCGCGCATCTCGCCGAACGCGAGGCCTTGTCGGACACCGACATCGCCGAAATCGAGGCCTTGCTGCGGACGCTCAAGTCATGAGCGGCGCGATGATCCTTCAGGCGTGGGGCGACACGATGGTCGCCACCGCGCTGCTCGTCCTGGCGGTGCTGCTGATCCGCAAGCCCTTTGCGCGCCATTTCGGGCCGCACCTCACCTATGCGCTCTGGCTCGTGCCGGCGCTGCGGCTGATCCTGCCGCCGCTGCCTATCGCCGATCCGGTCGCGGTCCCGGCGGCCTCGACCGACGCCGCCTTGCTGGTCGAAGTCGCCGCCGCGCGAGCCGTGAACACGCCCGTAGCGGTCGTCGCCCCGGCGTGGAGCTTTGCCGACGCGCTGCCCTTGCTGTTCGCCTTGTGGGCGGCCGGCGCTCTCTTCGTGCTGATTTCGGCCTGGGCGGCGCATCGGCGCTTTCGGGACGCGGTGCTGGACGGCGCAGTCGAACTTGAACCGCTCGGCAAGATCCGCCTGATCATGACCGGCGCGGTCGACGGTCCGGTCGCCTTTGGCCTGTGGCGGCGCTTCGTCGCGGTGCCGCAGGATTTCTTCGCGCGCTATGTCGCCGAGGAGCGGGCGCTGGCGATCGATCACGAGCTGGCGCACCATCGCCACGGCGACCTCTGGGCCAATGCCGCGGCGCTGCTGCTGCTCGCGGCGCAATGGTTCAATCCCCTGGCGTGGCGGGCGATCCGCGCTTTCCGCTTCGATCAGGAAGCGGCGTGCGACGCGCGCGTGCTGACGATGGCGGACGACGCTTCCCGGGGCCTTCGTACCGCCCGCTACGCGACCGCGATCGCCAAGGCGGCGGTCGGCTCGCGGCTGTCGCTCGCGGCGCCGATGGCGGTTCACGACAATTTGCAGGAGAGGCTGACGATGCTCACGAGAGACGATATTTCGAAAAAGCGCGGCCTGATCGGCAAGCTGCTGGTCGGCGGCGCGGCGCTGGGCGTGCTTGCCGCGACCGCGACGCTGGTGCCGGCGAGCGCCGCCAGCGGCGGAGCGCAGGATCTGGACATTCCCGCGCCGCCGGAGCCGCCTGCCCCGCCCGAAGCCCCGCTGCCGCCGGCAGCGCCGTTGCCGCCCGAAGCGCCCGCCGTGCCCGAGGGGCATGGCGTGATGATCTTCACCTCACAGCAGGATGGGCAGGACGGAGCCGCCAGCGACGGCAAGAAGCGCGAGGTGCATCGCGTCGTGATCCGCGAGCGCAGCGAAACGAGCGACGGCACGGCGCCCAGCGCGCGCCGCGTGGAATTTTCGATGCCGGGCAGCCTGTCGCGCGAGGACGTCATCGCGACGCTGAAAGAACAGGGGGTCACCGGCGCGCAGGCCGATGCGATCGCCGACAGGCTCGAGGCGAAGCGCAAGGCGCGCTTCACGACCGCCTTTGCGCTGCCGCCGATGCCGCCCATGCCCCCGATGCCCGCGGGCAATTGGACCGCAAGCGACGGCCGGGCGCTGGCCGTCGCGCATTGCGGCAACGGCGCGGACGTGGCGCCGATCGTCAACCGCGACGAGACGGACGGCGGCAAGCACAGCCGCGTAGTCATGATCCGCTGCGGCGATACGGCGGAGAGCCGGGCAGCGCGGCTGTCGGCGCTCCGCAAAGCGCGCGACAGTTTCGCGCGCGGCGAGGCGGCGCGGTCGCTTTCCGAGACTATGCGCGCCAAGGTCGCCGCTGATCTCGACCGGGCAATCGCCGAGACGGAGAAAGCGGACCATTAAGGAATCGGGCCGCGAGACAGCGCTTGCGGCCCGCCAGCTTCGCCGCAGACCCTCGTCCCCGGTAGGGTCGCGGCAGGGGCGGGGAAAGGGAGCGGGACCGACCGCTCCCTTTCTCTCGTCCATTTTTCGCCCCTTTTACTTTGACGGGGCCGATGCCACATGGGACGGATGAGCGAAGACAAGCCCTGGCCCGACACGATCCGCGCCGGCGAGTGCGAGCAGCACGAACCGCTGGTGCGTCGCGTGCTCGCGCCCAATCCGTCGCCCTATACTTTCACCGGCACTCAGACCTGGATCGTCGGTGTGGGCCGCGACGTCGCGGTGATCGATCCCGGCCCGACGGGGTCGGGGATGAGCATCGGCGATCCGCCCGACGCCAACGGCGCGGGGCATGTCGACGCGATCCTGCGCGCCACCAAGGGGCAGCGCATCGCCGCGATCCTCTGCACCCACACCCACCGCGACCATAGCCCCGCCGCCGCGCCGCTCAAGGAAGCGACCGGGGCGCCGATCGTCGGCTGCGCGCCGCTCGCGCTTGCGGACGACGGCCCGCGCGCCGATTCCGCCTTCGATCCGAATTATGCCCCCGACCGCGTGCTCGCCGACGGCGAGCGGGTGTCCGGCGACGGCTGGACGCTCGAAGCGGTCGCGACCCCGGGGCACACATCGAACCATCTCTGCTTCGCGCTGGTCGAGAGCGGCGCGCTGTTCACCGGCGACCATGTCATGGCCTGGTCGACCAGCGTCGTCAGCCCGCCCGATGGCGACATGGCGGCCTATATGGCGAGCCTGCAAAAGCTCTACGACCGCGACGACCGCGTCTATTATCCTGCGCACGGCCCCGCGGTGACCAAGCCCCGGCAGCTCGTGCGCGGGATGCTGGGCCATCGCCGCCAGCGCGAGCGGCAGATCCTGCGCGAGCTCGAAAAAGGGGCGGCTGTGATCCCGGTCATGGTCAGCCATATGTACAAGGGGCTTGATCCGCGCCTGACGGGTGCGGCCGGCCGTTCGGTGCTGGCGCACCTGCTCGACCTGAAGGCGCGGGGAATCGTCCGCGCCCGCGAAGAGCAATGGGAGCTGGCATGATATTTTCGCTGATTCTGGCCGCCGCCGCGGGAACGGCCGCGCCCGCGCCCGGTCCCGTCATCGCGTTGGTGGCGGGCGAGGGGGCGAGCCAATGCCTGCCCGACCATAGCCTGTGTCTGGAGGTCCCTCCGGTCGAGGACGGCGATGCGAGCGAGGCCGTGCTGCGCGTCACATCGGCCGGTTCCGCACCGGCTTCGCTGCCGCTGCCCGCATTTGCCGCGGCGGAGACGGTGGCGCTTTGGCCGACGCTGATCCGGGGCAAGGACGAAGGCGGCGCGCCGCGCTATCTTGTCGGTGTTCTCAGCGGCCAGACGAGTATGTATTCGGGCGGCGGCGGCTCGGCGTCGCAGCTTCACCTGCTCGAACTTCGCGCGGCGCCCGGCGCGGCGCGGTTGGGCGGCGAGGCGATCGAACTGCCGTGGGACGGCTCGCTGATGATCCGCGCCTGCTTTTCCGAAGCCGATATGAAGGATCGGATGGAGGCCTGCCACGACGAATATGAATATGGCGCCGGGTTGACCGCCGCCGCTTCGTCCGGCGACGCGGTCTTTCCCACGCTGGCCTATCGCGCCGTCGCCACCGCCTTTCCGCGCACCTCGCGCCGGTCGGACGATAATAGCGGCACCAGGCTGAAGCGCGCCGACCTTGTGCGCGCGGAGGACCCCGCCTGCTCCTATGACCGGGTGCTGCGCTACGACGCCGCGACCGCGCATTATGAACTCGACCAGCCCTTGCCCGATTGTTCGGATTACACCGTCCCATGACCCAGACGTCTCCCCGCCTTCTTCCACGCCTGATCCTGCTCGCCGCCGCGGCGCTGTTCGCGCTCGCGGCGTGGTGGGCGGTGTCCGCCTGGCGCGACTGGCAACGCGGCTATGATCCCGAAACCGTGGTCGCGGCCAGCCTGCAGGGGCTGCGCGAGCAGAATGTCCTGGTGCCCTTCACCGCGCGCTATGTCGCGGTGGTGACCTCGACGCAGTCGCGGCTGGGGCTGGAGGCGAAGAAGACGCTGATCATGCCGGGCACCGTTCGCTACGAACTCGACCTCGGCCGCCTCGCGCAGTCCGACCTCGATTGGGACGGCAATGCGAACGCGCTGACCGTGACGCTGCCGCCGCTGCGCCTCGCGGGGCCCGAGATCGACATCGACGCGATCAGCGAATATCGTGACGGCGTGATCCTGCTGACGCTCACCGACGCCGAAAAGACGCTCGACGCCGCGAACCGCAAGGCGGCGCAGGAGGAGCTGATCCGGCAGGCCAAGGGCGCGACGCCGATGCGGCTCGCGCAGAATGCCGCGCGCGCCGCGGTCGAACAGAGCTTCGCCATGCCGCTGAAAGCCGCGGGGATCGATGCCAAAGTGACCGCGCGCTTCGCCCAATGACGCGGTGAATTGCCCTGCCGCCGGTCGCGGTGTAGGGCGACGCCACGGCAAGGACCATATAAGGAAAAGCCATGACTGCTCCCATCCGCGAGAATCTCTCGGGCCTCGACCTGCGCGCCGAAATCGACCGCCTCCGCAAGGAGCGCAACGCCGTCATCCTCGCGCATTATTATCAGAAGCCCGAAATCCAGGACCTCGCCGATTTCGTCGGCGACTCGCTGGAGCTGTCGCGCAAGGCGGCGGACACCGACGCCGACGTCATCGCCTTTTGCGGCGTCAAGTTCATGGCCGAGACCGCGAAGATATTGTCGCCGGAAAAGATCGTCGTGCTGCCCGACATGGACGCGGGATGCAGCCTCGAGGACAGCTGCCCGCCCGAACAGTTCAAGCGCTTCCGCGCCGCGCACCCCGACCATATCGCGCTGACATACATCAACTGTTCGGCGGCGGTGAAGGCGCTGAGCGACGTCATCGTCACCTCGTCGAGCGCGGAAACGATCATCAGCCAGATCCCGCCCGAGCAGAAGATCATCTTCGGCCCCGACCGTCACCTCGGCGGCTATCTCAACCGCAAGTTCGGGCGCGAGATGCTGCTCTGGCCCGGCGTCTGCATCGTCCACGAGGCGTTCAGCGAGACCGAACTGCTGAAGCTCAAGACGCAGCATCCGGACGCGCCGGTCGCCGCGCACCCCGAATGCCCGCCGCACATCATCGACCATGCCGACTATGTCGGGTCGACGAGCGGCATTCTGCAATTCGCGAAGAGCTTTCCCGGCGACACGCTGATCGTCGCGACCGAGCCGCACATCATCCACCAGATGGAACTGGCGCTGCCCGAAAAGACCTTCATCGGCGCGCCGGGCGCGGACGGCAACTGCAACTGCAACATCTGCCCCTATATGGCGCTCAACACGATGGAAAAACTCTACCTCGCGCTGCGTGACCTCCAGCCGCGGATCGAGATGGACGAGGACCTCCGCGTCGCCGCGAAAAAGAGCCTCGACCGGATGCTCGAGATGGCGTCGGGGACGGTCGGCAAGGGCGATCTGGGCCGCGCCTGAGTCGGTCCGCGCGACTCGCCTGTCCGATCGAATGGACGAGTCGCGGCGCCAATTCGCATGGTGCGATGCAGCAATTGAATCCAAAAATGCTGCGGTGCTGTTACAAAAATGCTGCAGCGAATCCGCTTGTTGCTAATGCCGGACTTATCCACAAGTGCGGAGGGTTTGCGGGGCTTTTGCGCGCTTTTTCTGTTGGCGGCCCGGCCGGTTCGTGACAGCTTCCAATCATCGGGCGGCAGAGACGTCGGATCGCCGGGACCCAAAGGGTGGTTGCAAGACCAGCCGGACGGAAACGGGCAGAACCGACGAGGACATCGACCGATACCCGGTCACGGAACGCAGCGATTCCCACGAGTTGAGGCGGACCCGATCGGACGGAAATGCAGTCCATCGCTTCGGAAGAGCGACTGCTTCGGCAGAGGCTCGGACAAGATGATGAAGAGCTTTCCAGGTGAGGCCGGCCCCCGAAAGGGGGCCGACCGAACCATCGCCGGATCGGTTCGGTGCCGGTTGCGCTGCTTCGTTGTGATCGCTGGTCGAAAGATTGGCGGAACGCCATGATGCGGAGCGCGGTGCAGGAACGAAAACGGATAGTGGGGGTTGGCAGCGATGCCGACCCCCATTTCGCATGCGCGTCGCGTGGAGCGCAGTCTTCCGGCGGGCGTAATGACGAGGCCGGGAAAATCGCGAACTGTCGGCGCTGCATTTGCAAACGCCATAATCGCCAACGACGAAGGGGTGCGATCTCGTGCTAGCCTGTTCCGGCATCCGTTCGCGACACCTCGCCCGCTAAAATTTCCTTCCTGTGATGCGGATCACATCGCGGTCGGCGAGCGCTGTCTATCGCAGTCGTTGCGACCCGGACCAGTTCCCCGACCGGAACTGATCCTCCTGTCCCGGCCGCGTCTTTCGGGGCGCGGCCGGGAACCTTTCGCCCCCTGCACGATTATGTCCTCACCACTGATGGCAGGCGTCGTCCGGCCGGTTCGGGAGGGAGGAGGATCATGGGAGGACTCATCATCGCCCTGATCGTCGGCGGCATCATCGGCTGGCTGGCGAGCATCGTCATGCGCACCGACGCGCAGCAGGGCATCGTCCTCAACATCATCGTCGGCGTTGCGGGCGCCTTCCTCGGCAGTTTTCTCGGCAATATCTTCGGCATGGGAGCGAGCCTCGCGAGCTTCGAGACGATCGGGCTGCTCTGGGCCTTCGCCGGCGCGCTCGTGCTGCTCGCGATCGTCAATCTGATCCGGCGCGGGCGCATTCGATGAGTCCGCCGACACCCGCCGCGCGCTCGCCGCCATTTCGCTAGGCGATTGCAGATATTTAGGTTAGCATCGACCCGCCTGTTCCATCAGGCGTCATAATGATCGTAGGGGGTCAGAATATGATTGATTTCATTATCGCACTCGTCATGGGCGGCATCATCGGCTGGCTCGCCAGCATCGTGATGCGCACCGACGCGCAGCAAGGCATCTTCCTCAACATCATCGTCGGCTGTATCGGCTCGATCCTCGGCCGGTGGCTGCTCAGCGATATCCTTGGCGTCTTTGGCGGCGGCCATCTGCGCGGCGACGCCTTCGATTGGCGAACGCTGGTGACGGCTTTCATCGGCGCGATCATCCTGCTCGCCATCATCAACCTGTTCCGGCGCGGCCGGGTGCGCTGAGGCAAGACGCACGCCGACGCAAAGCCGGCGGTCCGGATCGGATCGCGGCCGGATGAAATGGGGGCGGTCGACCTGGGTCGACCGCCCCCATTTTCGTCGACGCAAGCACTGGAAATCACGGGCCGACTTCCCTATGGCATTCGTCCCTTGGGGACGGGGGCGCTGCTCCCGGGGGAAGCGGAGAAGCGGCGATCTTTGGCCCCTTGCACGCGGTGATTTAATAGGATAATACACCTTCAAAGCATATCCTGTCCCTGCGGGCCGGGCGCTTTGCCGACGGCGAGGCGCGATCGGCGGCCGCGGGCTGCGGGAGGGGACATGGCGTGAACTACGAACGGAAAGTGGATTCGATGGACAGCCTGGCGGGGACGCAAAGCTATTACGAAGAGGCGGACAACCGCCGCAAGCGGACCCGGCTGATCGTCGGCGTCGTGCTCATCGTGCTCGCGCTCGCCGCGGCCTGGTTCGCCTTTTCGAGCGCGAAGGGCGACGGCGCGGCTTCGGCGGATGGCGCCGGCGGAACCGGCGCGCAGGCGATCCCCAATGTGACGGTCGTCGTCCCGGGCCGCGTCTCGGTGGTTGCGGCGATTTCGGTGAACGGCACGATCGCGGCGCGGCGCGAGATGCCGGTCGGTGTCGCCGGCGAAGGCGGGCAGGTGGCGCGCGTGCTCGTCGAGCCCGGCCAGTGGGTCGGCGCTGGACAGACGCTCGCCGTCATCGATCGGTCGGTGCAGACGCAGCAGGCGGCAGGCTTGGCCGCCTCGATCAAAGTCGCCCAGGCCGATGCCGATCTTGCCCAGTCCGAACTGGAGCGCGCGCAGGCGCTGGTCGGCCGCGGCTTTATCTCCAAGGCCGACCTCGACCGCAAGCGCGCGACCCGCGATTCCGCCAACGCGCGCGTTCGCGTCGCACAGGCGCAATATCAGGAAGCCGTCGCGCGCAACGGCCGGCTCGATATCGTCGCCCCGGCGGCGGGGCTGGTGCTGACGCGCCAGGTCGAACCCGGCCAGGTCGTCGGCGCCGGCAGCGGCGTCCTGTTCCGCATGGCAAAGGGCGGCGAGATGGAAATGCTCGCGCAGCTAGCCGAAGCCGATCTGCAGCGCGTCAAGGTCGGCACCCGCGCGACGGTGACTCCCGTCGGCACCGATCTGAAGATCGCGGGCCAGGTCTGGCAGGTCTCGCCGATCGTCAGCATGGACACGCGGCAGGGCACGGTGCGTATCGCCATTCCCTATAGCAGCGCGCTGCGCCCCGGCGGCTTTGCCGATGCGCGGCTGGTGGCGGGCAGCGGAGAGGCGCCGCTGCTTCCCGAAAGCGCGGTGCAGAGCGGCCCCGAAGGCAATTTCGTGCTGATCGTCGATGGCAAGAACCAGATCCAGCGCCGTCCGGTCAAGGTCGGCACGGTCACCGACGGCGGCGTGTCGATCGCTTCGGGCCTGACCGGCACCGAAAAGGTCGTCGTGCTGGCGGGCGCCTTCCTCAACCCCGGCGACAAGGTCAAGCCGGTGGTGCAGAAATCGTCGCAATAACATCGATCGCGTCCGGACAGCGCGCGCAAAAGGCGTTTGAATTATGAGCTTTCGCAACATTTCCGCCTGGTGCATCCGCAATCCGGTGCCGCCGGTCGTGCTGTTCATCCTGCTGCTGCTCGCGGGGATCGTCAGCTTCAACCGGATGGACGTGAACCAGCAGCCCGACGTCGAATTTCCGGCGGTGCAGGTGATCGTCGTGCAGCCGGGCGCGGCACCGTCGGAGCTGGAAACGCAAGTAACGCAGCGCGTCGAGGCGGCGATCCGCGGGGTCAGCGGCGTCGATGAAATGTCGTCCTATGTCAGCGAGGGCAACAGCCGCACCTTCGTCCAGTTCGCGATCGGCACGCCGATCGACCGCGCCTATAACGACGTCAATCAGGCCGTTCAGCAGATCCGCAGCGACCTGCCCGACGGCATATTGGAACCGCAGGTCGTGCGCGTCGACGTCGCGGGCGGGCCGATTACCTATTTCGCGGTCGAGGCGACCGACATGACGCTCGAACAGCTCAGCTGGTTCGTCGACAACACGGTCGCCAAGGACCTGCTGTCGATCTCCGGCATGGCGAAGGTCAGCCGGTCGGGCGGCGTCGATCGCGAAATCCGCGTCATCCTCGATCCCGCGCGGATGCAGAGCTATGGCCTGACCGCCAGCCAGGTGAACCAGCAGCTTCGCCAGGTGAACGTCAACGCCGCCGGCGGCCGCACCGAGATTGCGGGGGCCGAGCAGGCGATCCGCGTGCTCGGCAACGCCGCGAACGCCTTTCAGCTCGGCGAAACGCGCATCTCGATCGGCAACGGGCGGACGATCCGGCTGGCCGACGTCGCCAAGGTGACCGACGGCTATGCCGAGCAGCGCAACCTCGCCAAGATTCGCGACAAGCAGGTTCTGGCCTTCTCGATCGAAAAGGCGAAGGGCGCGTCGGACGTCACCGTCCACGACGCGGCGGTCAAGAAGCTGGCGGAGATCAAGAAGAACAACCCCAAGGTCAGCTTCAACGTCCTTTTCACGCGCACCGAAGACACGAAGGAACAATATCGCAGCTCGATGGCCGCGATGATCGAGGGCGCGGTGCTGGCCGTCGTCGTCGTCTTCCTGTTCCTGCGCGACTGGCGCGCGACACTGATCAGCGCGCTGGCGATCCCGCTGTCGGCGATCCCGACCTTCTGGTTCATGGACCTGATGGGCTTTTCGCTGAACGGCCTATCCTTGTTGGCGCTCAGTCTGGTCGCGGGGGTGCTGGTCGACGACGCGATCGTCGAGATCGAGAATATCGTCAGACATATGCGCATGGGCAAGACCGCCTATCAGGCGGCGATCGACGCCGCCGACGAGATCGGCCTGGCGGTCGTCGCGACGACGATGTCGATCGTCTCGGTCTTTCTGCCGGTCGCGCTGATGCCCGGTGTTTCGGGCCAGTTCTTCATCCAGTTCGGCCTGACCGTCGTCTTCGCGGTGCTGGTCAGCCTGGCGGTCGCGCGCATGATCACGCCGATGATCGCCGCCTATTTCCTGTCGGCGCAGGGTGCGGCCGAACACGCGGGGGGGCCATGGGTCGACCGCTATGAGCGCATCCTCGCCTGGACGCTCGATCATTCGAAGCATCGCGCGGTGCGCGCGCGCTACGAAGCGGAGCCGACGCGGCTGGTTTTCCTGTCGGCGCCATTGGCGGCGGCGGCGCTTGCGGGCCTGGCGATGGTCGTGAGCTATTTCCAGCCGGTTCCGGTGGGACAGGACGGCCCCAATGCGGCGCTGCATTTCCTGCTGCAGACGCCGCTTGCGATCGTCATGACCTTCCTGCTCGTCGGGCTGCTCCAGATCATCGTGGGCGGCATCGCCTATGCGATGGGGATGCGTCAGTGGGCCTTTACCCGCTGGACAGCCTTCATGGCCCGGCGCGCCCGGGCGCGGCTTTCCGACCATCGCGTGTGGATCGTCGGTATCGGCTTCGCGGCCTTCGCGGCGAGCATCATTCTGTTCGCGACCTTGCCGCAGCAGTTCCAGCCGACGACGAACAGCGATTTCAGCCAGGTGAAATATGAGCTGCCCCCGGGCTCGACGCTGGCGCAGAGCGAGCATATCGCAAGCCAGATCGGGAAGATTCTCGACAATAATCCGGTGGTCGAAAAGGCCTTTTACGATGTCGAGGTGGGCGGCGGCAATGCGTTCATCACGCTCAAGAAGGACCGCGAAGTCAGTAGCGTCGATTGGGAGCGCGGGCTGCAGCCCAAGCTGGCCGCCATTCCCGACGCGCGCGTGACCTTCCAGAGCCAGTCGGGCGGCTTTTCGGGCCGCGACATCACGATGGTGATCGGCGGCGACGACCCGGCGCTGCTCGAAAAGCACGCGCTGAAGATCGTGGCGGAAATGAGCAAGCTCAAGGAAATCCGCGCGCCGCGCATCGAGGGCGATATTCCGCGGCCCGAGATTATCATCAATCCGCGCATGGACCTGGCCGCCGAACTCGGCGTCACCACCGCGGCGCTCAGCCAGACGATCCGCATCGCGACGCTGGGCGACATCGACCAGAATGTCGCCAAATTCTCGCTTTCCGACCGTCAGATCCCGATCCGCGTGCTGCTGTCCGAGGATTCGCGCCGCAGCCTTGCGACGATCGAGAATCTGCCCGTGCCGACGTCGAGCGGCGCCACCGTCCCGCTCAAATCGGTGGCGCAAATCGGCTTTGGCGCCGGTCCGACCGAACTGCGGCGCTATAATCAGACGCGGCGCATCGTGATCGGCGCCGACCTGGCGCCCGGCCTCGTCACCGGCGACGCGCAGAAGAAGATCGACGCGCTGCCCGCGGTCAAGACCATGCCGCAAGGAGTGCGCAAGATCCTGCAGGGCGACGCGAAGATGCAGCAGGAACTCACCACCAACTTCATGATCGCGGTGGTGTCGGGGCTGCTGCTCGTCTTCTCGACGCTGGTGCTGCTCTATCGCCGTTTCCTGTCGCCGCTGGTCAACATGTCGTCGCTGCTGCTCGCGCCGCTCGGCGGCCTGCTCGGCCTGCTGATCACCGGCATGGAAATCTCCATGCCCGTCTATATCGGCCTGCTGATGCTGCTCGGGATCGTCGCGAAAAACTCGATCCTGCTCGTCGATTTCGCGATCGAGGAAATGGACAAGGGCATCGAAAAGACCGAGGCGCTGCTCGACGCGGGCCGCAAGCGCGCGCAGCCGATCGTGATGACCACGGTCGCGATGGTCGCGGGCATGGTGCCGACCGCGCTGTCGCTGTCGGGCGACGGTGCATGGCGCGCGCCGATGGGCGTCGTGGTGATCGGCGGCCTGACGCTGTCGACGCTGCTGACGCTGCTGATCGTCCCCGCGGGCTTCAGCCTGGCCGACAGCATCGAAAAGCGCCTCGGCCGCTTCTTCTCGAGCAATCTCCTGACCTACAGGAAGGGCGACGATACGAAGCCGCACGCCGCGTCTGCGCCGCACGCGGCGGAGTGAGGGGAGACCGGAATCGGCAGGGCTCATGTCGAGCCGCATGAAATCTGAACCCTCCGATTCCCCGAGCGAAGCCGAGGGGCCATGCCGAGCGCAGTCGAGGCTGCTACGGTGCACGTTCTCGCTTCGCTCGAAAATGCCCCTCGGCTTCGCTCGGGGAAGCGGAGTTCATGGAGTGCGCCGGGTG
The DNA here is from genome assembly GCF_025869345.1 of Sphingopyxis sp. Lineage (GTDB taxonomy): Bacteria > Pseudomonadota > Alphaproteobacteria > Sphingomonadales > Sphingomonadaceae > Sphingopyxis. The sequence goes on from NZ_JAOZVW010000117.1 coordinate 147,549, forward strand.
TCGGAACCGCGCCGGTTGCAACCTTCGGCGCGTTTCGCCATTTGATGAAGATGACCGACCGCGCTTCCCCCCGGCCGATGGGCGTTGCCGTTCCGACCGGCGGGCTCAATATCCGTATCGTCGCGACCGGGCTGCTGATCGTGATGGCGGCGATCTTCGTGACCGCCAAATATTATCAGGACGTCCATCCCGCGGTCGGCTTCGTCCGCGCCTTTGCCGAGGCGGCAATGGTCGGCGGGCTCGCCGACTGGTTCGCGGTGACCGCGCTGTTCCGTCATCCGATGGGCCTGCCGATCCCGCACACCGCGATCGTGCCGCGCAACAAGAACCGCATCGGCGACACGCTCGCGCGCTTCCTGCTCACCAATTTCCTGCTGCCGCGGCTGATCGCGCGCAAGATGCAGACGCTCGACGTCGCTGGCGCGGTCGGCAAATTCCTGTCGCAGCCCGCCGAGGGCGGCGGGCGGCTCAAGCTCGGCGCGTCGCGAATCATCGCCGACGCGCTGGGCGCGCTCGACCAGCAGCGGCTGGGCGGCATGGTCAAGTCGGCGATCGCCGATCGCCTGCGCGAACTCGACGTCGCGCCGCTGCTCGGCCAGGCGATGCAGGCGGCGCTTGCCGAGGGGCGGCACCAGCCCCTGCTCGACGCGATGGTCAAATGGGGGTCGAAGACGCTCGAGCTCAACGAGCATCTGATCCACCAGATGGTGCACGACAACAGCAATGCGATCGTGCGCTTCACCGGGCTCGACGAAAGCATCTCGAACCGCATCGTCGCGGGGCTGTCGAAGCTGCTCGCCGAAATGGCGGTCGACGAGACGCACCCGCTGCGCCTCCGCGTCGAGGAAGGACTCGCCAAGATGGCGCTCGACCTCCAGCACGATCCCGAGGTCAAGGCGAAGGTCGCGCATGTCCGCGACGAATTGCTCGAGAACAAGGCGGTCAAGCGCTGGCTCGACGGCCTCTGGGAACAGGGGCGCGGCGCGCTGCTCAAGGCCGCGCGCGACCCCGAAACGATGCTCGCGGGGCGCATCGGCGAACTCGTCACCCAGTTCGGCGCGATGCTGGGCGAGGACGAGGCGATCAAGCGCACGCTCAACCGCTACGCGCGCCGCGCGGTCGTCGGCATGGTCGACAGCTATGGCGAGACGGCGCTGAAACTCGTGTCGGACACGATCCGCGGCTGGGACGCCCAGACGATCACCGACCGGCTGGAAAATGCGGTCGGCGACGATCTGCAATATATCCGCATCAACGGCACGCTGGTCGGCGGGCTGGTGGGCGTGGCGATCCACGCGGTGGATGTGCTGCTCTAGAGTCTGATGACGTTACATTAACCCACTACGTCATTGCGAGCGAAGCGAAGCAATCCAGGGCGGTTTACGCCTGCTCTGGATTGCCGCGTCGCTTCGCTCCTCGCAATGACGATTCCAACTGATGTCATCACGCTCTAGAAATCCCGTTCCGCGGCCCTTCGCCAATCGCGCGGGGTCATGCCGAAGCGGCGGCGGAACGCCTTGCCGAAGGCGGACAGGTCCTCATAGCCGCAGCGCAGGGCGATGTCCCCGATGCCGAGCCGCGGATCGCGGAGCAGAGCGCGGCTGTGGTTGAGCCGGACCGCGCGAATATGATCCGCAACCGAAAGGCCGCGTTGTTCGAACAGGCGATACAGGCTGGCGCGCGAGCAGCCGATCGCCCGTGCGATGGCATCGGCGGTCAGGCCCGCGTCTTCGCGCCGCGCCTCGATCAGCCGGCAGGCGCTGGCGAAATGCGTGTCGCCGATGCGCCGTCCATCCTCCTTGGCGGCGGGGCCGAACCCTTCGAGGTAGGTGAGGGCAAGGCCGCTGAGCAATTTCATCGCCGCCGCCGCTTCGGCGGCGCTCATGTTGGGGCCGTGGCGGGCAAGCGCGCCGAGTTGATCCTTGAGCAGCAAGGCGAGCGGCGTGTCGGGCAAGGTGCGCAGCGCCCCGGTTCCCGCGATCGGATCGCCGCCCATCGCGCGATAGACCGCGGCGCGCGGCAGCGTGATATGATAGGCGCGATAGCTGGTTTCGGAATGCGTCTGCGCCGCGCGATGGCAATCGAGCAGTTGCAGCCCGGCGCCCGGGCCGAGCCACAGGCGTTCGTCCTGCCCATGGGTGACGCCGAACTGGCCCGCCGCGACGACGCAAAGCTGCATATGGTCGAGCCGTCCGTCGTGGAACCGCGACGCGGTGGGGGCGCAGACCAGGTCGGTGAAGGCGATGCCGTCGTCGCCGGCACAGGCGAGCGCCGCGGCGCGATAGCCCCCGTCGTCGGTGGTGCGCCGCATGTCGATTTGAGGAAAGAGGGCGTGCCAGAAATCGAACCGCTCCGTCATCGGCGCGGCGTCGGTGGAGACGCCGGTGAACCGCGCGTCCTGCCAGTGCGAGCGATGGTCCTGCCCCACTCCCGATCCCCCCTCGGTCCGGAAAACTAATGGGGTTCGCTCGATGGGTCAATCGATGGTGAGACGCCCGGCCCAATCGGTGAGACTGCCGGCCTAACGCTTCCCTTCGGCGCGATGATAGGCCGGTACCGGCGGGAGCGCGGACAGAAGGGGGCGACACCATGGGCCGGCAGCACGGATGCGACCGCGAGGCGGCAGCGCGGAGATGGGCGGGGCCGCTTGCGTTCGCCGTGCTGGCCGCCGCGATGCCGCAGGGAGCCCGCGCGCAAACGGCGAGTCAGGTGACGCCGCCGACCTATGCGCCGCCGACGGCGCGGCCCGGCGAGCCGATCATCCTGCCCGAAGGACCGGGGGTGACCGCGCCGCCGGGCGCCGAGACCCTGGAGGTGACGCTGGGCGGCATCGCCGTCGAGGGCGAGGACGATCCGCAGACGGCGGCGGCGCTGCGCGCGCAGCTCGTCGGTCATCCGATCAAGGTTGCGGAGATATTTGCCGCCGCGCGCGCGATGGAGGCGCACGCGGCGCGCGCCGGCCATTTGCTGACCCGCGTGCTGGTGCCGGCGCAGGAACTGCGCGACGGCGCGACGCTGCGGCTCGTGATCGTCCAGGGGTTCATCGAGCGCGTCGATACCGATGGGGTGCCGCCGCTGGTGCGGCGGCGCGTGGCGGCGGTGCTTGCGCCGCTGGTCGGGCGGGCGGACGTGACTTTGCCGATGGTCGAGCGGCGGTTGCTGCTGGCCGGCGACACGCCGGGGGTGACGCTGCATTCGGCGTTGGCCGCGGGCGAAAAGCGCGGCGGGACCGTGCTGGTGATCGAGGCGCGGCATCGCGCCGTCACCGGCTTCGCGACCGTCGACAACAGCCTGCCGTCGTCGCTCGGGCGTTATGCGGCCGGTCTGGGGCTCGACCTCAACAGCGCGCTCGGTCTGGGCGAGACCATCTATCTGCGCGCGAGTGGTTTTCCCAATGGGGGGCGCAAGACCAGCATCCTCGACCCGACCCCGCGCAACCGCGCGCTCGCGGGCGGTGTGGTGCTGCCGATCGGCCACGATGGGCTGACGCTTAACCTGGAGGCCGTCGATGCGCGCACCGCGCCGCGTCATCGAGGCTTTCTGCTGGGAACCGGCAGCCGGTTCAATCGGGTCAGCGCGCGGATCGCCTATCCCTTTGTGCGGACGCGCGCGCTGACGCTGAGTGGCGGATTGTCCTTCGACGCGCAGCGCGAGCGCGTGTCGGTGATCGATCCGCTGCCCCTGCCGCTGTCGTTCGACGAGCTGCGCATCCTGCGGGTGGACGGCTCGCTGATCGCGGCGACTCCGGGCAGCGGCAGGCTGGCGGTGCGAGGGGAGGTTTCGGTCGGGATCGACGGGCTGGGCGCGCGGTCGCGCGCCGATGCAACCGCGCTGCTCCCCCTGTCGCGCCAGGGCGCGGACGCGGACTTCCAAAAGCTGGCGGTCGAGGCGACGCTGGTCCAGCCGGTCGGGGCCGGCGTGCAGATGATGCTCGCCGCGCGCGCCCAGACCGCGTTCGGCAAACCGCTGGTCAATGCCGAACAGATCGGCATTGCCGCGGTCGATGGCCTGTCCTCGCTGCCGTCGAGCCGTTTGCAGGGCGATGCGGGTTATGTCGTGCGCGCCGAGATCGCCCGTCCGTTTGCCTTGGCCGGAGCGCGGTTCAGCATCGCCCCCTATCTGTTCGGGGCGGCGGGGAGCGTGCGTTACGAACGGCCGACCGCGCTCGAACGGCGCGAGACCGGAGCGAGTGATTTCGGCGCCGGATTACGCCTTGCGGGCGCGGTGCGCGACGGCTCGGCGGGCGTCTCGATCGGCCTCGAATGGGGCCGCGCGCATATCGAGGGGGCGGGCCGCAGCGACCGCTTCAACATCACCATCGTCACCCGTTTCTGATCGCAAGGAGCATCGCCATGATCCGTCCTGCCGTCCGTCCCCTCGTTTTTCTCCTGCTCGCGTCGAGCGCGCTGATCCCCGCCGCGGTGCAGGCGCAGGCCCTGCCGACCGGCGGCAGCGTGGCGCGCGGCGGCGCGACGATCGGCGCCCCTGCCGACGGGGCGATGACGATCACCCAGGCGAGCGACCGCGCCGTCATCAACTGGCAAAGCTTTTCGATCGGCGAAGGCAATCGCGTCGATATCCGCCAGCCCGAGGCGCGCTCGGTCCTGCTCAACCGGGTGGCGGGCGATGCGACCTCGACCATCGCGGGGTCGCTGAATGCCAATGGACAGGTCTTTCTGATCAACCCCAACGGTATCCAGATCACAGCGACCGGCACCGTTCGGGCGGCGGGGTTCGTCGCCTCGACGCTCGATATCGGCGACGATGATTTCATGAAGGGCGACATCGTCGTCACCGGGCGCGGCGGGCGCGTCGCCAATGCCGGGACGATCGCGGTCGTCCGCGGCGGCTATGCCGCGCTGATCGGCGGCCAGGTCGACAACAACGGGCTGATCCACGCGCCGCTGGGCCGGGTGGCGCTCGGCGCAGGGACACGCGCCACGCTCGACCTCGCGGGCGACGGCTTTCTCCAGGTCGCGCTGCCGACGGCGGCCGAGGGCGGGGTCGCGATGTCCGGGCGGATCAGCGCCGACGGCGGCAGCGTGATACTGTCGGCGGCGAGCGCGGTCGACGCCGCGCGGCACATCGTCAACCTGACCGGCGTGATCGAGGCGCGCGGGGTCGGCGGCACCGACGGCGCGGTGACTCTGACCGGCGGCGACATAAGGTTGGCCGGTGCCGCCATCGACGTGTCGGGGGCGGGCGGCGGCGGCGGCGTCCGCATCGGCGGCGACCGGCAGGGCCGGGGCGCGCTGGCCCATGCGCAGACGGTCGATATCGACGCCGCGAGCACCATCCGTGCCGACGCGACCGGTAGCGGCGGCGGCGGCGATATCACCATCTGGTCGGACGAAGCGACGCGCTTCGCGGGCGCGATCTCGGCCAGGGGTGCCGGGGCGGGACGCGGCGGCGAGGCGGAGGTGTCGTCGGCGGGCCGGCTCGACTATCGCGGCACCGCCGACCTGACCGGCCACGCGTTCGGCACGCTGCTGCTCGATCCCTACGACATCACCATCTCCAGCGGCGCCGACAGCAACGCGAGCGGCTTCACCGCGACCGGCGCCGACAGCGTCATCAATGTCGCGACGCTGACGAACGCGCTCGCGCTCGCCAACGTCACCGTCTCGACCGGGCCGGCGGGCGCGCAGGCGGGCGACATCACGCTCGCCGCGCCGCTTCGCTGGACGTCGAGCGCGACGCTGACGCTGCAAGCTGCCGGCGATATCTCGCTGAACGGCGCGATCGACGCCGCGGCGGGCGGGCTGACGCTCGACGCCGGGGGCGCGATTGCCGACAGCGCCGCGCTGTCGGTCGCGCGCTTCCGCCTCGCCGCCGGCGACTGGTCGCAGGTCGGCGCGACGCTCCCCGCCTTCGCCGCGGGCGATTTCAGCATCGCGACCGACGGCGGCGCGACCTTCCTGCGCGCCGCCGGCGGCACGGGCGTCGCCGCCGACCCCTATCTGCTCGCTGACATATACGGCGTGCAGGGGGTCAACGGCTTTCTGACCAACAGCTTCGCGCTGGGCGCCGACATTGACGCCACCGGCACCGCATATTGGAACGGCGGCGCGGGGTTCGTGCCGCTGGGGACCGATGGCAGCGGCATTTATGACGGCAGGCTCAACGGCGGCAACGGCTTCACCGGCAATTTCGACGGCCAAGGGCATGTGATCGCCGATCTCGCGATCGACCGGCCCGCGGCCTATCTTGTCGGCCTGTTCGGCTATCAGGGCGGTGGCTCGATCAGCCGGATCGGCATGGTCGGAGGCAGTATCAGCGGCGGCAGCATTGTCGGTGGGTTGGTGGGGTATCAAATCGGCGATATCCGTCGGAGCTATACCACCGGCAGCGTCAACGGCAGCGTCAACGGCAGCGGCGATATTGGCGGGCTGGTGGGGTTTCAGGAAAGCGGCAGCACCGTGCAGAGCTATGCCACCGGCCGCATCACCGGCAGCGGTGCTGGCGGACTGGTGGGGTTTCAGTTCGGCGGCAGCATCACCCAGAGCTATGCCACCGGCAGCGTCAGCGGCGACCTCTATATCGGCGGACTGGTGGGGCTGACCGATGGCGACATCACCCAGAGTTATGCGACCGGCAGCGTCAGCGGTGACAAAGGCGTTGGCGGGCTGGTGGGGTATCAGCGGCAGGGAACCAGCACCATCACCCAAAGCTATGCGACTGGCAGCGTCAACGGCAGCATCGATGTCGGCGGGCTGGTGGGACGTCAATACAACGGCAGCGTCACAGACAGCTATTGGGACAGCTATACCACCGGGCAATCGGCCGGGTTCGGAACTCAAATTGGCACCGCCGCCAATGTGTCGGGGGTGACCAGCGATCCGGCGCAGAGCGGCGCCGCCAACTATGCCTTTGCCAAGGACGCCTATGCGGGTTTCACCTTCGCGGCGGGGCCGGTGACGAGCGCGGGAGCGGACGGCTGGGTGTGGGCGGGGACCGGCACGCGGCCGTTCCTCGCCTGGGACGTGCCGACCGCGCCCGCCGGTGGCGGGCCGGCGGTGATCCGCAACGCCCACCAGTTGCAACTGATCAATGCCGGCGACCTGGGCGGCAATTATGTGCTGGCGAACGACATCGACCTGACCGCCGACCTGGCCGCGGTGGGGGGCAAATATCCCGGTATGTGGTCGGAAGCGGGGTTCGTGCCGCTGGGGACCGACGGGGATAGCAACCGGCTCAACGCCAACCGCGGCTTCGCCGGCAATTTTGATGGCCAGGGACACGTCATCGTCGGACTCGCCATCGATCGGCCCGCGGCCTCTTTTGTCGGCCTGTTCGGCTGGCAGAACAGCGGCTCGATCAGGCGCGTCGGCCTGGTGGGCGGCCGCGTCAACGGTCGCAGCTCCGTCGGCGGGCTGGTGGGATATCAAAGCGGCGGCAGCATCGCCCAAAGCTATGCCACCGGCAGCGTCAGCGGCGGCGCGAACTATATCGGCGGGCTGGTGGGGCAGAACGGCGGCAGCATCACTCAAAGCTATGCGACCGGCAGCGTCAGCGGCAACACCAATGTCGGCGGACTGGTGGGATATCGGGTCGATGGCAGTATCGCCCAAAGCTATGCGACCGGCAGCGTCAGCGGTATCGCCACTGTCGGCGGGCTGGTGGGGTTAGAGGGCCACCACGGCGGCAGCATCACCGCGAGCTATTGGGACAGCTATACGACCGGGCAATCAGCGGCGATCGGCAATTCCGCCATTGCTGCGGGCGTGGCGGAAGTGACCAGCGATCCGGCGCAGAGCGGCGCCGCCAACTATGCCTTTGCCAAGGACGCCTATGCGGGTTTCACCTTCGCGGCGGGGCCGGTGACGAGTGCGGGAGCGGCGGGCTGGGTGTGGGCGGGGGCCGGCACGCGGCCGTTCCTTGCCTGGGAAGTGCCGACCGCGCCCGCTGCCGGCGGGCCGGCGGTGATCCGCAACGCCCACCAGTTGCAACTGATCAACGCCGGCGATCTGGGCGGCAACTATGTGCTGGCAAACGGCATCGACCTGACCGCCGACCTCGCTGCGGTGGGGGGCAAATATCCCGGCATGTGGTCGGGCGCGGGCTTCGTTCCGCTGGGGACCGATGGGGATGGTAACAGGTTCAACGGCTTAAACGGGTTCGCTGGCAATTTCGACGGCTGGGGGCATGAGATCGCCGGGCTGTTCATTAACCGGCGCTCGACCGATTTTGTTGGTCTGTTCGGCTATCAGGGCGGTGGCACGATCGGACGCGTCGGCCTGGTCGGCGGCAGCGTCAGCGGTCAAGACGCTGTCGGCGAATTGGTGGGGCAACAGTTCAGCGGCCGTATCGTCCAGAGCTATGCAACCGGCAGCGTCAGCGGCAACAGCTCCGTCGGTGGGCTGGTGGGGTTTCAGTACAACGACGGCAGCATCGTCCAGAGTTACGCAACCGGCAACGTCAGCGCCGCCAGCGGCGGTGTCGGCGGGCTGGTGGGGGTTCAGTACGTCGGCAGCATCGCCCAGAGCTATGCAACCGGCAGCGTCAACGGTGATATCGATGTCGGGGGGCTGGTGGGGCTTCAGGGCGGCGGCAGCATTGCCCATAGCTATGCGGCCGGCAGCGTCAGCGGCGACGCCAATGTTGGCGGACTGGTGGGGTCTTTTGGCGGCAGCGTCACCAGCAGCTATTGGGACACGACAGCCACAGGGCAAGAGCACGGCTGGGCTGGCGGCGATCTTGCAGGCGCGAGCGGCCTCACCACCGCCCAAATGCAGGATCTTTCGAATTTCGCCGCCACCTATGCCGGCTGGGACTTCACCGCGGTCTGGTCGCCGCCCAATCAGGCCGGACAGAATGGCGGATCGGCGGCGGCCTATTATCCAGAGCTTTACGCGCTGAGTTCTGTGGTCGCGGTTGCGCCCAACGATGCCGTCACCGTCTATGGCGCCCCCGCGCAAACCCCGATCGCGCAATATTACGGGCTGCACGCGGGCGATTCCATCACCGCGCCCGCGACCATCGCCGGCGCATCGGCGGCCAGCGACGCCGGCAGCTATGCGCTGACCGCGAGCGGTGCGCGGGCCAGCGATCCCGCCTATCGCTTCGTCTATCAACCGGCGACGCTGTCCGTCACCCCCGCACCGCTCACCGTCACCGCGAACGACCTGACCCGCGTCTATGACGGCACCGCCTTCACCGGCAACGGCGTCACTTACAGCGGGTTCGTGAACGGCGAGGGCGAATCGGTGCTGGGCGGCAGCCTGCTCTATGGCGGAAACGCGCTGGGCGCCGTCGATGCGGGCGCCTATACGATCGCGGTTAGCGGATTGTCGTCGAGCAATTACGCGATCTCCTATGGCGATGGCGCGCTCACGATCACGCCGCGCGCGCTGACGGTGACCGCCGACGCCATGCAGCGCATCTATGGCGACGCCAATCCGGCGCCGACCTATGCGATTACCGCGGGGACGCTCGTTAGCGGCGACGGGCTGACCGGCACGCTCGCGACCAGTGCGACGACCGCCAGCAACGTCGGCGCCTATGCGATCACGCAGGGCAGCCTCGCGGCGTCGCCCAACTATGCGCTGACCTATCAGGCCGCGGACCTGACCATCACGCCGGCCGACCTGACCGTGACCTATGCGGCGACGCCGGTATCGAGCCTCTATGGCGATACTCCGCTGCTGACCGGCATGGCGAGCGCCGTGGGGTTGAAGAACGGCGAGACGCTGACAGCGGTGACCAGCGGCACGGTGGCATGGACCAGCCCCGGCGATGCGACCTCCGACGTCGGCCGCTATGCGGTGACCGGCAGCGGGCTTGTTCCCGACAGCAGCAATTACCGCTTCGCTTTCGTGCAGGATGCGGCCAATGCGACCGCGCTCACCATCACCCCGCGCGCGCTGACGGTGACCGCCGATGCGCAGAGCCGCATTTATGGCGATGCCAATCCGGCACTGACGTATCGGGTCGGCGGGTTGGGGCTGGTCAACGGTGACACGCTGACCGGCGGGCTTGCGACGAGCGCCGCTGCGGCCAGCGGCATCGGCGCATATGCGATCGGGCAAGGCAGTCTGGCGGCGTCATCCAACTATTCGCTGACCTATCGGGGCGGGAACCTGGTCATCACGCCGCGGGCGCTGACGGTGGCCGCCGATGCGCTGAGCCGCATCTATGGCGATGCCAATTCGGCGCTGACTTATGCGATCACCGAGGGGAGGCTCGTCAACGGCGATATATTGTCGGGCGATCTGACGACCGCCGCGACGGCCGCCAGCGACATCGGCGCCTATGCGATCACACAGGGCAGTTTGGCGGCATCGTCCAACTATGCGCTGACCTATCGTGGCGCGGACCTGACCGTCACGCCGCGGGCGCTGACCGTGACGGCAGACGCGCTCAGTCGCGTCTATGGTGACGCCGATCCGGCCTTGACGTATCGGATCGGCGGGTTGGGGTTGGTCAACGGCGATACGCTGACCGGCGGGCTTGCGACGAGCGCCGCTGCTGCCAGCGGCATCGGCGCATATGCGATCACACAGGGCAGTTTGGCGGCATCGCCGAACTATGCGCTGACCTATCGAGGCGCGGACCTCACCATCACGCCGCGGGCGTTGACGATCACGGCGGACGCGCTGAGCCGCATCTATGGCGATGCCAATCCGGCGTTGACGTATCGGGTCGGCGGGTTGGGGCTGGTCAACGGCGATACGCTGACCGGCGGGCTTGCGACGAGCGCCGCTGCGGCCAGCGGCATCGGCGCATATGCGATCGGGCAAGGCAGTCTGGCGGCATCGCCGAACTATGCGCTGACCTATCGAGGCGCGGACCTCACCATCACGCCGCGGGCGTTGACGGTCACGGCGGACGCGCTGAGCCGCATCTATGGTGCCGTCAATCCCGCACTGACCTATCGGGTCGGCGGTCTCGGACTGGTCAATGGTGACGTGTTGACAGGGGGGCTGACGACCGATGCGACGTCGGCCAGCGACGTCGGGAGCTATGCGATCACGCGGGGCAGTCTGGCGGTATCGTCCAACTATACGCTGACCTATCGGGGCGCGGATCTGAGCATCACGCCGCGCGCGCTGACGGTGACCGCCGATGCATTGAGCCGGATTTACGGCGATGCCAATCCTGCGCTCACTTATACGGTCGGCGGTCTGGGGCTGGTCAACGGCGACACGCTGTCGGGCGCACTGGCGACCGGAGCGATTGCCGCCAGCAATGTCGGCAGCTATGCGATCGTGCTGGGCAGTCTGGCGGCGTCGCCCAATTATGCGCTGACCTATCGGGGCGCGGATCTCACCATCGCGCCGCGGGCGCTGACGGTGACTGCCGATGCGTTGAGTCGCCTCTATGGCGACATCAATCCGGCGCTGACCTATCGGATTGGCGGTCTGGGACTGGTCAATGGTGACACGCTGACCGGCGCGTTAGCGACGCGTGCGATCCAGTCCAGCATTCCCGGTCGTTATGGGATCACCCAAGGCACGCTGGGGGCATCGGCAAATTATGTGCTTCGGTTCGCGCCGGGCGTTTTGACGATTCAGGGCATCGATCCGGTGTCGCCGGCGGTGATGGCCGGCAGCTCGGTTCGCGATGCGTTCGCGACGACCGTCGATCCCCTGGCCGGGCTGGACAGCGTATCGCCCATCGCTGGCTTGTTTCCAGCATCGGGTGACGGTGCGAGCGGGGACGCCGGGGTCGGGATGGAGGGTGCCGCCGCCATCGATTGCCTGCGCAAGCGGCCGTGTCCGGCACCGCGAAGCGCCGCGCAATGAATGCGGCGCCGGGCGGGCGGCTCAAACGAGGCTCCTCAGCCCCTCGCGAAACGTCGGATAGCGCGGCGCCCACCCCAGCAGCCGCTTCGCTTTGCCGTTCGCGATGCGGCGATTTTCGGCATAAAAGGCCCGCGCAGCGGGTGACAGCCCCGCTTCGCCCAGCGTCTGGAGCGGCGGCACCGGCGCGCCGAGCATAGCGCAGCCCCATTCGACGAGCCGGTTCTGGTGACACGGCTCGTCGTCGGCGAGATTGTAGATGCCCGGCGGTCCCGCGAACGACGCGATGACGCCGCCCGCGATGTCGTCGACATGGATGCGGCTGAACAGCTGCTCGGGCAGGTCGATCCGGTGCGCGCGGCCTTCGCCGATACGGTCGAGGATTGAGCGGCCGGGGCCATAGATGCCGGGAAGGCGGAACAGGCGCATGTCGCCGCGCAGCGCGGCCCAGGCGGCATCGGCGGCATTGCGATCGGCGCGGCGGCCCTTGATAGGCGCGCTTTCGTCGACCCACGCGCCGCCGGTATCGCCATAGACTCCGGTCGAGGACAGATAGCCGACCCATGTCGCGGGCGCGACGGCAATGGCCTCGCCATAGCGCGCGAGCACCGGATCGCCGCCATCGGCCGGCGGCACCGACGAGAGAATGTGCGTCGCCGAGCGCAGCGCGCCGCGCACCGCAGCCTCGTCGGCAAAGGCCAGGCTGTCCGCGCGGCCATCGCGTGTCGTGCCCGCGACCTCCCAGCCGCGCGCGCCGAGCCGCCCGGCAAGATGTCCCGCCGCATAGCCCATCCCGAAAATCAGCATCTTCGCCATCCCCACCCTTATTGCGCACGCGCCGCCCCGCGCCTAGACCTTCGCGCATGACCGACGCTTCTTCCGCTCCCGCCGTTCCCGTCACCATCCATCGCGGCGACTATCGCCCGCCCGAATGGCAGATCCCCGACATCGCGCTCGATTTCGCGCTCGGCATCGACGAAACGCGGGTGAGCAGCGCGCTGTCGGTCGTCCGCCACGCCGATGCGCCGGTGCCGCTGACGCTGCGCGGCGACGGGCTGACGCCGCGGGACGTTCGCGTCGACGGCGAAAGCTGGAACGGCTGGCGCATGGAAGGGCCCGACCTGATCGTCGACCTGGGTGATCGCGCCGCGGCGACGGTCGAGGTCGACACCGTCATCGACCCGGCGGCGAACACCCAGCTCATGGGGCTCTATGCCTCGAACGCCATGCTCTGCACCCAGTGCGAGGCCGAGGGTTTCCGCCGCATCACCTTCCACCCCGACCGCCCCGACGTCCTGAGCCGCTACAAGGTGCGGATGGAGGGCGACAAGGCGCTTTTCCCGATCCTGCTCTCGAACGGCAATTGCGTCGCCTCGGGCGAGGGCGAAGCGGGGAAGCATTGGGCACTGTGGGAAGATCCGTGGCCGAAGCCTTCCTATCTCTTCGCGCTCGTCGCGGGCGATCTCGTCGTCAACCGCGACCATTTCACCACCCTGTCGGGCCGCAGGGTCGAACTCGGCATCTGGGTGCGCGAGGGCGACGCCCCCCGCACCCATCATGCGATGCAGGCGCTCAAGGCCAGCATGGCGTGGGACGAGCGCGTCTATGGCCGCGAATATGACCTCGACCTGTTCAACATCGTCGCGGTCAGCGATTTCAACATGGGAGCGATGGAGAATAAGGGGCTCAATGTCTTCAACACCCGCTACATCCTCGCCGATCCCGACACCGCGACCGACGTCGATTATGACGGGATCGAGGGTGTCGTCGCGCACGAATATTTCCACAACTGGTCGGGCAACCGCGTCACCTGCCGCGACTGGTTCCAATTGAGCCTGAAGGAAGGCTTCACCGTCTTTCGCGACCAGAGCTTTTCGGCCGCCATGGGCTCGCCCGCGGTCAAGCGGATCGAGGATGTCCGGCTGCTCCGCGCCGCGCAATTCCCCGAGGATGCGGGGCCGCTCGCGCACCCGATCCGCCCCGACTCCTATCAGGAAATCTCGAACTTCTACACCGCGACCGTCTATAACAAGGGCGCCGAGATCATCCGCATGATGGCGACGCTGATGGGGCCGGAGCGCTTCCGCAAGGGCACCGACCTCTATTTCGCGCGCCACGACGGCGAGGCCGCGACCTGCGAGGATTTCGTGCGCGCGATGGAGGAGGGCGGGGACATCGACCTGACCCGGTTCCGCCGCTGGTACGAACAGGCGGGAACGCCGCGGCTGGGGCTGGTGCTGGTCGAGGAGGATGGCAACTGGTTCCTCGACGTGACGCAGACGGTTCCGCCGACGCCGGGCCAGCCCGACAAGGCGCCGGCGATGATGCCGCTGCGCATCGCCGCCTTTGCGATGGATGGCAGCGGCGCCGCGCTGCCCGACACGCTCGTCACGCTGACCGATGCCGCGCAGCGTATCGCGCTCGGCGCCTTCGCGGCGCGCCCGGCGCTTTCGGTCAATCGCGGTTTCTCGGCGCCCGTGATCGTCGATTTCGAGCGCGCGCCGGGCGAACTCGCCTGGCTCGCGGCGCACGACGACGATCCCTTCGCGCGTTACGAGGCGTTGCAGCAATTGATGCTCGACACGCTCGTCGCGGTGGTGTCGGGCGAGAAGGCCGACGCCCGGGCGGTGATCGATGCGGTGGCGACGACGCTTGCCGGGCGCGCCGCCGACCCCGCCTTCGTCGCCGAAGCGGTGCTGCTGCCCAGCGAGGCCTTCATCGGCGACCAGATGGTGACCGTCGATCCCGACGCGATCCGGCGCGAGCGGCTTGCGCTGCAGGCGGTGATCGGCGACGCGCTCGAAAGCGACTGGCGCGAGATACTGGCCGAGGCGGCGCCGCCAGCGACCGACCTCACGCCCGCCGCCAAGGGCCGCCGCCGGCTGCGCGGCGTCGCGCTCGCCTATCTCGCCGCGACCGGCCGCGCCGACGTCGCGGCGCTGGCGTTCGGCGTCTTCTCGGCCGCCGACGGCATGACCGAGCGGCAGGCGGCGCTCGCGACACTGGCGCATGGCGACAGCGACGAACGCACCCACGCGCTCGACATCTTCTACCAGCGCTATCGCGACAATCCGCTGGTGCTCGACAAATGGTTTCAGGCGCAGGCCTGGTCGATGCGCCCCGACACGGTCGCCGCGGTGAAGGCGCTGGCGGAACATCCCGATTTCACGCTCGCCAACCCCAATCGCGTGCGCGCGCTCTATGGCGCGTTCACCGGCAATCAGGCGGCGTTCCACCAGGCCGACGGCGCGGGCTACCGGCTGATCGCCGACCTCGTCATCGCTCTCGATCCCCGGAACCCGCAGACCGCGGCCAAGATGATCCCTCCGCTCGGCCGCTGGCGCCGCTTCGACGAAGCGCGCGCGGCGATGATGAGGGCGGAACTGGAACGCATCCTGGCGCAGCCGGGCCTGTCGCGCGATACGACCGAGCAGGCGAGCAAGAGCTTGATGGGGTAGGCGGTATTGGGAGGCGGCGGCTATTCCCTCAATCCTCGCAGCGCAGCGCCCGCGGCGAATGGCCCGATCACCGTCAGCAGCAGGCTCGCCGCGCCGAGCAGCTTCACCGCGCCGCGCCCCGACGGGTCGAGCATCCCGGCACCGAAGATCAGCAGCGGCACCGCGAGCGGCAGGACGAGCAGCCCGCCGATCGCACTCCCGCCCTTGAGGTTCGCAGTCAATGCCGCGCTCAGCACCGCGAGCGAGGCGAGGGCGGGGATTGCGATCAGCAGTCCGGCCGCGAGCGTTTCGACCCGCGCCGCATCCTGCGCGAGCAGCGCGGCGGCGGGGAGCAGCGCGATCAGCAGCGGCAGGCCGAAACCGATGGCGTGCGCGGCGATTTTGATCGCGGCGATCGCTTCGTCGGCGAAGCCGCGCACCGCGAGCTGATCGAGCACCCCCGCCTCGCGGTCGGGGCGGACGAGGCGGTCGATCGGCAGCAGCGCCGCGAGCAGCGCCGCGACCCAAATCATCCCGCCGCCGGTGCGCGCGAGCAAGGGGGCGTCGGGACCGACCGCAAAGGGAAAGGCGGTTGCGACGAGCAGGAAGAAGACGACCGGCAGCCACAGCGCCCCGCTGCCCCACGCGCGCCGGAGGTCGCGCCAGAAGAGGGCGAGAAGGGCGGTCACGCCAGCGCCCCCATGTCCAGTTCGGCGAGGTCGGGCACGCCAAGCGCAAAATGCGAGGCCAGCAGCACCGCGCCGCCGTTCGCGCGATGCCTTGCGATCGCACCGACCAGCCGCGCCTGCGCCGCGTCGTCCATGCCGTTCGCGGGCTCGTCGAGCAGCCAGATCGGCGCGCCGCTGGCGATCACGCGCGCCATCGCGGCGCGCTTGCGCTGGCCGGTCGAGAGCATCGAGACGGGCACATCCGAAAGCGGCGCCAGCGCCATGTCGGCCACCGCGCGGTCCACCGCATGGCCGTCGACGGTGTCGACCCGCGCCCAGAAATCGAGCGCGCGGCGCAGCGGAAGTTCGGGGTCGAGCGCCGCCGCCTCGTCGATCAGCGCGATGCGCTCGCGGCGCGTGACCGTGCCGGCGGCGGGGCGGAGCAGTCCGGCCGCAAGCCGGATCAGGCTGGACTTGCCCGCGCCGTTCGGGCCGCGCAGCCACAGCGCGTCGCCGCGCGCCAGCGCCAGCGACAGCCCCTCGAACAGCAGCCGGTCGCCGCGGATGCACGCTATGCTGTCGAGTTGCAGCAGTTCGCTCACGCCATGTCCTCGAGCGCGTGCATATCGTCGTCGGAAAAGCCAAAATGATGACCGATCTCGTGGATCAGCACATGGCGCACCAGCGTGTCGAGCCGCTCGCCTTCCTCGATCCATTCGACGAGGATGGGGATGCGGTAGAGCGTCACCCGGTCGGGCATCCCGCCGCTCTGGTCGATGCTGCGCTCGGTCAGCGGGCGGCCTTCGTAAAGCCCGGTGAGATCATAGGGATGTTCGATGCCGAGCGAGGCGAGGGTTTCGTCGTCGGCGAATTCCTCGACCGCGATCACCACGCCCCGGATATGCGGCCGGAACACGTCGGGCAGCGTTTCGAGCGCCGCCTCGGCCATCGCGAAGATCGCGTCGGCGTCGGGGGCGGCCGCGGTCCAGGCGCCGGGCGGATTGGTGGACAGGGCGTGGTTGTCACTCATCGCGCCCTTCCTTATGGCGAGCGCTCGGCCTTTACCAGCGGGAGAAAAGAGATGGTCCGGAAACTCGACGATGCCGAGCGCGCGGCGCTCTTCGTCCGCTTTCCCGAATGGACGCACGACGCGGCGCGCGACGCGATGACCCGGCGGTTCCAGTTCGCCGATTTCGCGCAGGCCTTCGGCTTCATGGCGAGCGTCGCGATCATCGCTGAGAAGATGGATCATCACCCCGAATGGTCGAACGTCTACAACCGCGTCGATATAGTGCTGACGACGCACGACGCGGACGGATTGTCGGAGCGCGACGCCAAGCTGGCGGAGGCGATCGAGGGGTTGCTTTGAGGGCAACCATTGCGGGCATCCTAAGCCCCTCCTCTTCAGAGGAGGGGCCAGCGAGACTTACGAGCTTGCTCGTTAGTCGCAGCGGGGTGGTGTATGCGGCGAGCGCTTGCTTTCGGCCACCACCCCGCTGCGGCTAGGCAGCAAGCTGCCAAGCCTCGCTGCCCCTCCTCTGAAGAGGAGGGGATATAAAACTTCCGCCTCCCATCCCGGCCTCTCTTGTTGTTATCTTGCGCTGACGCGCCACTCCCTTACAAGCAGCGCCAGGGAAACAGGGAGAGCCACCGCATGTCCGACAGCCTGCTGCGCCGCAAGGCGATCGTTCCGGATCAGCCGCACGGCGCGGGCCTCGCGCGGACGCTGAGCTGGCCGCATCTCGTCGCGCTGGGGGTCGGGGCGATCGTCGGCACCGGCATATTGACGCTGATCGGCGTCGGCGCCGACAAGGCGGGGCCGGCGGTGATCCTGTCCTTTGCCATCGCGGGGCTGATCTGCGCCTGCGCGGCGCTCGCCTATGCCGAGATGGCGACGATGATCCCGGCGTCGGGCAGCGCCTATACCTACAGCTATGTGGTGATCGGCGAACTGATCGCCTGGGTCGTCGGGTGGAGCCTGATCCTCGAATATTCGCTGGTGGTGAGCGCGGTCGCGGTCGGCTGGTCGGGCTATGCGGCGCCGCTGCTCCACGCCTGGGCCGACGTGCCGATGGCGCTGATGCAGGGGCCGGAGCTTGGCGGCATCGTCAACCTGCCGGCGATCGCGATCATCGCCGTCGTCGCCGGGATGCTGCTGTTCGGCACCCGCGAGAGCGCGACGGTGAACGCGATCCTGGTGCTGGTGAAGATCGCCGCGCTGGTCGTGTTCGTCGCGGTGGCGCTTCCCGCCTTCAACGCCGCCAATCTGGAGCCCTTCAGCCCCTATGGCTTTGCCAAGCATATGGGCGCCGACGGCGTCGAGCGCGGGGTGATGGCGGCGGCGGCGATCATCTTCTTCGCTTTCTATGGCTTCGACGCGATCGCGACCGCGGCCGAGGAAACGAAGAATCCCGACCGCGACCTCAAGATCGGGATCGTCGGGTCGATGGTCGCCTGCGTCATCATCTATGTCGCCGTCGCGGTCGCGGCGGTCGGCGCCATCGCTTACAGCCGCTTCGCGAACAGTCCCGAGCCGCTGGCGCTGATCCTGCGCGAACTGGGGCAGGCGCGCGCTGCGCAGTATCTCGGCATTTCGGCGGTCGTCGCGCTGCCGACCGTTATCCTCGCCTTCTTCTTCGGACAGAGCCGCATCTTCTTCACCATGGCGCGCGACGGGCTGCTCCCGGCGAGCCTCGCCAAGGTGTCGGCGCGCGGGACGCCGGTGCGGATCACCATCTTCACCGCGATCGTCGTCGCGGTGCTCGCGGGCTTCATTCCGCTCGACGAACTCGCGGCGCTCGCCAATGCCGGGACGCTCGCCGCTTTCACGGCGGTGTCGGTGTGCATGCTGATCATGCGCCGCCGTGCTCCGCAAGCGCCGCGCACCTTTCGCGCACCGATGCCGTGGATCGTCGGCACCATCGCGGTGTTCGGCTGTTTCTACCTCTTCCTCAGCCTGCCGGTGAAGACGCAGCTCTGGTTCGGTGTCTGGAACGTCGCGGGGCTTGCCGTCTATTTCCTCTACGCCCGGCGCAACGCCATCGTGGCCTGACCGGCGGTCGCGTTTCGGATGCAAAAGCGGTTGCATTGAACGCCTTGCCCATGCAGGCAGGGCAAAGGGCATTTGAGGACGGGGGAATGGGGCGATGACCCGATGGGGGCGGTTTGCGCTGGCGACGACGATGCTGGTCGCACCGGCGAGCGTGGCGATGGCGGGCGAACAGCCGCTTTACGAGCCCGCACCCGCGTGGGTCACCCCGGTGAAGCTGGCCGACCCGCAAGGCGTGACCGGCGGGATCGCGGTCCTCGATTTCCAGCAGCGTATCGACGGCGCCACGGTGTGGAATTACGCCGACACCGCGATCAAGCTCAGCACCCCCGAAGAACTATCGCAATATAGCAATATCACCGTGGCCTGGGCGCCCGACAAGGGCGACCTGATCATCCACCAGCTCGTGATCCTGCGCGACGGGGCGGAGATCGACGCGCTGGCGGGCGGGCAGAAATTCACCGTGCTGCGCCGTGAACAATCGCTCGAACAGCGCGAACTGACCGGCATCCTGTCGGCGACGCTGCCGGTCGAGGGGCTGCGCGCCGGCGACATCCTGCGGCTGCGCATGTCGACGACGGTCAAGGACGGTGCGCTCGGCGGGCGGGCGCAGGCGATGCTGCCGCTGGTCGCCGAACCGGTGCGGACCGCGCAGGCGGGTTACAAGCTGTCGTGGCGCGCCGACGAAGCGGCGCAGTGGAAAATCCTTGCGGGCGGCGCCGAACCCAAGGCGCGGCGCAATGGCGATTTCATGGAACTGCCGGTCGCCCTGCCGCTGCCCAAGCCGGCCGAAATGCCCGACGACGCGCCGGTCCGTTATCAGCGCCTGCCGATCATCGAGGCGTCGACCTTTACGAGCTGGGCCGATGTGTCGAAGGTGATGGCGCCGCTTTATGCCACCGAAGGCACGATCGCGGAGGGCAGCCCGCTGGCGGGCGAGGTCACCGCGATCATGGCGGCGACCGACGATCCGGTGAAGCGCGCGGCGATGGCACTGCAACTGGTGCAGGACAAGGTCCGCTATCTTGCGGTCGGGATGGACGGCGGCAACTATGTGCCGCAGTCGCCGGCCAAGACGTGGGACGTGCGCTATGGCGACTGCAAGGCGAAGACGCTGCTGTTGCTGGCGATGCTGCGCGAAATGAAGATCGAGGCCGAACCGGTGATGGCGCACGCGTCGCTCGGCGACATGGTGCCGTCGCGCGTGCCGAGTGCGCTCGCCTTCAACCATGTCCTGGTGCACGCGACGATCGGCGGCGACAGCTTGTGGCTCGACGGAACGATGCTCGGCACCCGGCTGGGCGACATTCGCGACACCCCCGCGCTCGGCTATGTGCTGCCCGTTCGCGTCGCGGGCGCGGAGCCGGTGAGGATCGAACTCCACGCCCCGGCACGGCCCGCCGTCGACCTTCAGATCGCCGCCGACGAAAGCAGCAGCATCGACCTGCCGTCGGTGATCGATCTCGATATGGTCGTGCGCGGCCAGCTCGCCAATCTGCTGACGCTGGCGGGGTCGCAGCTCGGGCCGAAGGAAGCGCGCGATCTCTACGAGCAATTCCTCAAGCATTATGTCGGCGAGGCGCAATATGACACGCTGACCGCGACCCCCGACACCGCCGACGGCAGCGTGGCGATCAAGGCGCGCGGCGTGTTCGCATCGGGGTGGGAACGCCACGATCTGCGCACCGAGCGCTGGATTTCGCGCGTGCCCGACCTGGTTGCGTTCGAGCCCGACCGCGCCCGCGCGGCGTGGGCCGATATTCCGGTCGTGACGTCCGCTCCCGACCGGGCGCGCTACCGGCTCCGCGTCAAGCTGCCCGATGGCGGGCGCGGCTATACGATCGACGGCATGGCGCCGCTGGACGATCGCTTCGCCGGCTATGACGTCGATCGGTCGGTGACGCTGGCGGACGGCACGCTCAGTGTCGACGAGACGCTGACCTCTTCGGGAATCGAGATTCCGGCGGCCGGGGTCGCCGCCGAGCGCGACAAGGTGGCGACGATCCTCGCGCGCACGCCGCGTCTCGTCGCGCCGGAAACCGCGACGCGGCGCTGGAACCTCGCGCAGGCGGCCTCGCGCTCGCAGGTCGACGCGATCGAGGCTATCTACAAGAAGCAGGCGGCCGAGGCGGATGAGGAGAATATCACCGCGCTGACCAGCAGCGCGTCGTTCGAGCGGGGAATCGGCGATTACAAGAGCGCGGTGGCGACGCTGACCCGGCAGATCGCGCTGCTCCCCTCGGCCGATGCCTATCTGGCGCGCGCGGGCGCGCGGCGCGAACTGGGCGACATCGCCGGAGCGCTTGCCGATGCCGAGGCGGCGCGAAAGCTCGACCCCTCGTCGATCGAGGCCATATCGACCGTCGCAAACCTGACCGCCGAGCGCGGCGACGTCGCATCGGCGACGAAGATGCTCGACGACCGGATCGCGCTGGGGGGCAAGACGCGCGACGATTATCGCATGGCGAAGGCGGCGATGGTCGGCGAATATGGCGATGCGCAGGCCGCGATCGACGAACTCGACGCACTGATCGCGACCAAGCCGGGCAACCCCGCGATGCTCAACCAGCGCTGCTGGATCAAGGCGACGCGCAACGTCGCGCTCGATACCGCGCTCAAGGATTGCACATCGGCGATGGAACTCAGCGATAGCAGCGCCGCGATCCTCGACAGCCGCGCGCTCGTCTGGATGCGCATGGGGCGTGACGAGGATGCGCTGCGCGACCTCGACGCGGCGCTGCTCCAGGTGCCGGCCATGGGATCGAGCCGCTTCCTGCGCGCGCTCGTTTACAAACGGACGGGGCGCGGAGCGGACGCCGCCGCCGACCTTGCCATCGTGCGCCGGATGTCGCCGTCGACCGAGCGCGACTATGCACGCTTCGGGCTGAAGCCTTAGGGCATCGTGCATTAAATCGGGCATCATCCAACCCTGTTCGTGTCGAGCGAAGTCGAGACACCCATCGGGGCAAACCCCGGGGGGTGGGTGGGGCCACATAGGGCCACACCAACCGGCGGGGGGGGGGGGGGAAAAGAAAGTGGGT
>NZ_JAOZVW010000118.1 GCF_025869345.1 Sphingopyxis sp.
GGATCAAGTCCGGGGTGACGAATGTGAGATGTCCCATGCCCATCCTCTTCCTTCCGTCCCAAAAGCTGGTTAGAGCCGACTCGTCATGGCCTCCCAATCTCCCCTCGACGATCTGAAAACCGCGCTGTCGAGCGTCGCGCGCGCGGTCACCCGCGATGCGGAGGTTGAGGTCGGCTTCACCGCCGACGCCCCCGCGCAGATCGGCAAGGCGATCAAGGTGCCGACCCCGTCGCGCACCCTGCCGCGCGATCAGGTCGCCGAAGCGCGCGGCTTCGCCGACAGCTATGCGCTGCGCATGAAGCATCACAGCGACAAGCTCCACAACGCCGCGCGCCCCGCCGAACCGCTCGCCGCCGCCGCGTTCGACGCGATGGAGCGCGCGCGGGTCGAGGCGCTCGGCGCGCGTAACATGGCCGGAATGCGCGCCAATCTGTCGGCCAGCCTCGCGATGCGGATGCGGTCGGACCCGATCGCCCGCGCGCAGACCAAGGACGATGTGCCGATATCGAGCGCGCTCGAACTGATGCTGCGCGAGGCGCTGACCGGCGAGCAGGCGCCGCAGGGCACCGAGACCGGCCTGTCGCTGGTGCGCGAATGGATCACCAAGGACGCGGGTGGCGACCTGACCGCGCTCGCGATGCTGATCGACGATCAGGCCGCCTTCGCCGAAACCGCGAAGCTCGCGCTCCGCCACCTCGACCTCATCCAGGGCGACGAGCCGGTCGAGCAGGGCTCCGAAGACAGCGGCGAAGAGGATGAGTCCGAGGCCGAGGACAGCCAGGAAGAACAGGAAAGCGAGGACGGCGGCGCCGGCGAAAGCCAGGTCGACGCGCGCGCCGAAATGGCCGGAGACCAGGCCGACGACGGTGAATCCGACCCCGACGCGCAGGAGATGGAGGCCGACGGCGAGCCCGAGATGGGCGGCGAAGGCGACGAGGGAATGCTCCCCGTCCGCCCCAACCGCCTGCCGACCGACGTCCCCGACTTCAATTACATCCGCTTCACCGAAAAGCATGACGAGATCGTCGCCGCGACCGAGCTTTGCGACGCCGACGAACTGACGCGGCTGCGCGCCTATCTCGACCAGCAGATGACGCATCTGCAGGGCGCGGTGACCAAGCTCGCGAACCGGCTCCAGCGCCGCCTGATGGCGCAGCAGAACCGCGCGTGGGATTTCGATCAGGAGGAAGGTCAGCTCGACGCCGCGCGCCTCGCCCGCGTCGTCGTCTCGCCCGGCAGTTCGCTGTCGTACAAGGTCGAGCGCGACACCGATTTCCGCGACACCGTCGTCACCTTGCTCCTCGACAATAGTGGTTCGATGCGCGGGCGGCCGATCAGCATCGCCGCGATCAGCGCCGACATCCTCGCGCGCACGCTCGAACGCTGCGGGGTCAAGACCGAAATTCTCGGCTTCACCACGCGGACGTGGAAGGGCGGGCAGAGCCGCGAGGACTGGCTCGCCGCCGGGCGCCCGCCGCACCCCGGCCGCCTCAACGACCTCCGCCACATCATCTACAAGCCCGCCGACGAACCCTATCGCCGCGCCCGCAAGTCGCTCGGCCTGATGATGCGCGAGGGGCTGCTCAAGGAAAATATCGACGGCGAGGCGCTGATGTGGGCGCACCACCGCATCATCAACCGCCCCGAGGAACGCCGCATCCTGATGGTGATCAGCGACGGCGCGCCGGTCGACGACAGCACGCTGTCGGTCAACCACGGCGCCTATCTCGACCAGCATCTGCGGCAAGTGATCGAATGGATCGAGAACCGTTCGCCAGTCGAACTCTGCGCGATCGGCATCGGCCACGATGTCACGCGCTATTACAGCCGCGCGGTGACGATCATGGACGCCGAACAATTGGGCGGAACGATGGTCGAGCAATTGGCGGGGCTGTTCGACATCGATTGAGGCGCAATCGGACGACACGACTTCTAAAGTTAGGCCGTTTTTCCGGGCTTTCGCGCGAATCTTGTCCCATACTGCAGGGGATCACCCACCCCGCAGCCTCCCCTCCCCGTCATTGCGAGCGCAGCGAAGCAATCCAGCGGGTGCACCAACCGCTCTGGATTGCTTCGCTGCGCACGCAATGACGAGGGTTCAAAGGAATGGTTTACAGTTCCCCCAAGCCCCGCGTGACAACCCCCTCCCCCCTCGTTACAAATCCTCCCCGGCAATGCAGGGACTCGCGAGCAACGACGGGAACCGCTGCGCCGATATTTGCGCCGCTGGTCGCCGGCACGGACTGAAACGCCGCACCGGCGCGGTGCATGGGCTGAGGGGGCGACTATAGCATGAAAAAAGCATCCGACCTGTTCATCGAATGCCTCGAGGAAGAGGGCGTCGAATATATCTTCGGCGTTCCCGGCGAGGAAAATCTCGACTTTCTCGACAGCCTGTCGCGCTCGAAAAAGATCAAGCTGATCCTGACCCGCCACGAACAGGGCGCGGGCTTCATGGCCGCGACCTATGGCCGCCACACCGGCAAGACCGGCGTCTGCCTCGCGACGCTTGGCCCCGGCGCGACGAATTTCGTCACCGCGGCCGCCTATGCCCAGCTCGGCGGGATGCCGATGATGATGATCACCGGGCAGAAACCGATCAAGAAATCGAAGCAGGGCCGCTTCCAGATCCTCGACGTCGTCGCGATGATGGGGCCGATCACCAAATATACCCACCAGATGGCCTCGTCGGACAATATCCCGAGCCGCGTGCGCGAGGCCTTCCGCCTCGCCGAGGAGGAAAAGCCCGGCGCGGTGCATATCGAACTGCCCGAGGATATCGCCGACGAGCATACCGAAAGCCTGCCGCTGAAGCGCAGCCATTCGCGCCGGCCGACCGCTGACGTCAAATCGATCCGCGAAGCGGTGAAGGCACTCGAAAATGCGAAATCGCCGGTGCTGGTGATCGGCGCGGGCGCGAACCGCACGATGACCAGCCGGATGCTGCTGCAGTTCATCGAAAAGACCGGCATCCCCTTCCTGACCACCCAGCTCGGCAAGGGCGTGATCGACGAGCGGCACCCGAAATTCCTCGGCTGCGCCGCGCTGTCGGCGGGCGATTTCGTCCACCGCGCGGTCGAGGCGTCGGACTGCATTGTCAACATCGGCCACGACGTCATCGAAAAGCCGCCTTTCTTCATGAAGAGCGGCGGCCCGACCGTTATCCATATCTCGACCAAGACCGCCGAGGTCGATCCCGTCTATTTCCCCGACATCGAGGTGATCGGCGACATCGCCAACGCGATCTGGCAGATGAAGGAGGATATCGTCCCCAACGGCGGCTGGGCGTTCGACCATATGCTCGCCTATCGCCAGGCCGAGGTCGATCACACCGCGCCGCTCGCCGCCGACGCGCGCTTCCCGATCTTCCCGCCGCATCTGGTGCAGCAGGTCCGCGCCGCGATGCCCGACGACGGGATCATCTGCCTCGACAACGGCGTCTATAAAATCTGGTTCGCGCGCGGCTATACCGCCTATCGCCCGAACACCGTGCTGCTCGACAATGCGCTCGCGACGATGGGCGCGGGGCTGCCGAGCGCGATGATGTCGGCGATGGTCTATCCGGGCCGCAAGGTGATGGCGATCTGCGGCGACGGCGGCTTCATGATGAACAGCCAGGAGATGGAGACCGCGGTGCGCCTCGGCCTCAACATCACCGTGCTGATCCTCAACGATTCGAGCTATGGCATGATCCGCTGGAAACAGGCGAACATGGGCTTCAAGGATTGGGGGCTGACATACGGCAACCCCGATTTCGTCAAATATGCCGAAGCCTATGGCGCCAAGGGCCATCGCGTCGAAAGCGCCGCGCACCTCCAGGAATTGCTCGCGCATACGCTGAGCACGCCGGGCGTCCACCTGATAGATTGCCCGGTGGACTATTCGGAGAATGACCAGATTTTGAACGTCGACATCAAGAAGCTGTCGAAGGAGTTGTAACAGGCTTCGCGACCGCCAGTTTTCTTGTCATCCCCGCGAAAGCGGGGATCCAGCTTTCTTCTTCGTGCCTTTGCGCCTTTGCGTGAGGAAATTTTGGACTCGCGCAAAGGCGCAAAGGCACGAAGAAGGAAAATTGAAGAAGCTGGATCCCCGCCTTCGCGGGGATGACAGCCTTGGAGAATGATTGTGAAGTTGAAAGACGTTTACCCGCTCTACCTCAACAACAAGGCGGTGCAGCCGAACACCGACCTTGTCGTCACCGACAAATATACCGGCGAGGTCGCGTTCCGCACCGCGCTCGCGACCCCCGATGTGATCGACGAAGCGATCGCCGGGGCGGTGCGCGCCGCCGAACCGATGGCGAAGCTCGCGAGCTATGAAAAGCGCGACGTGCTGACCCACTGTGTGGGCCGCTTTCAGGAGCGGTTCGACGAACTCGCTTATGCACTCTGCGTCGAGGCGGGGAAGCCGATCGCCGATGCCGAGGGCGAGGTCGGCCGCCTGATCGACACCTTCCGCATTGCCGCCGAGGAAGCGGTGCGCAATTATGGCGAAGTTCAGCCGCTCGATATCTCGCCCCGCGCCAAGGGCTATATGGGGATGTGGAAGCGGGTGCCGATCGGGCCGTGCAGCTTCATCTCGCCGTTCAATTTCCCGCTGAACCTCGCCGCGCACAAGATCGCGCCGGCGATCGCGATCGGCTGCCCCTTCGTGATGAAGCCCGCGTCGATGACCCCGCTCGGCGCGATCATCATGGGCGAAGTGCTCGCCGAATGCGACATCCTCCCCGAGGGCGCGTTCAGCATCCTCCCCGCGAGCCGCGACGGCGCCGACCTCTTCACCACCGACGAGCGGCTGAAACTGCTGAGCTTCACCGGCTCGCCCGGCGTTGGCTGGGACCTCAAGGCCAAGGCGGGCAAGAAGAAGATCGTTCTCGAACTCGGCGGCAACGCCGCGGTGATCGTCGACAAGGACGCCGACCTCGACCATGCGCTCGCGCGCATCATCTTCGGCGCCTTCTATCAATCGGGCCAGTCGTGCATCGGCGTCCAGCGGATCATCATCCACGCCGACATCTACGACAAATTCCGCGACATGCTGGTCGAAAAGACCAAGACGCTGGTCGCGGGCGATCCCAAGGACCGCAATACCTTCATCGGCCCGATGATCTCCGAAAAGGAAGCCGCGCGGCTCGATGGCTGGATTCAGGAAGCCATCGCGAACGGCGCGAAACTGCTCGTCGGCGGCAAGCGCGAGGGCGCGATGCTGGAGGCGACGCTGCTCGAAGAGGTCGACCGCGGCGCCAAAGCCTATCGCGAAGAGGCTTTCGGACCGCTCGCCATCCTGTCGAAATTCACCGATTGGGACGCGGCGCTCGCGGAGGTCAACGACAGCAAGTTCGGCCTTCAGGCCGGTCTTTTCACCCGCGACCTGCACCAGGTGCTGGAGGCGTGGGATCATCTCGAGGTCGGCGGCGTCGTCGTCAACGACGTGTCGAGCTACCGCGTCGACAACATGCCCTATGGCGGCGTGAAGGATTCGGGGCTCGGCCGCGAAGGCATCCGCTTCGCGATGGAGGATATGAGCGAGATACGGAATCTGGTGATACGGCGGGTCTGATTTCAACGACTTCGTCATTGCGAGCGAAGCGAAGCAATCCAGGGCGGTTTACGCCACTCTGGATTG
>NZ_JAOZVW010000119.1 GCF_025869345.1 Sphingopyxis sp.
CCGGCTCGCTACGCTCGCTACCCACCCCTAACCCCTCCCTTTCAGGGAGGGGAATTTCCGCTTTCCATTCCAAAGCCGACATAGCCTTCAAATAGGCCTTTCCTACATTATCCGGCTGTGTCAGCGTTCATCCGGCTCTTTCATTCGGCGGATAAAAGCAGTCGCGGTCCAGCTTGCGGATGCGACACGGCGAGGGGTGCCGGATGCGTTCAGCACGCCGCGAGACTCGTATCGGGGCGATGCAATAGGCTGAACTTTCCTGAACTTTGGAATTGCTACGTCGCCCTTGCGCCGACCGGCTCCACGCCACGACGAGGCACGAAGGCAGGGCAGCTCCCCACCAAGGCGGATATTCGCAGGACTTTCGCAATCCAGCCGACCTCCGTCGTCACGACGCGTGTCCGCGCCATTGTTTCCCGGTCTTTCCAGCGTCCGCAAAACCGACTATCGGGCGCCGATGGAAACTGGCTCTTCGCGCGTCATCGCGCCCTCGTTGCTGCTGTTCGCGATCCTCTATGGCGGCATGGTTCCGCTCGGCGGCTTCCTGGGTGCGAAGCAGGTCGCGCTGGGGCCGCTCGCCGTTGAGGCCGGGATTTTCCCCTTTCTGACGCTGATCGCCATCTCGAGCGGCATCGCTGAGCTGCATGGGCGCGTCGTCGCGGACCGGATGGTGCGGCTGGGCTTCATCCCGCTCGTCCTCGCGATCATCCTCGCGCTGTTCGTCCTCCAGCTTCCCACCGATGCGGGGATGTACGAGCCCGCAAAAGAGGCCTTTCCGATCATCGTCGGGCAAAGCTGGCGGATGATGGCCGCCGGGATCATCGCCTATGGCGTTTCGGTCAGCCTCAACGTCTGGATCTTCGCGCGGATGACCGCGAACAACGGCCGGCTGCTGCCGCTCCGCGGTTTCATCGCCGCGGCCTTGAGCCAGATCGTCGACACGCTGATCTTCATCACGATCAGCTTCTACGGCGTCCGTCCGATCGGCGACCTGATGCTCGGCCAGATGATCGCCAAGGTCGTGCTGTCGGCGGTGATGGTGCCGCTGCTCGTGATGGCGGTCGTCGCCATCGGCCGCAAACTCGACGCGAACAACGCTGGATGACGCCCGTGACAGACCCCTCCAAGATGCCCGACCTCCTCGCCAAGGCCGAAACGCTCGTCGAGGCGCTGCCCTATCTTCAGCGCTATGCGGGCGAGACCTTCGTCATAAAATATGGCGGCCATGCGATGGGCGATCCCGAGGCGCAGCGCGACTTCGCCGAGGATGTCGTGCTGCTGAAAGCGGTCGGGATCAATCCGGTGGTCGTCCATGGCGGCGGGCCGCAGATCGGCCGGATGCTCAAGCAGCTCGGGATCGAATCGACCTTCGTCGGCGGTCTCCGCGTCACCGATGCCGCGACCGCCGAGGTCGCCGAGATGGTGCTCGCGGGCAAGATCAACAAGGAGATCGTCGGCTGGATCGCCGGACTCGGCGGCCGCGCGGTCGGCATTTCGGGCAAGGACGCGAATCTGGTGCTCGCCGAAAAGGTGACCCGCAGCGAGCCCGACCCCAATTCGGGGATCGAGCGCCACGTCGATCTGGGCTTCGTCGGCGAGCCGGTCGCGGTCGATCCGACGATCCTCACCAATCTGGCGAATGACAATTTCATTCCGGTGGTGGCGCCGGTCGCGCTCGGCGCCGACGGGGCGACCTACAATATCAACGCCGACACGATGGCGGGGGCGATCGCCGGCGCGCTCGGCGCAAAGCGCTTCTTCCTGCTGACCGACGTCGCGGGGGTGCTCGACAAGGCGGGGACACTGCTCACCGACCTCGACCGCACGGCGATCGACGCGCTCAAGGCCGACGAGACGATCACCGGCGGCATGATTCCCAAGGTCGAAACCTGCGTCGCCGCGGTCGATGCCGGGGTCGCGGCCGCGGTCATCCTCGATGGGCGCATCCCGCACGCGATGCTGCTCGAAATTTTCACCGCACGGGGTGCGGGCACGCTCATTCACCGCTAAGACAGCCACCGACACCCCCTTTACGGAGACGCCGCCTTGTTCCTCATGTTCCTCCAGATCGTCCACATCCTGCTGACGGTCCTGTGGTGGTTCATCATCGCGCAGGCGGTGATGTCGTGGCTGATCGCCTTCAACGTCATCAACACCCACAATGATTTCGTCGGCCAGCTCTGGCTGGTGCTCGACCGGATCACCGAGCCGCTTTACCGGCCATTCCGGCGAATCATGCCCGATTTCGGCGGGCTCGACCTGACCCCGATGGTCGTGCTGATCCTGATCATCATCCTCGACGGACCCGTGCTGAACTATCTGGCACGCTTCGCCTACGCCAACGGGATGGCGTGATGACGGCGCCTGCTCAAGCCGACATCATCGACGGCAAGGCGTTTGCCGCGGGCCTGCGCGCCCGCATTGCCGAGGCGGTCCCGGCGTTTCAGGCCGCGACGGGGCGCGTCCCCGGTCTCGCGGTCGTGCTCGTCGGCGACGATCCGGCAAGCGCGGTCTATGTCGGGTCGAAGGGCAAGGCGACCGTTGCCGCCGGCATGGCGAGCTTCGAGCATCGCCTGTCCGCCACCGCGACGCAGGACGAGGTCGAAGCGCTGCTGGCACACCTCAACGCCGACGCGGCGGTCGACGGCATATTGCTCCAGCTTCCGCTGCCCGGCCATCTCGACGAACAGCGCGCGGTGGCGACGATCGACCCCGACAAGGATGTCGACGGGCTCACCCCGGTCAGCGCGGGCCGTCTTGCGCTCGGCATGGCGGGCATGGTGCCCTGCACCCCCTATGGCTGCCTGCTGCTGCTGCAGGACCGGCTCGGCGACCTGTCGGGCAAGGAGGCGGTCGTGATCGGCCGCTCGATTCTCGTCGGCAAGCCGATGGCGGCGCTCCTGCTCGACGCGAATGCGACCGTCACCATGGCGCACAGCCGGACGAAGAACCTTCCCGCGCTGGTGCGCCGCGCCGACATCGTCGTCGCGGCGGTGGGCCGGCCCGAGATGGTGAAGGGCGACTGGATCAAGCCCGGCGCGGTCGTGATCGACGTCGGCATCAACCGCCTGCCGCCCGCCGAGGGCGCGGCAAAGGGCAAGCTGGTCGGCGACGTCGACTATGCCGGTGCCGCCGCGGTCGCGAGCGCGATCACGCCGGTGCCCGGCGGAGTCGGGCCGATGACGATCGCCTGCCTGCTGCGCAACACGCTCGTCGCCGCGCATCGCCGCGCGGGACTGCCCGACCCGGAGGGATTCTGATGCGCAAGCTGATCGTGGCCGCGACGGCGCTTGCCATGATCGCAAGCGGGGCTGTCGCAGCCCGCGAACGCAACCGCCCGCTCTCCGCGAATCCCAGCGGTTTCATTGCCGCGGAATTAGCCTTTGCGCGGCTGGCGCAGGAAAAGGGACAATGGACCGCCTTTCGCGAGACGGCGGCGCCCGATGCGGTGATGTTCGTGCCGCAGCGGGTGAAGGCGCTCGACTGGCTGAAGTCGCAGAGGGATCCCGCCGAGGCGGTAAAGTGGCAGCCGCACGCGGTTTATGTGAGCTGCGATGGCAATGTCGGGGTCACCACCGGCGCCTGGCAAAACGGGCCGGCGAACGGCTATTTCACCAC
This sequence comes from Sphingopyxis sp., assembly GCF_025869345.1. Lineage (GTDB taxonomy): Bacteria > Pseudomonadota > Alphaproteobacteria > Sphingomonadales > Sphingomonadaceae > Sphingopyxis. Next base: position 3,619 of record NZ_JAOZVW010000119.1, read on the forward strand.
CGTGTGGCTCCGCGATCCCAAGAAGGGCAAGATGACGTGGGTGCTCGACCATGGCGATGGCCTGGCGGCCCCGCTCGTCGCGCCCGACTTCATCGCATCGAAGCAAGCGAAATGCGGATCGCGGCCGGCGGCACCGATCGCGGCCGGCGCTGAAGGCGACGACATGGCGGTCGGCCTGTCGCCCGACCAGACGCTGAGCTGGACCTCGACCGTCCATCCCGACCAGTCGCGCCGCGTCACCGTCCGCCTGTGGGACGGCAAGGAGATGAGGACGGTGATCGACAACCAGGTCGCGGCCCCGAAACAGCCATGATCGACCTCTTCATCTCGGCCTTCGTGACGTTGTTCGTCGTCATCGACCCGCCGGGCTGCGCGCCGATCTATGCCAGCCTGACGACCGGCGCGAGCGTGCAGCAGCGGCGGTCGATGGCGATCCGCGCGACGCTGATCGCCGGGGGCATCTTGATCTTCTTCGCGATGTTCGGCGAAGCCTTGCTGTCCTTCCTCCACATCGACCTCGACAGTTTCCGCATCGCCGGCGGGATCATGCTGTTCATCATCGCGATCGACATGGTGTTCGAGAAGCGCACCGAACGGCGCGAGCAGCGCGCCGAGAAGATCAAGGCGACCCCCGAAGTCGAGGATGTCTCGGTCTTTCCGATGGCGATGCCGATGCTCGCGGGACCGGGGTCGATCGCCTCGGTGATGCTGCTTGTCGCCAAGAACAACGGGCTCGACCGGGCGCTGGTGATTTTCGGCGCGCTGCTGCTGGTGCTCGCGCTGACGCTCGCGGCGCTGCTCGCGGCGGGGCCGCTGATGCGGCTGATCGGCAACAAGGCCGAAGCGGTGATCACCCGCCTGCTCGGCGTCCTGCTCGCGGCGCTGGCGGCGCAGTTCGTGATCGACGGGCTGAAGGCGAGCTTTCCGAGTTTGGGCTGATCCTCCCCCAAGGGGGAGGGGGACCACCCGAAGGGCGGTGGAGGGGCAGGTGCGTCCTTTCGCTTCCTTTCGGCGCCGCGCGAGTCCGCCCGTGCCCCTCCACCATGCTTCGCATGGTCCCCCTCCCCGTTCCGGGGAGGATTTACCTCGCGTTGTTGACGTCGTTCTGGGTCACCGGGGCGATGCGGATTTCGACGCGGCGGTTGCACTGATAATCGGCTTCGCTGCGTTCGGGGACGCATTTGAGCTGCGATTCGCCATAGCCCATCGTCGCCATGCGGGCGCGGTTGACGCCGCGGCTGGAGAGATAGTCGGCGACCGACGAGGCGCGGCGCTCCGACAGGCCCTGGTTATAGCTGTCGCTGCCCTGCGAATCGGTGTGGCCGTAGACGTCGATAAAGGTGCTCGGATATTCGGACAGGGTCGAGGCGACGCTGTCGAGCGCGCTGCGGAACTGCGATTTCACGACCGCGCTGTTGAGGTCGAAGGTGACGTCGCCGGGCATGTTGAGCACGAGCTGGTCACCCTGGCGTTCGACATCGATGCCGGTGCCCGCGGTGCGTTCGCGCAGCTTCTTTTCCTGCTGATCCATATAATAGCCGGCACCCGCGCCGGCGACCGCGCCAATCCCGGCGCCGAGAATCTTTTCGGTGCGGTCGTGACGGCCGCCGACGAGATCGCCGAGCAGATAGCCGCCGAGCGCGCCGCCGATGCCGCCGATCGCGGCCTTCGAGATCGTCTGTTTCCCCGTTTCGGGGTCGGTCACGCAGCCGGTCAGCGCGAGCGCGCCGATGCTGGCGAGGGCGGTGAGCTTGATCGTCTTGCTGTTCATGTCTTTGGCTCCCTTTATAGTGGCGGCCGCTTGCTGGCCCTGCGCGCCGCCGTCCGTGTCGATAACATATGCCGCGCCAACTGGTTCCAGAATCCGGCTGAACCCCGGCTGAGCGATGGCGATATGGTTTGGGAAACAAAGCATGGTTTTGCTTTCTTCGTCACCCCGGACTTGATCCGGGGTCCCGCTCAGCGACGGCGAAAAGCGGGACC
>NZ_JAOZVW010000120.1 GCF_025869345.1 Sphingopyxis sp.
CTCTCCCAACCCTCTCCCCTGAAGGGGAGAGGGCTTTCTCAGCGCCTCTTCGATCGCATCCTTGATCGCCTGCGGCTCGGGTAGCCGTCCCGGGCCATATTCGCCGCACGCCATTTCGCCCTCGTCGGGCGCCATCACGGTGATGCCGTCCCCGCGCAGCGTCGCGACATTGCGCCGCGTGGCCGGGTGCAGCCACATGCGGACGTTCATCGCGGGTGCTGCGAGCACCGGCTTGTCGGTCGCGAGCAGCAGCGTCGTCGCCAGATCGTCGGCGATGCCCGCCGCCATCTTGGCGAGCAGGTCCGCGGTCGCGGGCGCGACGACGACGAGATCGGCCTCGCGGCTGAGCTGGATATGCCCCATCTCGACCTCGTCCTTCAGGTCGAAAAGATTTGTATAGACTTTATTCTCGCTGAGTGCCGCGAGCGTCAGCGGGGTCACGAACTGTTCGCCGGCGCGCGTCAGCACGCAGCGCACCGCATGGCCCGACTTGCGGAGCAGCCGGACGAGCTCGATGCTCTTGTAGGCGGCGATGCCGCCGCCGATGATGAGCAGGATTCGGGGTGCGGTCATGTGCCCCAAATATCAAAGATGCTTCGAAAAGCCACGGGTCCGTTGCGCCCCCCAGCTATTATTCGGCGGGTGCTTCGCGTTCTCGGCTGACGCGTTCCGCTAGGCCTCGCTCGCAAGCTGCGCTCACATTGATTCCAAGTCTTTTGGCTTCGAGCAGCAATGCAGCGTCGAGCGTAACCTTCGTGGGGCGTTTGCGACGAGATGACTTGCCTTCTGTCACCATCGGCAAACTCTATGATGCAATGTGCTGCCGGACAAGCGCAGCTTCATCCGAACCAGAGCATTCCCGCCGCAGCCACGGCAGCGCCGGCCAGCGCGGTCAGCGCATAACGCCACCAGCGGCGGCGTTCGCCCTTGTCCCACATCAGCGGAATCTCGGGCAGCGGCGGCGCGGGCGGGGCGCCGCCGGGCTTCGGCAATTGTGCGTCGAGGCGGCGGATGATGTCGGGGATCAGCGCCAGCGTCTTGCCCTGTTCGCGGATGCCGTCGGCGAGCGCGGCCTCGGGGCCGAGTTCGTCGCGAATCCATTCGCGCACGAAGGGGCCGGAGACGTCCCACATATTGATCTTGGGGTCGAGCATCGTCGCGACGCCCTCGACCATCACCATCGTCTTTTGCAAGAGCAGCAGGTGCGGCTGCGTCTGCATGTCGAAATCGCGGGTGATCGCGAACAGCCCATCGAGCATCTGGCCGACCGAAAGCTCGCTCACCGGCTTGCCGCGCATCGGCTCGCCGACCGCGCGCAGCGCCGTCGCGAACTCCTCGACGCTGTGATAGTCGGGGACATATTGCGCCTCGAAATGGATTTCGGCGACGCGGCGGTAGTTGCCGGTGGTGAGGCCATAGAGGATTTCGGCGAGCCAGTAGCGCGCTTGCCGGTTGATCCGCCCCATGATGCCGAAATCGACCGCGGCGATCGTGCCGTCGCCTTTCACGAACAAATTACCCTGATGCATATCGGCGTGGAAGAAGCCTTCGGCAATCGCCTGTCGCAGGAAGGCGTTGACGAGGTTCGCCGCCAGCGTCTCCATGTCGTGCCCCGCGGCGATGAGCTGGTCGCGGTGCGAAATCTTGATGCCGTCGATCCAGTCCAGCGTCATCACCCGGCTCGCGGTGCGGTCCCAGTCGATCGCGGGCACCTCATAGGTCGGCACCCCGACCATCGCGTCGGCGAGTTCGGATGCCGAAGCCGCCTCGCGGCGCAGGTCGAGCTCGCGCAAGGTCCAGCGGCGGAAATTGGCGATCACCTGCCGCGGGCGCAGGCGGCTCGCCTCGCCGCCGAGCGCTTCGAGATGCGCCGCCGCCCATTCATAGGTTTCGATGTCGCGCGCGAACTGCTTGTCGATGCCGGGGCGGCGGACCTTCACCGCGACCTGGCGGCCGTCGGTCGTCACCGCGCGGTGAACCTGTGCGATCGAGGCCGATCCCACGGGTTCGGGGTCGAATTCGGCGTAGAGGCTTTCGAGCGGCGCCTCGAAGGTCTGTTCGATTTCGGCCCTGATGCGCTCGAAACCCACCGGCGCGAGCGCGTCCTGCAAGGTCAGCAGGTTGCGCGCGGCCTCTTCGCCGACGAGGTCGGGCCGGGTCGCAAGCGTTTGACCGAGCTTGACCGCGGCCGGACCGATCGCCTGAAAGGCCGCGGCATAGTCGGGCACCTTCGGCTGGATCGTCCCGAACCGCGCGAGGCGGCACAGGCGCTTGACGCCCGGCGGGGTCTGTGGCGCACTCTCGATCCCGCGCAGCGCGCCGTGGCGCGCGAGGATACGCCCCCATTTCAGCAGGCGGGCGATATGGGTGACGGGTCGGGTCAAGCTTTCCACCCGCTGTGGATCGCGACGAGGCCGCCCATGATCGGCTCCACCTTTACCGCGGTGAAACCCGCCTCGCGGATCATCCGCGCGAATTCGGGCATCGGCGGGAAGCGGCGGATCGACTCGATCAGGTAGCGATAGCTGTCCTCGTCCTGCGCGATCAGCTTGCCGAGCTTCGGCACCAGATGGTGCGAATAAGCGTCATAGGCCTGCGCGAAGCCGGGCCATTCGTTGGTCGAGAATTCGAGGCAGAAGAAGCGCCCGCCATAGCGCAGCACGCGGTGCGCTTCCTTGAGCGCCGCCGGGATGTCGGTGACGTTGCGGATGCCGAAAGCGATCGTATAGGCGTCGAAGAAGCGGTCGGGGAAGGACAGTTTCTCGGCATTCTGTTCCGACCAGACGAGGCTGTCGATGCCGCGCTCCGCCGCGCGTTCCATCCCGACGCCGAGCATATCGGGATTGATGTCGGCGACGGTGATGCTCGCGCCCGAGCGCTCCATGCGGAAGGCGATGTCGCCGGTGCCGCCCGCCATGTCCAGAATCGCCTCGCCGCTGCGCGGCTTCACGCGGCGCACGAAGCGGTCCTTCCACAGGCGGTGCATCCCGCCCGACATCGCGTCGTTCATGATGTCGTATTTGCGTGCGACGCGGCTGAACACTTCGCCGACCATCGCGGTCTTCTCGGTCGCCGGGACCTGTTCGTAACCGAAACTGACGGTGTCGGGGGTAGCCATTTGCCTGCGCTTTCATGCGGGGAGAAACGAAGTCCGACCGGCCTTTAGCCAAGGGTTGAAGCGCAGGCAAATGGCGCGTAGCGCGATCGGCGATATGCCCGAGCTTCCCGAAGTCGAAACCACCGTTCGCGGCCTCGCCCCCTTCCTCGAAGGGCAAAGGCTGACGGCGGTCACCACCTTCCGTCCCGACCTTCGCCGTCCCTTTCCCGCCGACCTCGCGCAGCGGCTGACCGGCGCGACGGTCACCACCCTGTCGCGCCGCGCCAAATATGGCATCGTATCGACCGACCGCGACGATCATATGATCTTCCATCTCGGCATGTCGGGACGCTGGCGGACCGAAGGCGGCGAGGCTGGAAAGCACGACCATCTGCTGCTCGAAACCGGGGCGGGGCACCGCTTGTTCCTTCACGATCCGCGGCGATTCGGATCGGTCGACCTCGTCAGCGGCGATCCGCTGGCGCTGTTCCCGGCGTTCGTGACCCTGGGGCCCGAGCCGCTGTCGGACGATTTCGACGCCACCTGTCTGGCGCGGGCGCTGGCCGGGCGGCGCCCGCCGGTCAAGGCGATGCTGCTCGACCAGACGGTCGTCGCGGGGCTCGGCAACATCTATGTCTGCGAAGCGCTCGCCATGGCGAAGATCTCGCCGCTGAAGCCCGCCGCCGACGTATCGAGGGCGAAACTCGCGGCGCTGGTGCCCGCGATCAAGGATGTGCTGACCGCCGCGATCGCCGCGGGCGGATCGACCTTGCGCGATTTCCTGAGTCCCGAGGGCGATCTCGGCTATTTCGCGAAGGACTGGCGCGTCTATGGGCGCGAGGGCGAGGCTTGCGAATGCGGCGGGACGATTGCGCGCGTCGTACAGAGCGGGCGATCGACCTTCTTTTGCCCGAAATGCCAGCGTTGAGGCGGCTTTGTGCCGCAATAGGCATTGACCGGACGGCCCTTCGTGGCTATGGGCGCACCCTTCGAGCAGGGTCCGGTCGTCCGGAACCGGCCGCATCCGGACATTGATTCGCTGCACCTCGCGCGATTCGGCTGCTCCGATGAGGCTGCGCTCCGACCATGTTGACCGTTTGAAAGACTAGAGGAATTTATGGCCAATACGCCGCAGGCAAAAAAGCGCATCCGCCGCAACACCGCGCGCACTCTCGTGAACAAGAATCGCGTTTCGCGCATCCGCACGCTGGTGAAGAAGGTCGAGGCCGCTGTCGCTTCGGGCGATAAGGACGCCGCGGCGGCCGCGCTGAAGGCTGCGCAGCCTGAAATGGCGCGCGGTGTCGCCAAGGGCGTGCTGCACAAGAATACGGTCGCCCGCAAATATTCGCGCCTGACCAAGAGCGTGAACGCGATCGCCTGATCGATCGTCCCGAAAGGGTACAAAAATGCCCGTCGGCTCGGTGCCGGCGGGCATTTTTTTGTGCGTCCGTTCGTGACGCCGCGATGGCAGTTGTGTTGCAGCGCGGTAAGTGACGGATTTGCTGCGATTCGCTGCTGTCATATTTGTCGTCATAAATAAGATATTGAAAAACATAGGAAAATTGGAGTTCCGACGCGATTCCGACCCCCCTTGCGAGTCAAGATTTTTATTTCAGTATTTTTACACCTGCCGGACTTGATCGACTCGCGCCGCCTTGCCTAGACAGGGGGAGTCATCGGCCTTCGCCGGTGGCCGTCACATCGACATGATTCGCTCTCTTTCGGACTGCGTGTCCGGGACGGAATGCTTGCGTCCTGACGCGGGCGGCGACGAATTCGCGTGTGGACGGCCGCACGAGGAACCGGACGGGGGCAGCGAGGGGGCGGCACGGCGTGATACAAAGCGGGGATCGGCATGGCATGGACGCAAGGAACGGGGCAGTGAGCGGGGACGCCGCTACGCTCTGGCCGCGCGTCGCCGAAGGGCTGCGCCGCGACCTCGGCGCGCGCACCTTCGACCATTGGCTGAAGCCCGTCCGCTTTGCCGATTATTGCACCCTGTCGGGCGTCGTGACGCTCGAGACGCAGAGCCGCTTTTCGGCCAACTGGATCAACGAACGCTTCGGTGACCGCCTCGAACTCGCGTGGCGTCAGCATCTGCCCGCCGTGCGCGGCGTCACCGTGCGCGGCGGCGCCGCCGCCGCCGCCCGCGCCGAGACGCTGGCGACGCAGCCGCTGCCCGCGTTCGAGGCGCCGCCGCCCGCCGCCGCCAACCCCGCCTTGCTCGGCTTCGATCCGCGCCTGTCGTTCGACCGCTTCGTCGTCGCGCGCTCGAACATCCTCGCCGCCAACGCCGCGCGCCGCATGGCGATGGTCGAGACGCCGCAGTTCAACCCGCTCTATCTCTGCTCGGGCACCGGCCAGGGCAAGACGCATCTGCTTCAGGCGATCGCGCAGGATTATGCCGCGGCGCATCCGACCGCGACGATCATCCTGATGTCGGCCGAGAAGTTCATGCTCGAATTCGTCGGCGCGATGCGCGGCGGCGACATGATGGCGTTCAAGGCGCGTCTCCGCGCCGCCGACCTGCTGCTGCTCGACGATCTGCAGTTCGTGATCGGCAAGAATTCGACCCAGGAGGAACTGCTCCACACGATCGACGACCTGATGACGGCGGGCAAGCGCCTCGTCGTCACCGCCGACCGCCCGCCCGCGATGCTCGACGGGGTCGAGGCGCGGCTGCTGTCGCGGCTGTCGGGCGGGCTCGTCGCCGATATCGAGGCGCCCGAGGACGACCTGCGCGAACGCATCATCCGCCAGCGGCTCGCCGCGATGCCGATGGTCGAGGTGCCCGACCCGGTCGTCGCTTATCTGGTCAAGCATTTCACCCGCAACATCCGCGAACTCGAAGGCGCGCTCAACAAGCTGCTGGCTTACGCCGCGCTCACCGGGACGGTGATCGACCTCGCGCTCGCCGAGGACCGGCTCGCGGAAAATGTCCGCAGCGCGCGCCCGCGGATCACGATCGACGAGATTCAGCGCGCGGTCTGCGCGCACTACCGGCTCGACAAGGCCGAAATGGCGTCGAAGCGCCGGGTGCGCGCGATCGCCCGCCCGCGCCAGGTCGCCATGTATCTGGCGAAGGAACTGACGCCGCGCTCCTATCCCGAGATCGGCCGCCGCTTCGGCGGGCGCGACCATTCGACGGTGATCCACGCGGTGCGCACGGTCGAGGCGCTGCGCGTCCACGACAGCGAACTCGACGCCGAAATCGCGGCGATCCGGCGCAGCCTCAACGGCTGATTCACAGCTTTATCCCCAGGGGTTATCTCCGCCGCTGACGGCCTGCTTCGGGGTGGGGAGCGGACATTCGTTTATCCCCTTCCGCCATCCCCGCCTTCGCGGGCACACCATTGTTATAATTCGCTAGAGCGTCGAGCCGTATATCTGACTCACTGTCCCGTTCGTGTCGAGCGAAGTCGAGACACCCATCGAGGTAGAGCAAGGCCGACGGGTGTCTCGACTTCGCTCGACACGAACGGATTGAAATGGTGCGGATTTTAGGCACGTCGCTCTAGAGCTCGAACAGGGCGCAAAAGTTGCTTCAGATGGAAGCAGCTTTCGAGCAAATAACCATTATATCGTACAGCGGGATACGCCGTCTGGTCGCGCTGGCCATCGTGCAAAATACTCGCCCTTCTCATTTCCCGCGTCGAAGCCGGATTTCAAAGGGTGTCAGATATGAACATTTTGGAAACTATCCCTGCCCGATCGAGGATGATAGGACGCGGGAATGGATAGGTTAGCGAACAAGCTCAACTGGTTGTGGAAAGAGCGTAGGCATCGCGCCGCGGCGCGTGCCGTGCTGGATACGCCGCCGATCGTACCGGCCGACGACGGACTCGTCCTGTTTTCGATGATCGGCACGCGCGTGCTGCTGCCCTATCTTGTGGCGGTCAAATCGCTCCACGCGCGATTGCAGCGGGGGCGGGTTATTCTCCTCGATGACGGCACGTTGAGTGCCGGCGACCGGGATCTCCTTGCCAAGCAACTCGGCGAGCCGCACATTCTTCACATCGCAGATGTCGATACGGGCCCCTGTCCGCGCGGCGGAACATGGGAGCGGCTGCTGACGATCCTGGATTTGCGAGCAGCCGATTATATTATCCAGCTTGATTCCGATACCGTAACGCTGGGGGAGATACCGGAAGTTGCAGAGGCCGTAGAAGCCAATCGCAGCTTTACCCTGAAAGGGGAGGCCGATTCCCGCCTCCTCTCATTCGCCGAGATGGCGAGCATGACGGATGACCACGCCTATCTTCATAATCCGCAAGCTCATGTGCAGGGTGCTATCGAGAGCGTGCTCGACCGGGTTGTTCTGCCGGTGCTTGCGAGCCCGCTTTATGTCCGCGGCTGTTCGGGGTTCGCGGGATTTGCGCGCGGGGGCGACGGGCGGGGCTTGGCGGAAGCTTTCTCCGACGAGGCAACGCGCTTGCTTGGGGCGGAACGTTGGGCGCGTTGGGGAAGCGAACAGGTCACATCGAACATGATCATCGCGAACGAGCCCGATGCCCTGTTGCTGCCCTATGATCGCTATCTCAACTTCTGGGATAGAGGGATCTCCCCCGATGCGCGTTTCGTTCATTTCATCGGGACTTGCCGTTATCGGGGCAGCGCCTACATCGACGCGACCCGGGTGGCGATTTCCGCGGGTTAAGGGGATAGGCGCAGCGCCCCTCAGGCCTTTCCGCGTACAAGCCGTATCAGATCATTGACCGTTTCACGCGCAAACAAGAGAAGCCAAAGACAATAGGTCACGCCGCCGGTCGCGACGAGGATCGCCAATCTGACCGGCTGAGGCAATGCGGGCAGCATATGATCGGCCAATCGGGTCACTACGGCCATGAAGGCGGCGGCAAGAATCGGCGCCATGATCGAGCGAATGAACGCCGTTGGACGGATTCCGATGACCGGCAATGATCGGGCGGCGGAAAATGCCAGCAACAGAGGATAGGCTATCAGCCAGGCCCAGGCGATGCCTGCGATCCCCCATCGAGCGCTCACCAGGAAGATCACGGGCATCAAAAGTGCGCCTGCGGCGGCATTGCCAGACCCGATGCCGGGCCGTCCCAGCGCGTCTGTTGCCGGTCTGAGCAGCGTGAACAAGGTCCAGAAAGGCATGGCGAGCGCCAGTGGCAGGAGGAGCGGGACGATCTCCCGCCATTTTTCGCCGAGCAGCGTCAGCACCAGCGGCTCTGCGACGACGGCCAGGCCGAAGAAGAACGGCATTGCCGCGACCATGATTGCACGGGTCGAGCGTTCGAAACCGGCGACAAGTGCGGGCCGATCCCCCTGCATCCGCGAATAGGCGGCGAACGCCACTTCGTTCAACGGCGGAACCACTTTGTTGTTGAATATCTGCGTCAATAGCAGGGCGGTCGTATAGACCCCCACCAGATGCGCGTCGAACCAGCGACCCGCGACCAATATGTCCGCCTGGCTTTGGACGAAACCGAAAAACTGTCCGACCGCCACCAATCCGCCGTAACGCGCGATGGCGCCGGAACCCCGGAAGTCGAAGCTGGGCCGGAACCATGTCCGCGCGGCGATCGTCAACCCTAGCGCCCGCGTCGCGAACAGCGCGATCGGCGCCCAGACGAGAGCCCAGACGCCCCAGCCCGCCAGGGCGCCGCCAAGCGCCACGCCCGCGCCGGCCAGCGCAGAAAGCAGATTGACCTGCGCCTGGCGGCGGAATTCCAGCGTGCGCGCCAACTGCGCATAGGCAAGCGACGAGAAGGGCGTGGTAAGATAGATCAGCGATTGCAAACGCAGCAGATCGGCAACCATCGGTTGACGGTAATAGGCCGCGGCGAGCGGCGCGCAGAGGAATTGCGCCAGGGCCAAGGTCCCGTTGAGTAGCAGCAACAGTCCGAAAATCTGCCGCATCGCCCGCTCGTCCACGTCCTCGCGCTGGATTGCGGCGCTGGCGAGGCCGTGGCCGTTGAGCAGGGTCAGAAGCATCAGCAGGACCTGCGTCAGGGCGAAGAGGCCATAATCTTCGGGCGTAAGGATGCGGATGACAAGGAAGGTGGAGCCCCACGCAATGACTTGCCCCGCGATCTGGGATCCCGACCGCCATACGACCGCGCGGCGAATTTTCCGCGCGAAATCCAGCGGGGCATCCGGTTCCGGAGAGGTTACGGTTTCGCCTGGAAACGTTTCGCCCGCCATGCTCGTTCACCTGCTCCTGTCGGTAGGGAGGTCTTTGCCAGCCATGTTCGTCGTTGATCCGCCGGGTGCGCGTTCGGCCTTGCCGGTCATGTAATCGCCGACGGGGGGGCGGGCCAACGATGCACGGCGGACTTCGATCCACTGCGGCTTGCGTCCGAGCCGCGCGTTGAAGCGCGCGTTGAAGGTCACCGGGTCGGGGCGGGAGGAATCCAGCGCGTCGCCATAGAGCTGCCGCACGGACTTCGGGTCGTAACCCATCGCGTTCAGCAAGGTTGGAAAGATGCGGTAGTGGCTCGATGCGTCGAAATTCCGCCTGGCCGTCGCTGCCCAGTCGCGGGAGCCATCGATGACGACCAGCGGCACCGCACCTTCCTCGCTGGCGGGAGAGGAACTGCAATGGGTGGTGATCCCGTGGTCGCCGCGCTCGTGCAGGTTCTGTCCATGGTCGGATGTGTAAATGATCAGGGTTCCGTCAAGCTGCGCGCTTGCGAACAGTCGATCGAAGAAGCCGCCGACGGTCCACGCGACGGTATTACGATAAGCATTGCGGTAAAGCCGCCAACTTTCGGCGCTGCTGTAGAGATTTTTAGGCAGTCTCGTTTCCGTCACGGCCACGGATTCGTCGCGCGGCAGGGCTGGTCGATAGATTTGTGCATTGCTCGGATATTTGTCGGCCACCGGAAAATGGGCGCCCATCTTGTTGATCAGGATGAAATCGCGCCGCTTGTCGTTGAGCCGTGCGATCAAGGCGTCGGCCGCAGCCATATCGCGGTCCATGACAGGCGTATCGTCGAACTGGATGAAATGATCGATCTTGCGCCTTTCGGCGTCATCCATCCCGTTCTGATAGGCTCCCCCCGTTCGCTGCGCGTCGATATACACCGTTTCAAAGCCGGCGTGCTTCGCATAGTCGAAGATTGACGGCATGACCGCGTTTACCTGCTGATAGGCTTCGCGCGTGCCCCCGTGTCGAAGGGTGAGATTGCTGCCGTAGCTGCAATTGGTGATCGAGGCGGCGATCCCGAAGTTGCTTACTGCGACCCCGGGCGGCGGCGAGGCGAGGCCCGATCGCACCCCCGCGGCGTCGTTGATGTCCAGATATCGCCCTGCGATGCTTTCATCGACGATCAGCACGACGTCGCCTTGCCCCGCTGGCCGCCGCGGCGTGAGTCGTACTGGCTGGCGCGACAATGAGGGCATCGAAGCCGCCTCGACAGTATAGAGCGCCGCATAGGAGGTCCCGACCCAGGCATCCGGCAAACCTCGCGCACCTTCCCCGCCACGAATGAAGAGTAGGCCGGAAAGCATGGCCAGTCCTGCAAATGGGGCCAAAGCGATGACTGGCCCCGGCGCACGCAGCTGCGGCTCCGGTTTCAGCCCGACAGCGATGAAAAGGAGCAGGGAACTCGCCGCTGCCCAGGCGATCGCTTCGCCATATTGCGCCGTCGCATCACCGGCGAAACCTACCGAGTGAATCATCGTGATGAAGGCGTCATAGCTCATGGCATCGCCGGTGGCTGTTTGAAAGCTGGCCACGACCAAAGCCGCCAGCGCGAGAATGGCGGCCCATCCCCACCGCAGCAAAGGCTGCCGGATGAAAGCCGCGCTCCACAGGCAAGCGAACAGGATGCTATAGAGTCCCGCGTAGAAGAGAAGCTGCGGCGACACCCCCAGCATCGCCATACGTGCCGCGATCTCGGGAATCCCAAAGGCAAGGGCGAGGAGCAGCAGCCCTGTCTTTATCAACGCTCTCGCCTTAGCCGCTTCCATGTTCCCGCATCTGTTTCCATTATGTGCACGACAGGCCCAGCTAGCAGCCAAATCTTGAGATTTCGTCTCCCCTGGCCGTTCGCTCGCCGGAAAGATCGTCCTGCATCCCGGGGCCAAGCACGGTGAGGTTCATGCGACCCTCCATGGCTCGCTCATGGGCATCCTTGACTTCGCCAGCGACAGCCCGCGACTCTGCCCGGCCCGGGTTATAGCAAAGATGTCCCCGCCTTCGCGGGGATGACGGGAGACGGTCCGGAACGCAGCATTCCAGGACCTTCGCGCAGAGGCGCAGGGATCGCAGAGGGGAAAGCGCCTTGCCTTTGCGATCTCTGCGCGAATCTATTTCCAGGCCGCCTCGCAGCCATAACAGTTCCGGTCGCGGGCGGCCCTTGCGAACCATCGCCCCGGCCAAAAGGAAAAGGGGCGGGAATGACCCCGCCCCGATCGTCCATCGCTGGTTCCGCGACCTCAGTCGCCTTCGCCCGGTTCGGGCGAGAAATATTTGTCGAACTTGTCTTCGACGCCCTTATACTCGTCGGCGTCGGCGGGGCTGTCCTTCTTGACCGTGATGTTCGGCCATTCGGCGCTGAACTTGTTGTTCACTTCCAGCCATTTCTCGAGGCCGCTTTCGGTGTCGGGCAGGATCGCCTCGGCCGGGCATTCGGGCTCGCACACGCCGCAGTCGATGCACTCGCTGGGGTTGATGACGAGCATATTCTCGCCCTCATAAAAACAGTCGACCGGACAGACCTCGACGCAGTCCATATATTTGCAGCGGATGCAGGCGTCGGTGACGACATAGGTCATGGATAGCGGCTCCCTTCGGGGGCGGCTTCGCGCCGCCGGACAGTCATGGCTCGCCTCTAAGCCGCGCCAATACGACGCGTCAACGCAAAGCGACAGTTGCGAATCACTCTCATTGCGTAGCGGAAAGGCGGCGCTTTCGCACGACAGCTTTTCCTGCGGCGCGGATAGTTCAACTGGACGCAGCGGGCGTCCCGGCGTCGAGCTTCAGATAGCAAGCCTGCGCTTCAGGGGCGGGGCCGCGGCGCTGCGGCAGCGCGAGGAGGCGGATCACCTCGATCCGCTCGCCGAGCGGCAGCACCAGCGTCGCGCCCGCGTGGACCGCGGCCGAGGGGCGGGTGACGCGGCGCCCGTCGAGCCGGATATGCCCCGCGGCGACCATCGCCTGCGCGAGCCCGCGCGAGCGCGCGAAGCGCAGATACCAGAGCAGCTTGTCGAGCCGGATGCTTCCCGCGGCGCCGGGGCTCGCCATCAGCGCGCCATCAATCCTTGCGGGCCTCGGCCAGCATCGCGGCGAGCCCGGCGAAGGGGCTGTTGGGCGATGGGCCGCGACGCGGCCGGTCGGGGCGTGGGGGGCGCGGGCCGGCGGCGTACGGCTTCGGCGGCTTGCCGGGCTTCCCGCGCCGGGCTCGCTCCTGCTGGGCGCCCTGCTTGGCGGGCGGGCGAGAGCGTTCGTCCGCTACCGCCGACCGCGCCGCCACTTCCCTCTTCTCGTTCTGCTTGCCGCGCTTGCGGCGCCCGTTCCTGTCGGGCGTCTTGAGGCCCGACCAGCGCCAGCGCTGCAAGGCGGGGTCGCCGACGCTCCGAAACCCGAAGCTGCCGAGCAGCGCGCGCCGCGCCTCCTCGTCGAGGCCGAGCGACGTGGCGAGCGCGGGGTCGATCGCGAAGCCCGGCGGCGGCGCGGCATGGACGTCGTCGCCCGGCTCGTCCTGATGATGCTCTTCGCCGCCCGCGACGGGCGAGGTCGGCGGCGCCGCTGCCTGGATGCGTGCGGCGTGCGCCTGGCGCGCGAGCTTTTCCGCCATGTCGATGCGCAGCCAGCCCGAGGCGCAGCGGCGGAAGCCCGCGATCCGGAGTCCGGCATGATTGCCCGTTTTCTGCAGCACCGCGCCCTGCGGCGGCAGCGCCGGAACCGGCTCGCCCTGTTGCGCGGCGAGCAGCGCGGCGCGCCAGCGCACCGCCTCGGGCTTCAGCAGCTGGTGGTGGAAGATGTCGAGCGAGCCGATGGTAAGGCCGAGCTTCCGGAGCAGCGGCCGCTCCTCGGCGGTCATCGCGGCGAGCTGCGCCTCGACCGCGGCGCGCGGGCTTGTGCCGCCGCCATCGACGAGCGCGGCAAGCAGCGCGCGGACGCGCGGCGGAGTGAAGAGGTCGCCGGCCGCCTCGCCCATCGCTGCGAGCGGCGCGGCGTGGCGCGCGAGCTGCTGCGCGACGAAGGCCTGGAGTCGTTCGGCGATCGCCTGCACCTGCTGCGGCTCGAACCGGCGGAGCGCGGCGTCGATCTGAATCGCCGGCTGGACCAATGTCGGCCCGCGCGCCAGCGTCGCGACGCCATGGCCGTGCCAGGCGAGGCGCGGCGGCGCTCCCGCTTCGCTGACCAGCGACAGCGCCTGATCCTCGCCCGCCGCGAGCGCCGCGGCGCGGCGCGCCAATTCGCCGCTGAGATGCTTTTCGGCGGCGGCGAGCAGCAGGCGATGATCGCTCGCGCGGGCGCGCGCATCGACCTTGAACTGGAATCCGCTCAGCGTGCCGATCGCCTCGCCGTCGACCGCGACGGTGCCGTCGGCGGCGACCGCGACGGGCAGCGCGGTGTGGCGCTGGCCCGCGTCGCGGAGCAGCAGCGCGAGCCGCCGGTCGACGAAACGCTGGGCGAGCGCGGCGTGCAGCGCGTCGGACAGGCGCGATTCGAGGTCCTGCGTCCGCTCGGTCCAGCCCGCGCCGCCTGCGATCCAGTCGCCGCGCTGGGCGATGAAGCAAAGCGTGCGGACGGCGGCGATGCGGCTCGCGAGCTGATCGATGTCGCCGTCGGTGTCGTCGAGCCGCGCGAGGCGCCGCGCGAACCAGTCGGGATCGACCATCCCGTCGCCGCTGGTGCGTCCTTGCCAGAGCTTGAGGACCGTGCGGCTGTGATGTTCGGCGCCGAGCTGTTCGAAATCGGGAAGGCCGCAGACGTCCCACAGGCGCTGGACCGCTTCGGGCTCGCCGCCGCGCATCCGCACCTCCATGTCGCCCGCGAGATGCCGCAGCACCGCGATATCCACCGCCTCGGGCGCGGCGCGCAGGCTCGGCTGCGCGGGCGGCAGCGCGAGATCGGCGAGCAGCGTTTCGAGCGTGTCGAAGCGCGGCGCCGGGTTGCGCCAGAACAGGCTGGCGAGCGGCGGGAAATGATGCCCCTCGATCGCGGCGATCTCTTCGGGCGTGAAGCCGCCTTGCGGGGTGCCGACGGTGCCGAAGCTGCCGTCCTGCTGATGCCGCCCGGCGCGCCCGGCGATCTGCGCCATTTCGGAAATGGTCAGGCGGCGCAGACGGCGACCGTCGAATTTCTGCAAGGACGCGAAAGCGACGTGACTCACGTCGAGGTTGAGCCCCATGCCGATCGCGTCGGTGGCGACGAGATAATCGACCTCGCCCGCCTCGAACATCGCGACCTGCGCGTTGCGGGTCTTGGGACTGAGCGCGCCCATGACGACCGCGGCGCCGCCCGAGAAACGGCGCAGCATCTCGGCGATCGCATAGACCTCCTCGGCCGAGAAGGCGACGATCGCCGAGCGCCTGGGCAGCCGCGACAGTTTCGAGGTGCCGGCATAGCTCAGCGTCGAAAAGCGCGGACGGGTGACGATCTCGGCCTCGGGCGCAAGGTCGCGGACCAGGCCGCGCAGGCTTGCCGAGCCGAGGATCATCGTCTCCTCGCGGCCGCGCGCACGCAGCAGCCGGTCGGTGAAGACATGGCCGCGTTCGGCGTCGGCGCCGAGCTGCGCCTCGTCGATGCCGACGAAAGCGACGTCGCGCGTTATCGGCAGCGCTTCCATCGTGCCGAGGAGGTAGCGCGCCTCGGGCGGCATGATCCGCTCTTCGCCCGTCACCAGCGCGACCTGCGCCGCGCCCTTGATCGCCACGACGCGATCATAGACCTCGCGCGCGAGCAGGCGCAGCGGAAAGCCGATCATCCCGCTCGAATGGGCGGTCAGGCGCTCGACCGCCAAATGGGTTTTGCCGGTGTTGGTGGGGCCAAGGACGGCCTTGACCGGGCTGGAAGAGAATGCCGTCATCGTCTTTGCCCCAAGCTGGCATGACGCGCGCGGCGGCGCAACAGGGGATCGACGAAGGGCGGCGATTTCGGTCTCTCGCTGTCAATCGTCGGCTCTGCGGCCCCGGCCCCGGCGTGCGCCGCCGGGGATCGGATGGATCATGCCCCGGCCTTCTCCCTTGCGAGGGCGAGCAGCGCGTCGATCGCGACATGGCGTTCGAGTTCGGCGGCGATCGCGTCGAGCGCGCCGTCCACCGCGGCATGATAATCCACGCCGCCGCCGACGCCGCCGAGGCGGGAGAGCAGGGCGCGGCGGAAATCCGCGCTCGCGAGCAGGCCGTGGACATAGCTGCCCATCACGCGGCCGTCGGCGCTGATCGCGCCGTCCGCCCGGCCGCCGATCCGCGCGAAGGCGCGCGCGGTTCCGGCGCCCGCGGTTTCGCCCATATGCATTTCATAGCCGCTGATCGGCGCACCGAGCGCGGTGCCCGTCACCGCGCAAAGAGTTTTGGCGGACGCCAGCCGCGTTTCGACGTCGAGCAGCCCGAGTCCAGCGGCGCTTCCCGGCGCGCCCTCGATCCCGTCGGCATCGACGATCATGTGTCCGAGCATCTGATAGCCGCCGCATAGCCCCAGCACATGGCCGCCCCGCCGGACATGCGCCCGGATGTCGATGTCCCAACCCTCCCGATGCAGCGCCGCGAGATCGGCGATCGTCGCTTTCGATCCCGGCAGGACGATGAGCGCCGCTTCGGCGGGAATCGGCTGTCCCGGCGGCACCATCACCAGCCGCACGCCGGGTTCGAGCTTCAGCGGGTCGAGATCGTCGAAATTGGCAATGCGCGGCAGGACCGGGCAGGCGACGACGATCGCGCCGTCGGGCATCGCGCCGGTGCGTTCGAGCACCACCGCATCCTCGCTCGGCAGATATTTGACCGCGTCGAGCCACGGGATCACGCCAAAGCCGCGCCAGCCCGTGCGCCGCTCGATCTCGCGATAGCCGTCGTCGAACAGCGCGGGATCGCCGCGAAATTTGTTGATCAGGAAGCCGCGAATCATCGCGGCGTCGCCGGGATCGATCACCGCCTTGGTCCCGACGACCGACGCGATGACGCCGCCGCGATCGATGTCGCCGACCAGGACGACCGGAACCTTCGCCGCGCGCGCGAAGCCCATGTTCGCGATGTCTCCGCTGCGCAGATTGATTTCGGCGGGTGAGCCCGCGCCTTCGACGATCACGAGGTCGCATTCGGCGCGGAGCCGGGCATAGCTTTCCAATACCTCGGCGAGCAAAGGCCCGCGCGCCTCGCGGAAATTGGCGGCGTCGAGCGTGCCGCGCACGCGGCCGTGGACGATCAATTGCGAGGTGCGATCGGCTTGCGGCTTCAGCAGCACCGGGTTCATGTCGCTGTGCGGTTCCACCCGGCACGCGAGCGCCTGCAGCGCCTGCGCGCGCCCGATTTCGCCCCCGTCGACGGTGACCGCGGCATTGTTCGACATATTCTGCGGCTTGAACGGTCGCACCCCCAGGCCACGATTCGCGAGCGCGCGGCAGAGGCCGGCGACGAGCACCGATTTGCCGACATCGGAGCCGGTCCCCTGCAGCATCAAAGCGCCCATGCCATGTCTCCCTTCATCATGGGCGGTGCCAGTCATGCACCTGGGCGCACACGCCCCAACGTCGTGATCGTAGGCCGGTCGCCGCCGTTTTCGATCCGCGCGTCGATGCCATAGACCGCGCGCAGCAGGCCGGGGGTCAGCACCGCGCGCGGGGTGCCGTCGGCGACGATCCGGCCGCCATCGACGATCAGCAGCCGGTCGCAATAGCGCGCGGCCATGGTGAGGTCGTGGAGCACCGCGATGACAAGCGCGCCCGCGTTGGCCTCGGTGCGGAGCAGGTCCATCGCGTCGATCTGGTGCCCGGGGTCGAGGCTGGCGAGCGGCTCGTCGACGATCAGCGCGGGCGCCTCGACTGCGAGCGCGCGGGCGAAGAGGACGCGGGCGCGCTCGCCGCCCGACAATTCGGTCGCGATCCGGTTCCTGAGCCCCAGCACCTCGGTGCGCGCCATCGCGCGCTCGATCGCGGCGGTGTCGGCGCCGGAGAGGCGCGACATCGGTGCGAGGTGCGGCAAGCGGCCGAGCCCGACCAGCCGCTCAACGGTCAGCGGCCAATGCAGCACCTGTCCCTGCGGCAGATAGGCGATGCGGCGGGCGAGATCGGCGCGCGGCATCGCGGCGGCGTCGGCGCCGTCGATCCGCACGGTTCCGCTTGCCGGGACGAGCGCGAGCATCGCGCGCGCCAGCGTCGATTTGCCGGCTCCGTTGGGGCCGACGATGCCGGTCAGCGTGCCGGGAGCGAAGGCCGCGCTCGCATCCTCGACCACCGCGCGGTGGCCGAGCGCGACGCCGACCCGTTCGAGCGCGATCGTCACCACAGCCGTTTCTCCCGCATCAGGTGGACGAGGAAGACCGGCACGCCGAGGAAGGCGGTGACGACGCCCAGCTTCAGTTCGTTCGTCGTCGGGATGATCCGCACGCCGAGGTCGGCGAGCGTCAGCAGCGCCGCGCCGCCGATCGCCGAGGGGAGCAGGATCGCCGAGGGGCTGCGGTCGGTGAACGGCCGGATCAGGTGCGGGACGATCAGCCCGACAAAGCCGATCGCGCCCGACACCGCGACCGCGCCGCCGACCCCGATCGCGGTGCCGGCAAGCAGGCGAAGCCGCATCCGCCCGACGTCCACGCCGAGCGCCCGTGCCGCATCCTCGCCAAGGGTCAGCGCGTCGAGCGCGCGGCCGTTCCAGAGCAGCATCGCCATGCCGGTCGCGACGCAGGGCAGCGCGATCCAGACATGCTGGAACGACCGGTTCTCGAGGCTGCCGAGCAGCCAGGTCATGATCTCCATCGCCGCGAAGGGATTCGGCGACAGGTTGAGCGCGAGGCTGGTCCCCGCGACCGCGAGCGTGCCGACCGCGATGCCCGCGAGGATCAGCGTGAGCGGGCTTTCCGAACGCCCCGCCAGCGCGAACAGCAGCGCGAGCGACAGCAGCGCGCCGCCGATCGACAGCAGCGGGAGCGCGGCGGGATGCATCTGCGCGAAGCCGAAATAGAGCGCGGCGACCCCGCCAAGCGCCGCGGCGTTCGACGTGCCGAGCACCGACGGTTCTGCGAGCGGATTGCGCAGATAGCCCTGCAGCGCCGCGCCCGCGAGGCCGAGGATCGCCCCGACCGCGAGCGCGAGCAAGGTGCGCGGCAGGCGGAGGTCGAGAAGGATGATCGTTGCTATCCGGTCGCCGTGCCCGGTCGCCGCCGCGACGAGTCGCGCGATCGACAGATCGACGGGGCCGAAGCGCAGCGACGCGATCGCCGCGACGAGCGTCAGCCCCGCGAGCGCGGCGATCAGCACCGGGCGGCGGATCATCGGCCGCCTCCGTCGATCCGCTCGATCTGGCGCGCGATGCTGCGCGCCGCGTCGGCATAAGCGGGGCTGCCGCAGACGGTCCACGCCTCTGAAACGCTGATCCGCGGAATATCGCGAAGCGCCGGGTGATGGAGCATTTCGCTGCCTTGGTCGGTCACCACATCGGTCGCGCTTTCGACGATCAGGAAATCGGGTTTCGCCGCGACCATCTCCTCGAGGCTGATCTGCGAGAGCGGCGGCTTGCCGAGGATTCTGGCGAGGTTGACCAGCCCCACGCGGCTCATCATCTCGTCGATCAGCGTGCCGGTTCCGGTCATATAGCCACGCCGCTGGTAATAGGCCGCGACCCGGCCGCGACCCGGTTTGCCCAGCCCCGCAAGCTCATGCTGGATGCGGCCGACGAGCGCTTCGCCGCGCTCCGGGTGACCGACCGCCGCTGCGGTCTGATGGATCGAGACATAAATCTGGTCGAGGCTGTTCGCGGTGTCGAGGTCGAGTAGCGGATAAGAGGTGCCGGGCAAGGCGGCGAGCGGGGCGCTGCGGCTTGCCGGCATACCGACGATCAGGTCGGGATCGATCGCCAGTATCTGCTCGGCCGAATTGCTGAGTAGCGGCAGGCCGCGGGCCTGCGCCGCCTCGCCCGACATCTGCGGGTCGGCCGCATTGATCGTCAGCCCCGCGATCTGGCCGCGGTCGGCAAGCGCGAGGACGAGCTGGTCGGAGCAGAGGTTGATCGAGACGATGCGTTTGGGCTGCGCGCGCGCGCTGGGCGCCGCGCCGGGTGCGGCGGCCCACAGCGCCCCCGCGCCGGCGAGCAGGGTCGCCGCCGCCGCGAGGAGCGCGCGCATCATCGTCAGAACCTCAGCCGGACGCCGCCATAAGCGGCGCGGCCATAGACGCCATAGCCGAAGGCGGTCGCATAATCGGCGTCGAATAGATTATCGATGCGGCCGTATATCTCCACATGCTCGCCGACCGGGAAGGAGGCGCGAATAGCGGCGAGCGCATAGCCGTCGAGCGGGACGAGGTTCGCCGCATCGTCGAAGCTGTCGCCGACCAGCGTCAGCGTCGCCCCGGTCGACAGGCCGAACGACCAGTCATAGTCGGCCGACAGGCTGATCGCTTGTTCGGCGCGGCGGGGAAGGCGCTTGCCGTCGAAGCCGGGCCGTCCCGAACGGTCGCGGGCGTCGATATAGGAGTAAGAGGCGGTGACGTTCAGCGCGTCGACCGGC
The DNA here is from genome assembly GCF_025869345.1 of Sphingopyxis sp. Lineage (GTDB taxonomy): Bacteria > Pseudomonadota > Alphaproteobacteria > Sphingomonadales > Sphingomonadaceae > Sphingopyxis. The sequence goes on from NZ_JAOZVW010000120.1 coordinate 19,737, forward strand.
CGCAGCGCCAGCGTCGCTTCGACTCCCTTGGCGCGGGTGCGGTCGATATTGCCATAGGTAAAGGTGGCGTTGTCGTAATTGATCTGGTCGGTGGTGTTGCGCAGGAAGGCGGTGAGCGACATCACCGCCCGCCCGTCCGCCAAGCTCTGGTCGATACCGAGGTCATAGCTTTTCGACCGTTCGGGCCGCAGCGCCGCATTGCCGCTGAAACTGTCGTAGAGCTGATAGAGCGACGGCGCCTTGAACCCCTCGCCATAGCTGGCGCGGAAATTGGTCGCGCCGCCGTTGGGCGAGTAGTTGGCGTTGGCGCCGAAGGTCGTCGCGCCGCCGAACTGGCTGTGGTCGTCGTGGCGCACGCCGCCGGTCAGCGACAGGCCGGCGAACGGCTGGACGATTCCCAGCGCATAGACGCTGTCGATGTTCGCGCGCTCGCTGGCGGTCGATCCGAAGCCGAAGAAATCATAGTCGGGGCGTTCATGCTCATAGCCGAAGATCAGCTTCGCCTGCTCGATCGGGGCGACGACGCCCTGATATTCGAAGCGCAGGTTGCTCCCCGAATAGCCGTAATCGGGGGCGGTTCCACGCACGAAATAATAGTCGCGATCGTTGCGCAGCCAGGTCACCGCTGCGCGGCTGGTGAAGCGGCCGTCGAACAGCGCGAGGTTGAGGCCCGCATAGCCGACATATTGGTCGAGCTTGGCGATATCGGCGCTGTCCGCCGGGGGGCCGAAGAAGCTGTCATAGTCGAGATCGGCATGGATATAATAGCCGCGCAAGTCGAGGCTCAGCGCATCGCCGAGCGCGACCTTCAGCCGCGCATTGCCCGCGAAATTCTTATAACCGTCCTTTTCGGTGCCGCTCGCGGCCGAGGAGATGCCGTCGGTGCGGAACCAGGCCGCGCCGATGCCGCCCGACACCGCGCCCGCGGTGCCCGACACGTCGGCGCGGGCGCTCGCCGTGTCGCTATAGCCATATTCGGCCGCGGCGTTGGCGGCGAACCCTGTGGCGGGGGTGGCGGTCGTCAGGCTGACCACGCCGCCGATCGCCTGGCTGCCGTGGACGACCGAGTTCGACCCGCGCAGCACCTCGATCCGGCTGATGTTGCCGGTGAGCAGCGGGCCGAAATCATAGCCGTCGCCGATGCCGCTCGGGTCGTTCACCTTGACGCCGTCGATCAGCACCAGCGTCTGTGTCGTCTCGGCACCGCGCAGCGATACGCCCGTGGCCGATCCGGTGCTGCCGGTGCGGCTAAACCGCACGCCGGGGGTGGTGGCGAGCAGATCGACGACGTCGATCGTCTGGCGCCTGGCGATCGTGTCGGCGTCGATGATGGTGATCGCCTGCCCCGTTTCGTCGCGGGGCTGCTCGATGCCCGAGGCGGTGACGACGATATCGTCCGGCAGCGGGCCGGTCTGGGCAAAGGCGGGCGTGGCCGCCGCCGATGCGAGCAGGGAAAGGATGACGGGTTTCAACATTATAGAGTCCTCCGACGCCGGCAACGAAGGCGGGGCCTGCCGAAACGCGCGCGCGTTCGACCGATTCCGGGACCGGCGGGCGGCGCGAAGGCCCTGGGTCCCGAAACCGAAGCGGCTCCACCGCTTGGTCGTCGCTCGACGGAATTCTCCGTGCCCCGGCCTTTCCCTGGACCTGAGGCATAAGCGACCCACACCGGCAGGTCTCCTGGCTCGCGGGTCGTCGCTTGACGCACGCCTTCCCGGGACGGATCCCAGTGGCTGCCCCGGACGGGTCCGGGGCGGTGCGTCGCGCTCGCCGCTTACAGTTGCAGGGACAGCCGCGGATTCAAAGGCAGGGCCTTCTCACCGCGTTCCCTTTTAAGCCCCTTGCGGGGCACCGGCGCGATCATGCGGGACATCGCCCCGCGCCGCCGCCCATAGCGGGATGCGGCAATTTGGCAACCGTGGAGTTGCGGCCCCATCCGTGCCTCCCCCTTGAAGGGGGAGGCAGCGAGACTTGCGAACTTGTTCGCTAGTCGCAGCGGAGGGGGCGTGGCCTCGGCCTGACGGCGGCGCGATGATGCACCGTTGCTTCCCCCATCCAACTTCGCCTAATCGCTTCGCGATAAGGCTGCGTATCCTTCCCCCTTCGAGGGGGAAGGGGTTGCCCGATCACCCATCGGGCTTCCACGCGCGGTAGAAGATGTCGACCGCGTCGTCGATTTCGGCGGCGAGGCGGTCCAAGTCGCGGCCTTCGGGCAGGCCGAGCACCGCGAACTGATAGAGGCCCGACTGGCAGAGGCCGGTGAAATGTTGCACCGCGCGGAGTGGATTGCCCATGCGCAGTTCGCCGCGCGCCATCTTTTCGCCGACCCATATCGCGGCGCGCGCCTTGCCGCGGCGCGGGCCGCGATCATAGAAGGTCTTGGCGAGGTGCGGAAACCGCTCGGCCTCGCCGACGACGAGGCGGAACAGCGAAAGGATCGGCGTCGCGGTGAGCTTGGTCATCAGCAGATTGCCGAAGCGGCGCAGCACCTCGGGCACCGGCTCGTCGAGCGGCAGGTCGACCGCGAGCGCGTCGCCATATTCTTCGACGATGCCGTCGACCACCGCCTCGAACAGATCCTCCTTCGACGGAAAATAGCTCCACAGCGTGGTTTTCGACCCGCCGACCTTGCTGGCGATCGACGACATCGTCGTCCCGGCATAGCCGTTGGTGAAAAAGGCCTCGCGCGCCGCATCGACGAACGCCTTGCGCCGCGCGGCCGCGGCGTCGTCCAAAGGCGCCGTACTGTCTGGTATCATTTCGATTGACAACGCATTCTCCAAGGTCCAATGACACATGATACCAGCTAGTATCGTTGGATTCCATGCCTTATCGAAATCTCCCCTCCCCATTGATTTTGGGCGCCGTTTTCGGCCTGCTTTCGGCTTGCGCTACTGTTCCCGACCTCGGACCCAAGCCGGCTCCGGCCGCAGCCGGGTCGTTCGAGTCGGCGGCGAGCTTCGCCGACGCCGCGGGCGCGTGGCCCGTCGAGGGCTGGTGGCAGGGCTTCGGCGACGCCCAACTCGACACGCTGATCGCCGAGGGGCTGAAGGGCTCGCCCGACATGGCGACCGCCGCGGCGCGCGTCCGCGCTGCCGAGGCGCTGGCGCAGCAGGCAGGCGCCGCGCTGCTTCCGCGCGTCGGCGTCGAAGGCAGCGCCGGCGGCACCCAGCAGAGCAAGAATCTGGGTATTCCGCCCGCCTTCGTTCCCGACGGCATTCAGGATACCGGCCATGTCGCCGCGACCTTCAGTCTCGATTTCGACCTGTGGGGCAAGAATCGCGCGGCGCTCGCCGCCGCGACCTCGGAGGCCGAGGCGGCGCGCGTCGATGAAGCGCAGGCGCGGCTGATGCTGACGACCGGAATTGCCTCGGCCTATGCCGATCTTGCGGGTTATTACCATGCGCTCGACGTCGCGCAGGAAGCGGTGCGCGTGCGCGGCGCGAGCGCCGAACTTTCGGGCCGGCGCGCCGCGGCGGGGATCGAGAATCAGTCGGCCGAGCGCCAGGCGGAAAGCCGCGCCGCTTCGTCGCGTGCCGATGTCGCCGCGCTCGAGGAAGCGATCGCGACGACGCGTCACCGGCTTGCCGCGCTCGTCGGCGCCGGGCCCGACCGCGGCCTGTCGATTACGCGGCCGTCGCTTGCTTCGCCGGGGATCGGCCTGCCGCCGCAGGCGGGGGTCGACCTCGTCGGCCGCCGTCCCGACATCGTCGCGGCGCGGCTGCGCGCCGAGGCGGCGGCGAAGCGGATCGACGTCGCGCGCGCCGATTTCTATCCGAACATCAATTTGTCGGCGCTCGTCGGGCTCCAGTCGCTCGGCCTTTCGAACCTGTTCAAGTCGGGGTCCGACTATGGCAATTTCGGCGCGGCGGTCAGCCTGCCGATCTTCGACGGCGGGCGCTTGCAGGGCCGTTATCGCGGCGCGCGCGCCGATTTCGACGGCGCGGTCGCCAATTATGACCGCACGCTGATCGCGGCGCTGCGCGACGTCGCCGACATCGTCACGAGCCGCGCGGCGACCGGGCGCCAGCTTGCCGAACGCCAGGACGCGCTCAAGGCCGCGACCGACGCGGCGCGGCTTGCGGGCCTCCGCTACCGCGCCGGCCTGTCGAACCAGCTCGAACAGCTCGTCGCCGAAGACAGCATGACCCAGCTCGCGCGTCAGGTCGCCGACCTTCAGGCGCGCAGGCTCTCCCTCGATATCGCCCTGATCCGCGCGCTCGGCGGCGGCTACCAGACCCAGACAGGAGAATGACGATGGCCGACGATACGGCTGCGGCAAACCCCCAAACTTCCGAAGCGGCTCTCCCCGAACCCGCGTCCCCCGAAAACGGCGCGGCGATGGCGAAGCGCAAGAAGCTGCTGCGCATCCTCGCGATCGTCGTCGTGTCGATCGCGGCGCTGTGGGGCATCTGGTATTTCCTGACCCAGGCGGGCCGCGTGTCGACCGACAATGCCTATGTCGGCGCCGACTCCGCGACGGTGACCGCGCTCGTCCCGGGCCCGGTCAAGGCGGTGCGCGTCAGCGGCACGCAGGTGGTGAAGAAGGGCGACGTCCTCGTCATCCTCGACGACGCCGACCAGCGGATCGCGGTTGCCGATGCCGAAGCGGCGCTGCGCCAGGCGCGCCAACGTTACGGCCAGTCGAGCGCGAATGCCGATGCGGCCCGGGCGCGGGTGAGCGCGCGCGGCGCCGAGATCGCGCAGGCGCAGGCGCGGCTCCGCGATGCCGATGCCGCGGTGGCCAAGGCGCGCGCCGAACTGGCGCGGCGCGAAAGCATCGCGGGCACCGGCGCGGTGTCGGCCGAGGAACTGACCGCGGCGCGCACGGCGCTCGCCTCGGCCGGTGCGGCGCGCGATCTCGCGGCAGCGGGGATCGCCTCTGCCGAGGCGACGCGCGGATCGGCGAGCGGCGACCTCGGCGCCGCCGAAGCGGTGGTGCGCGGCACGACGATCGACACCGCCCCCGACGTTGCGGCGGCGCAGGCGCGGCTCGACAAGGCGCGGCTCGACCTCGAACGCACGGTGATCCGTGCGCCGGTCGACGGCGTCGTCACCAACCGGCAGGTGCAGGTGGGGCAGCGGATCGCCGCGGGCGCGCCGATCATGATCGTGGTTCCGATTGCGACCGCCTATGTCGATGCCAATTTCAAGGAAAGCCAGTTCAAGCGCATCCGGCTCGGCCAGCCGGTCGAGCTCACCTCGGACTATTATGGCGGCGACGTCGTCTATCGCGGCAAGGTGATCGGCATCGCCGGCGGCACCGGCGCCGCCTTTTCGCTGATCCCCGCGCAGAATGCGACGGGCAATTGGGTCAAGGTCGTCCAGCGCCTGCCGGTCCGCATCGCGCTCGATCCGAAGGAGCTGAAGGCGCACCCGCTGCGGGTCGGCCTGTCGATGGAAGCGACGATCGACACGCGCGGAAACGATTGATGTCCGGTTTCGAAAATGCGTCATTGCGAGCGAAGCGAAGCAATCCAGGGCGGCCTACGCCTGCTCTCGATTGCCGCGTCGCCTTCGGCTCCTCGCAATGACGAGGTTCGTTGACGAAAGGGCGGCCTGACATGGCCAGCGCCGCCGCCTCCATCCCGGCCGAGCCGCAACCGCTCAGCGGCGCGAAGCTGATCGTCGCGGCCTTTGCGCTCGCGCTCGCCAACTTCGTCGTCGTGCTCGATTCGACGATCGCCAATGTCTCGGTTCCCCATATCGCCGGCGGCCTTGCGGTGTCGCCCACGCAAGGAACATGGGTGATCACCAGCTATGCGGTCGCCGACGCGATCAGCGTGCCGCTCACCGGCTGGCTCGCGGCGCGGTTCGGGACGGTGCGCTGGTTCATCATCTCGATCCTCGGCTTCGGCCTCTTTTCCTTCCTGTGCGGCATATCGCGCACGCTCGACGCGCTGATCCTGTTCCGCGTGCTCCAGGGTCTGTCGGGCGGGCCGCTGATGCCGCTGTCGCAGATTTTGCTGCTGCGTATCTTTCCCAAGGAACGGGCGGGCGCGGGGCTCGCGATCTGGGCGATGACGACGACGACCGCGCCGATTCTCGGCCCGATCCTCGGCGGGCTGATCAGCGACAATTGGAGCTGGCCGTGGATCTTCTTCATCAACCTGCCCGTCGTCGCGCTGTGCGCCTTCGGTGTCGGGACCATGCTCGGGTCGTTCGAGACGAAGCGCGAAAAGGCGCGGATCGATATCGTCGGGCTGGTCCTGCTCGTCATTTCGGTCGGCGCCTTCCAGATCATGCTCGACACCGGCCGCGAACATGACTGGTTCGGATCGGCGTGGATCGTGATGCTGGCGATCGTCGCCGCGATCAGCTTTGCCGCCTTCGTCATCTGGGAATTGACCGATGCCAATCCGGTCGTCGATCTTCGCGTCTTCCGCTTTCGCGGGTTCAGTTTCGCGACGCTCGCCATCTCGCTCGGCTTTGGCGCTTTCTTCGCGCAGGTCGTGCTGACGCCGCTCTGGCTGCAACAGGTGGTCGGCTATACGGCGACCGAGACGGGGTTCGTCGTCGCCTGGCTCGGCTGTTTCGCGGTGCTGTTGTCGCCGGTCGCGGCCGGCATGATCGGTAAGGTCGATATCCGCCTCTCGATCTGCGCGGGCATATTGTGGATGGCGATGACATCGGTCCTGCGCGCGGAATGGACCACCGGCGTCGATTATTGGTCGCTGGCGTTCCCGCATCTGCTGCAAGGCATGGGGATGCCCTTCTTCTTCGTCGGGCTGACCGCGCTCGCGTTGAGTTCGGTGCCGATGAAGGACCAGACCTCCGCCGCCGGGCTGATGAGCTTCCTCAGGACGCTGAGCGGCGCGGTCGGCACCGCGATCGCGACGACGGCGTGGGACGATGCGAGCCGCGTCTCGCGATCCGAACTGGTGTCCGCGCTCAACGATCCGGCGGGCGCGATGACATCGATGGAAAGCGCCGGGCTCACCGCCGATCAGGCGCGCGGCGTGCTCGACCGGCTGGTCGAAGGGCAGGCGGCGACGCTGGGGGTGATCCACCTCTTCCTCGCGTCCGGGGTGATCTTCCTGATCGCGGCGGCGGCGGTATGGCTTGCGCCGCGGCCGCAGCAGGTGTCGATGGGCGCGTCGCACTGACCTTCGCGCCGGGCGGTAGGGGGAAAGCCAGCCTCGGGCTTGGGCTTTGAGGAGAGCCGTGCTACGGGCGCCATCGCTTTTTTATCAGCCGTCATCCCGGCGGAGACCGGGATCTCACCGGATCGTAACGACGCCGCGGCGAGATCCCGGCCCTTTCGACTGCCCCGCAGGCGTTGAGGACTGGCTTCGCCGGGATGACGAATTATTTGGGTATTTATGCTGACGATCAATGACCTGACCGTGCGCCTTGGCGGGCGCACCATCCTCGACCGCGCGAGCGCGAGCCTGCCGGCCAGGAGCCGCGTCGGGCTGATCGGGCGCAACGGCGCGGGCAAGTCGACCCTGATGAAGGTGATGATCGGCCAGCTTGAGGCCGACGATGGCGGCATCGAAATGCCGCGCCGCACCCGCGTCGGCTATATCGCGCAAGAGGCGCCGAGCGGCACCGCGACGCCGTTCGAGACGGTGCTCGCGGCCGATATCGAACGCGCCGGGCTGCTCGAACGGTCGGAGGTCGAGACCGACCCCGGCAAGCTCGCCGACATTCACGAGCGGCTGATCGCGATCGACGCCTATACCGCGCCGGCGCGCGCGGCGCGCATCCTGATCGGGCTCGGCTTCGACGAGGAGATGCAGGGACAGCCGCTCGACAGCTTTTCGGGCGGGTGGAAGATGCGCGTCGCGCTCGCCGCGCTGCTTTTCTCGAACCCCGACCTGCTGTTGCTCGACGAACCGTCGAACCACCTCGACCTCGAAGCGACGATGTGGCTCGAAAGCTTTCTGCGCGCCTATCCGGGACAGCTTGTCGTGATCAGCCACGAACGCGACCTGCTCAACAATGTCGTCGACCATATCCTGCATCTGGAGGGCGGCAAGGTGACGCTCTATGCGGGCGGCTATAATGCGTTCGAGCGCCAGCGCGCCGAACGCGCGGCGCAGCTTGCCGCGGCCAAGGCGGCGCAGGACGCGCAGCGCGCCAAGCTTCAGGATTATGTCGCGCGGAACAGTGCGCGCGCCTCGACCGCGAAGCAGGCGCAGTCGCGCGCCAAGCAGCTTGCGCGGATGCAGCCGATCGCCGCGATTGCGGAAGACCCGAGCCTCGTGTTCGATTTCCCAAGCCCCGGCGACGAATTGAAGCCGCCGCTGATCACGCTCGACCTGGCAAGCGTCGGCTATGCGCCGGGTGAGCCGGTGCTGTCGCGCCTCAACCTGCGCATCGACCCCGACGACCGCATCGCGCTGCTCGGCCGCAACGGCAACGGCAAGACGACGCTCGCACGGCTGCTCGCGGCGCAATTGAAGCCCGAGGATGGCGCGATGAGCTGCGCCGGAAAGATGCGCGTCGGCTATTTCACGCAATATCAGGTCGAGGAACTCGACGGCGACGACACGCCGCTCGGCCATATGACGCGGGTCATGGCGGGCAAGACCCCCGGCGCGGTGCGCGCGCAGCTCGGTCGCTTCGGCTTTTCGGGGAGCAAGGCGACGACCGAGGTCGGCAAGCTGTCGGGCGGTGAACGCGCGCGGCTCGCGCTGGCGCTGATCACGCGCGAGGCGCCGCACCTCCTCATCCTCGACGAGCCGACCAACCACCTCGACGTCGACGCGCGCGAGGCGTTGGTGCAGGCGCTCAATGGCTTCGACGGCGCGGTGCTCATCGTCAGTCACGACCGCCACATGCTCGAACTCAGCGCCGACCGGCTCGTGCTCGTCGACGCTGGGACGGCACGCGATTTCGACGGCAGCATGGACGATTATGTCGCCTTCATCCTCGGCAAATCGGCCGCGAACGATGATGCGAAAGCGGCGCCCGCGAAACCGAAGGACGCCAAAGCCGCGCGGCAGGAAGCCGCGAAGGCGCGCGAGGCGCAGGCGGCGCTTCGCAAGTCGGCCAAGGATCATGAGGCGCGCGCAGCGAAGCTCGCGCAGCAGATCAGCGCGATCGACCGCGCGATGTTCGATCCTGCCAGCGCCGAGCCCGCGCTCGCGAAGCTGACGATGGGCGACCTCGCGCAGCGCCGCGGCAAGCTGGCGTCCGAGCTGGAGGGCGTCGAGGCGGCGTGGATGGAAGCGCTCGAAGCGATCGAGACGGCAGCCGCCTGACCGGAGATTTTGGGGATTGCCCGGCCGGGACGAACGGGTGACCTTATCCCGTCCGAATCATCAGGGAAACCGCCTCATGCTTCCATTGATCCTGCCCTTGCTGCTTGCGGCTGATCCTGCCCTCATCGTCCCGACCCGGCAGATTCCGCCGCGGCCGGTCCATTGCGGTGACGACTGCATCTCGCCGGTCGAAGCGGTAACCTATGCTTCCTATCTCGCGCCAAAGGCCGGGATCGCGGGGACATTCCGCATGAAGGTAAAGGCGGTCGGTGAGCAGAAGGGCATCTATTACCTCAACTCCGAAACCGACTATCGTGATCGCAACTGCCTGACGATTGCGATGCCGGCGACGGTCATGGCTGAACTTGCGCGCGGAGAGGGGCTTGCTGCTGCCGAGAAACGCTTCAAGGGCCGCACGATTATGGTGCGCGGAGTCGCGCAGCGCGTGCGGATCGGCTTTTTCGACGACGCCGGGAAGCCGACCGACAAATATTATTACCAGGTGCAGGTGCGGATCGGCCGGAGCGAGCAGATTGCGCCGCGCAGCGGCTATATCAACGACAAGGAATTATCGCAGAACCCGTGATTGCGCGCGGCGGAGCTTGACTCGTGCGGTCACGCGAGAGATAATAGTTTCAATTGAAACTAGATGGGATGATTGCGATGGCCGACCTGTTCGAAAACCCGCTGGGCCTCGACGGCTTCGAGTTCGTCGAATTTTCGGCACCCGAAAAGGGGATGCTCGAACCGGTGTTCGAACGCATGGGGTTCACGCTGGTCGCGCGGCACCGCTCGAAGGACGTGCAATTGTGGCGGCAGGGCGACATCAACTTGATCGCCAATTACGAGCCCAAATCGCCCGCCGCCTATTTCGCCGCCGAGCATGGTCCGTCGGCGTGTGGCATGGGCTGGCGCTGCCGCGATGCCGCGAAAGCCTATGCTGCGGCGATCGAGCGCGGTGCCGAGCCGGTCGAGGGCAAGACCGGACCGATGGAACTGCGCCTCCCTGCGATTCGCGGCATCGGCGGCTCGATCATCTATCTGATCGACCGGTACGGCGACGACCTGTCGATCTACGACATCGATTTCGTCTATGAGGAGGGCGTCGGCCGTCATCCCGTCGGCGCCGGCCTCAAGGTCATCGATCACCTGACGCACAATGTCTACGGCGGCCGCATGGCGCATTGGGCCGCCTTCTACGAGCGCATCGCGGGGTTCCGCGAAATCCGCTACTTCGACATCAAGGGCGAATATACCGGCCTGACGTCGAAGGCGATGACCGCGCCCGACGGCAAGATCCGCATCCCGCTGAACGAGGAAGGCGCGGGTGGCGGCGGTCAGATCGAGGAATATCTGCGCGCCTATAATGGCGAGGGCATCCAGCACATCGCCTTTTCCTGCGACGATCTTTATGCGTCGTGGGACAAGCTCAAGGCGCTCGGCAATCCGTTCGCGCCGTCGCCCCCCGAAACCTATTACGAACTGCTCGCCGAGCGCCTCCCCGGCCATGGCGAGCCCGTCGCGGAGCTCAAGTCGCGCGGCATATTGCTCGACGGCTCGACCACCGAAGGCGACCCGCGCCTGCTGCTTCAGATTTTCGGTCAGACCGTGATCGGCCCGGTCTTCTTCGAATTCATCCAGCGCAAGAAGGACGAAGGTTTCGGCGAGGGCAATTTCACCGCGCTGTTCAAGTCGATGGAGCTCGACCAGATCCGCCGCGGGGCGCTCAATGTCGAGGAGCCCGCCGAATGACGAGCCCGGTCAAATTGGGCGGCGTCCACCACGCCGCCTATCGCTGCAAGGACGCGAAGGAAACGGTCGAATGGTATGAGGCCATGCTCGGCATGACCTACACCACCGCCTTTGCCGAGGATCATGTGCCGTCGACCGGCGAATATGATCCCTATATGCACGTCTTCCTCGACGCGGGGAACGGCAACATCCTCGCCTTCTTCGAGCTGCCGAACCAGCCCGCCATGGGCCGCGATGCGAATACGCCCCAGTGGGTCCAGCATCTCGCCTTCAAGGTCGGCAGTTATGACGAGCTGGTCGCGGCGAAAGAGCATCTGGAGGCGAACGGCGTCGATGTGCTCGGCCCGACGCATCATGGCATCTTCAAGTCGATCTATTTCTTCGATCCCAACGGCCACCGCGTCGAGCTCGCGTGCGACATCGGCACCGATGCGCAATATGCCGAACTCCGCCGCGTCGCCCCGCTGATGCTGGAGGAATGGAGCCGGACCAAGCAGGCCCCGCGCCACGCCGACTGGCTGCACCAGGCGGCGAACGAGTAATATCCGTCGCCCCCGCGCAGGCGGGGGCCGTTGTCGGCCTTGTTCAGCAATGAAGGCATAAACCGCCAGCAGCCCCCGCCTTCGCGGGGGCGACGGATCATGTCCGGTCCAGCCCCATGCTCGCCAGCGTCGCGCCGCTGCACGTGTCGGCTTCCTTCGCCTTGCCGTCGCCCGACAGCGCGCCGATGACGAGGAAACCCGCGACCACCGCGACCAGGAAGCCGCCCGCGACCCACATCAGATATTTGTCGATGAACGCCTTGATCGGCGCCCCGAACAGCCGGAACAATATGCCGACGAGCAGGAAGGAAAAGGCCCGGCTGGCGAGGCTTGCCCACAGGAAGGTCCAGAAATTCATGTGGATGAAGCCGGCGGTGATCGTCAGCAGCTTGAACGGGATCGGCGTCGCGCCCTTGATCAGGATGATCTCGGCGCCGAATTCGCGCAGGTAACAGGCGGCCGGCGGAAAGGCGTCGGTCAGTCCCAGCACACCGAGCAGCCAAAGCCCGACGCTCTCATAGAGGAAATAGCCGATCGAATAGCCGAGCATCCCGCCCGCGACCGAGGCGAGCGTACAGATGATCGCATAGCGCACTGCCTTTTTCGGATCGGCGAGACACATCAGGCCGAGCAGCGGGTGCGGCGGGATCGGGAAGAAGCTCGCCTCGACGAAGGCGACCAGCGCCAGCCAATATTCGGCGTGCGGATGCGCCGATTTCTCCATCGTCCAGGTGTAGAGGCGCTGGACGATCGACGGCTTGCGGGCGGTGGCGGTCATGCTGGTCCTTGGTTGCGGGTCAGGATGACCACGGCCTTCCTATGCCGTTCGTGTCGAACCAAGTCGAGACACGTTAAAGCCCCTCCCCTTCAGGGGAGGGCATGATTTGGCTTAGTGCCGGAAATGGCGCATCCCGGTGAACACCATCGCCAGCCCCGCTTCGTTCGCGGCCGCGATCACTTCGTCGTCGCGGATCGAGCCGCCGGGCTGGATGACGCAGGTCGCGCC
>NZ_JAOZVW010000121.1 GCF_025869345.1 Sphingopyxis sp.
GTTCGTGTCGAGCGAAGTCGAGACACCCATCAGCGTAACGCTACGTCGATGGGTGTCTCGACTTCGCTCGACACGAACGGGACGGGGGGATAGATTTAAGGCTCCATGCGCTAGCTCCCCGGCGTTCGCAGCTTGGGCATCCGCGGTTCGTGATCGAGGTGACCCTTGGTCATGATGTCGTGGCGCATCTTCGCGCGCACGTCGTGGATCGAGGCGATGACCGGGCCCATCGCGACGCCGAGGTCGATCAGCACCGCCTCGGCGAGTTGCAGCGAGCTTTCGAGCGTTTCGGGCACCGCGTCGGTCGCCCCCGCTTGATAGAGGGCGGCGGCATGGTCTGCGCCGCGCGCGCGGCTGATGATCGGCAGGTCGGGATATTTCCGGCGCAGCCGCCGCGTCATCCGAAGCTGCTGAACCGGGTCGTCCATCGTCAGCACGACGGCGTCGGCATTCTCGATCCCCAGCTTGCTGAGGCTTCCGGGGCGGCCGACATCGGTATAGCGAACGACGAAGCCATCGCGCCGCGCCGCCGCCACCGTGTCGATATCGGCATCGACGGCGATATAGGGCCGGTCATGCTCGCGTAGCAGGTCGGCGACGATGCGGCCGACGCGGCCGAAGCCGACGACGACGGTGCGCCGCGGCGGTGCCTCTTCTTCCTCCGCAACGTCGCTGTTGCCGATCTCGATCCGCCGCGCGACGTCGTGGCCGATCCGTGCCAGCAGCGGGGTGATCGTGAGGCCGATCGCGGTGACGAGCTGCCAGAATTCGGCAGTCGCGCGGCTGATGAGCTGCGCCTGGAACGCGGTGGCGAGCACGATCAAGGTCGTTTCCGACGGGCTCGACATCAGCAGGCCGACCTCGGCCGCGGTGCTGCGCCGCGCCGAGCCCGAAAAGCGCAGCAGCGCCGCGGTGACGATCGCTTTCACCGCGACGACGCCGACCACGGCAGCGACCAGCGCCGTCCAGTTGCGCGCGATGGTCGCGAGGTTCAGCCCCATGCCGACGCTGATCAGGAACACCCCGAGCGCCAGCCCCTTGAAGGGCGCGGTGATCGCCTCGACCTCGCCATGATATTCGGTCTCGGCGATCATCAGCCCGGCGAGCAGCGCCCCGACGATCGGCGACAGGCCGACCGCCGCGGTCGCCAGCGCGGCGACGATGACGACGAGCAGGCTGGCCGCCAGGAACAGTTCGGGGTCCTTCGCGCGCGCCGCCTGGGCAAAGATGCGCGGCAGCAGGAACCAGCCGCCGATCGCGAGCGCCGCGACGACGAGCGCCCCCTGCCACAGCGTCGTCAGCAGCAGCTCGGCATTGTGACCGGCGGTGCTGGGGGCAAAGGCGCCGAGCACGAAGATGATCGGGACGATCGCCAGATCCTCGAACAGCAGCATGGCGAACGAGGCCTGGCCGACCGCGGACTTGGTCCCGGCGATCGGCAGCACCAGCGCGGTCGACGACAGCGCGAGCGCGGTGCCGAGGCCGAGCGCGGCGGGCAGCGACAGCGTTCCGATCATGTAGAGGACGCCGCCGAGGATCGCGCCGCTGAGCAGCAGTTCGGCGGCGCCGACCCCGAAGACCAGCTTGCGCAATTGCCACAGGCGCCGGAACGACAGTTCGAGTCCGATCGAGAACAGCAGCAGGATGATGCCGAACTCGCCGAACAGCGCGATATCCTCGGGCGACCGGATCGTGACATGCTTGAGCCAGGGATATTGGCCCGCGAGCGCGCCGAGCCCCGACGGCCCGACGAGCAGGCCGACGAGAATGAAACCGATCACCGGCGTGATGCGAAACCGCGCGAAAGCGGGAATCACGATCCCCGCTGCTCCCAGCACGACCAGAGCGTTGCCGAGGCTGGATGCTTCCGTTTCGATGGACATGCAAAGGTCTTAGGGAGGCGGCGGGGGCTTGGCTACCGCCTTTGTCAATCGAAACGCTTGTGGGGAGGGGGGCAGGGAGCAGTTGCGGCTGGAGGCAGTCATCTAAGCCCCTCCTCTTCAGAGGAGGGGCCGGCGAGACTTACGAACTTGTTCGTTAGTCGCAGCGGGGTGGAGAAATGCAGGGTAGCGCCGGTCTTCGGCCACCACCCCGCTCGCCTAAGGCCCGGCTGCGCCGGACCAAGTCTCGCTGCCCCTCCTCTGAAGAGGAGGGGGTGAAGAACCATCCCCCTACCGCGAAGCCGGCGTCAGGCGCCCATCTTCTTGTCGAGATTCTCGACGATCGCCTCGAAAAAGCCTTCGGTGGTCAGCCAGTTCTGGTCGGGGCCGATCAGCAGCGCGAGGTCCTTGGTCATCTTGCCGCTTTCGACCGTCGCGACGCAGATTTTTTCGAGGTCGTCGGCGAATTTCGTCACCTCGGGCGTGCCGTCGAGCTTGCCGCGATGCTTGAGCCCGCCGGTCCACGCAAAGATCGACGCGATCGGGTTGGTCGAGGTCGCCTTGCCCTGCTGGTGCATACGGTAATGGCGGGTGACGGTGCCGTGCGCGGCCTCCGATTCGACGGTCTTGCCGTCGGGGGTCATCAGCACGCTGGTCATCAGGCCGAGCGAGCCGAAGCCCTGGGCGACGGTGTCCGACTGGACGTCGCCGTCGTAATTCTTGCACGCCCAGACGAACTTGCCGCTCCACTTGAGCGCCGAGGCGACCATGTCGTCGATCAGGCGGTGCTCATAGGTGATGCCGAGTTCGTCGAACTTCGGCTTGAACTCGTCGATGAAGACTTCCTCGAACAGATCCTTGAAGCGGCCGTCATAGGCCTTGAGGATCGTGTTCTTGGTCGACAGATACACCGGCCACTGGCGCGCGATGCCGTAGTTGAGGCTGGCGCGCGCGAAATCGCGGATCGAATCGTCGAGGTTATACATTCCCATCGCGACGCCCGACGAGGGGAACTGGAACACCTCCTCGTCGATCAGCGTGCCGTCCTCGCCCTCGAACACCAGGCGCAGCTTGCCGGGGCCGGGGACGCGGAAGTCGGTCGCCTTATACTGATCGCCGAAGGCGTGACGGCCGACGACGATCGGGTCGGTCCAGCCGGGGACGAGACGCGGGACATTCTTCATCACGATCGGTTCGCGGAAAACGACGCCGCCCAGGATGTTGCGGATCGTGCCGTTCGGCGACTTCCACATCTTCTTGAGCCCGAATTCCTCGACGCGCGCTTCGTCGGGGGTGATCGTCGCGCATTTGACGCCGACGCCATGCTTCTTGATCGCGTTCGCGGCCTCGACGGTGATCTTGTCGTCGGTGCGGTCGCGTTCCTCGATGCCGAGGTCGTAATAATGAAGGTCGATGTCGAGATAGGGCAGGATCAGCCGTTCGCGGATCCATTGCCAGATGATCCGGGTCATTTCGTCGCCGTCGAGTTCGACGACCGGGTTGACTACCTTGATCTTGCCCATGCGTTCAGCCTTTTTCCTTGGGGAGTCGGAGTTGCAGCGGGCCTTAGGGAAAGCGGCGCGATTGATCAATGGCCGTGGTGGAACCGGCGGGGCGGCTTATTCGATTGTCTATGACCGTTCGCCTTTCTAGAAAGACCGGCATGTCCTCTATCCTCTCTTCCAACCGTCCGGGCGGCGGCATCAAATGGCGCTGGCCGTCGATCCACCCGGAAGGCCGCAAATTCCTGCTGATCGCGGGGGTCGTCACGCTGTGTTTCTGGCTGCTGGGGTGGGAGATCGCCGGCTGGCTGGCGTTCGGCATCACCCTCTGGGTCGCGGCCTTCTTTCGCGATCCGCTGCGCGTCACGCCGACCGGCGCCGATGTGGTGATCGCGCCCGCCGACGGGCTGGTGACGCAGATCGCCGAAGTGCCGCCGCCGCCCGAGATCGCGGGCGCCGATGGGCTGGGCGACGCGCCGATGCTGCGCGTCTCGATCTTCATGAGCGTCTTCGACGTCCATATCAACCGCACCCCGGTCGCGGGGACGCTGCGCAAGCTCGTCTATATTCCCGGCAAGTTCGTCAACGCCGACCTCGACAAGGCGAGCGAGGAGAATGAGCGCCAGCATTTCGTCGTCGAGCGCGGCGACGGCGTCCGCATCGGCTTCACCCAGATCGCCGGGCTCGTCGCGCGGCGCATCATGCCCTTCGTGAGCATGGGAACCGAGCTTCAGACCGGGCAGCGCGTCGGGCTGATCCGTTTCGGCAGCCGCGTCGACGTCTATCTGCCCGCCGGAACCACGCCGCAGATATTGCTCGGCCAGCGCGCGCTCGCGGGCGAAACGGTGATCGCGCGGATCGGCACGTCCGAAATCCTCGACGGCATCGGACAATAATGACCGACGCGCCGCAGACGAGCGTCGACGCCGAACAGCGTCGCCTGGGCGGGATACCGCTGCGCGCCTTCGCGCCGAACGCGATCACCGCGCTCGCGCTCTGCTTCGGGCTGACCGGGGTGCGCTTCGCGATCGGCGAGGAATGGGAGAAAGCGCTCGCCGCGGTGATCTTCGCCGGCGTGCTCGACGGGATGGACGGGCGCATCGCCCGCCTGCTGCGCGCGCAGAGCAAGTTCGGCGCCGAGCTCGATTCGCTGTCCGACGTCATCGCCTTCGGCGTTGCGCCGGCGATGATCCTGTTCCTGTGGTCGCTGGACGACGCGCCCAAATTCGGCTGGACCGCGGCGCTGGCGCTTGCGGTCGGCTGCGCGCTGCGCCTCGCGCGCTTCAACTCGCGCATGGATGCCGACATCCAGCCGCACAAGTCGGCGGGCTTCAACACCGGCATTCCGGCGCCCGCGGGGGCGGGGCTCGCCTTCGTTCCCGTCTATCTCTGGCTTTCGACCGGCAACGACCTGTTCCGCGAATGGTATGTCGTCATGCCCTGGGCGCTCGGCGTCGCGATGCTGATGATTTCGGCGATCCCGACCTATAGCTGGTCGTCGATCCGCCTTCGCCGGTCGTGGCGATTGTTCGCGCTTGCCGGCGTCGGCCTCCTCGGCGCCGCGCTCGTCACCGCGCCGTGGCAGACCTTGCTGGCGGTCTGCGCCCTCTATGTGACGCTGCTGCCTTTTGGTGTCGCCAGCTATGCCAGGATCAGGCGGCGCGGCTGATCGGTGCGCGGACGGCGGTGCGAAGGGCGCGCGGCGCGTCGCGGCGTTCGGGCGACCGGCGCAGCGTGATGACGCGCGAAGCCGGGCCGGGCTGCGGCGCGGCTCCGGCCGGGAAGGCGCCTTCGCCCATCAGCGCCGAGAGAATGGCCGTCTCGTTGTTCTTCAGCATCGCCAGGATGACGGTCAGGCCGAGCCCGGCGGCGACGGCAAAGAGGAGAGCAGCGGCGACCTGAACCATGATCTTGTCCTTCCGGCTTCGATGTGCGAAACCTGTGTCCATTGGACGGTTTCCTTGCGTTCTTCGTTCCATGTTCCTGTTTTGTTCTCAATGATGTTGCGACAAAGCGTTTTGTTTTGTCGATGAATTGAGTGTGTTCGGAGCATTGGCTTTGGGAGAGGGGCGGACATTCCTCGATCTTCCCCCATCATTCGTCATTCCCGCGAAAGCGGGAACCCAGAGTGGGGTCAGCCGACGCACGCTCT
>NZ_JAOZVW010000122.1 GCF_025869345.1 Sphingopyxis sp.
GCTGCGCTCGCAATGACGCGCGTTGAAATATATTCGATCCCCGTTCACCGGGCGTTCGCGGATGCGCTCGCGGCCGGGATCATCGCGCGCTACGGCGACGGGGCGCTCGGGCTGGCCGAAGGGTTGATCCTGCTCCCCAGCAACCGCGCGCGCAGCGCGGTGCAGGCGGCGTTCGTGCGCGCGGGCGGGCAGGGCCTGCTGATGCCGCGGCTCGCGGTGATCGGCGACGCCGACCTCGATGAAAGCGTGGCGCTGGCGCTCGACGCAATCGACGACGATCCGATCCCGCCCGCGATCGACCCGCTGCGCCGCCGCTTGCTGCTCGCCGAACTGATCGAACGGCATACCCCCGCGGGCGAGGCCGCGATTGCCGGCGCGGCGGCGTTCCAGCTCGCCGACGGGCTCGCGCGGGTGATCGACCAGCTTCATTATGAGGAAATCCGCGCGAGTGCGCTCGTCGATCTCGACCTCGGCGCCTTCGCCGAACATTGGCAGGCGTCGCTCGGGCGGCTGCGACTGCTCGTCGATCATTGGCCGGAGGTGCTGGCGAAGACGGGCCACATCGACCGCGCCGCGCGGCGCAATTGCCTGCTCGACCGCGTGACGAAGGGATGGCGCGCCGCGCCGCCCGCGCGCTTCACCATCGCGGCGGGCGTCACCACCGCCGCGCCCGCGATCGCGCGATTGCTGCGCACGGTCGCCGGTCTCGACCGCGGCATGGTCGTGCTGCCGGGGCTCGACGGCGTCATGGCGGCCGAGGAATGGGACGCGCTCGGCCCGACGCGACCCGACCCCGATCATCCGGCGCGGCCGCTGGAAACGCACCCGCAATATCATCTGAAGCTGTTGCTGGGTCGCATGGGCGCGAGCCGCGACGAGGTGATCGAATGGGAGGCGGCGTCGGACTTCGACGGTCCCGCGACGCGCACGCCCTTCGTGTCGCTGCTCTTCGCGCCCGCCGATTATACCGCCCAGTGGCAGGCGGCGGGCGATCTGTCGGCGGCGACGGCCGGAATAGAGGGTGCGGTGTTCGCCGACGATGGGCAGGAGGCGCAGGGGATCGCGCTGTTGATGCGCGAGGCGGTCGAGACGCCGGGGCGCACCGCGGCGCTGGTGACGCCCGACCGCGGCCTTGCCGAGCGCGTCGCGGCGGCGCTCGCGCGCTGGGGGATTTCGGTCGACGACAGCGCGGGTCAGCCCCTGTCGCGGACGCCGCCGGGCGCGCTGCTGCTGCTGCTCGCCGAACTGGCGGCGGACTTCGATCCTGTCGCCCTGGTGTCGCTGCTCGGCCATCCGCTGGTGCGCAAGGGCGAGGGGCGGACGGCATGGCTCGACCAGGTGCGGCGGCTCGACCTCCTTCTGCGCGAGCCGGGACTTGCGCCCGGTTGGGGCGGGGTGAGCGCGCGGATCGCCGCGCGCGCGGCCGATCCCAAGGCACGCGGGCACGGTTTGGCGGTCCAGTTGCAGACGTGGTGGGACGCGGTGTCGGAGGCGCTGGGAGCGGCGCTCGCGCCCTTCGCAGCCCCGGCCCCGCCCGCGAGCTTGCTGGCGGCGCTGCAACAGGGCGTCGAATGGCTCACCGGCGATGCCGTCTGGGCGGGGCCAGCGGGGCGGATGCTCGCCGAATTGTTCGATCAGTGGGCGCTCGCGCGCGGCGACGGGCCGGCGCTTGTCGATCCCGCCGATTTCCCCGCGATGCTCGGGCAGTTGCTCGGCGCAGCGAGCGTGCGCCCGCCCTATGGCGGCCATCCGCGGTTGTTCATCTGGGGGCTGCTCGAGGCGCGGCTCCAGCGCGCCGACCTGATGATCCTCGGCGGGCTCGACGAGGGGCGCTGGCCCGCCGCGACCCAGCCCGACCCGTGGCTCGCGCCGGGCATCCGCCGCCTGCTCGGCCTGCCCGCGCCCGAGCGGCAGCAGGGGATGGCGGCGCATGATTTCGCGAGCGCGCTTGGCGGCAGCGAGATCGTCGTCACCCGCGCCGAACGGAGCGGCGGCGATCCGGCGGTCGCCTCGCGCTTCTGGCTGCGGCTCGCGGCGCTCGCGGGCGACCTTCCCGAGCCCGCGCCGGGCGGCGTGCCGCTGACGCGGCTCGCGGCCGAACTCGACGTCCCGGCGGGCGGGACGCAGCCCGCCGGGCGGCCTGCGCCGCGCCCGCCCGCCGACGACCGCCCGCGCCGGATCAGCGTCACCGGGGTCGACAAGCTGGCGCGCGATCCCTTCGCTTATTATGCCGACCGGATGCTCGGCCTGTCGGCGCTCGACCCCTTGAGCGCCGCGCCCGATCCGCGCTGGCGCGGAACGCGCGTCCACCGATTGTTCGAGGACTGGGTACGCGGCGGCGCGACGCGCGAGGGGTTCGAGACGGAGCTTGCGATGCTGCGCGACGATCCGGCGCTCGACACGATCGCGCGCGCCTTCTGGCTGCCGCGGATCGAGCCCGCGCTGCGCTGGGCGGCGGAGCAGGTCTGGAATGCCGGGGAGCGCCAGCCGCTGGCGGTCGAGGCGCAGGGCGAAATCGCCATCGATGGCATCGTGCTGCACGGCAAGGCCGATCGGATCGACCGTGACGGCGCGGGCCGGCTCGCGATCGTCGATTACAAGTCGGGCGGCGCGCCGAGTGCGAAGGCAGCCTATGACAAGCGCGACAACCAGCTCGGTCTGCTCGGGCTGATCGCGCAGCGCGGCGGGATGAAGGACATCGCCGCGGCGCCGGTCGATGCCCTCGAATATTGGAGCCTGCGTCCCGACCGCCGCGCGGGCGGGGCGGGGAAGGTCTCTGCCACCTATGGCCCACGCAGCGATCTGAAGAGCGCCGAACAGGCGATCGACCATGCCGCCGACGCACTGTCGGAGCTTGCGGCGCACTATCTGCTCGGCGACGCGCCCTTCGCGCCGGGCGAGGCGGCGGGCTATGGCGACTATGACCAGCTCATGCGCCGCGACGAATGGTTCGGGCGCGGGGAGGACGGCGAATGAGCACGCCCTCCGGTCTCGCCACCCTCGACCCGCGGCAGGCCGCCGCCGCCGATCCCGAGAGCCACGTCTGGCTCGGCGCGTCGGCGGGGACGGGCAAGACGCAGGTGCTTTCGGCGCGGGTGCTGCGGTTGATGCTCGATGGCGTCTCGCCCGAAGCGATCCTCTGCATCACCTTCACCAAGGCAGGCGCGGCCGAAATGGCGCACCGCATCCACGAACGGCTCGCAGCGTGGGTGCGGATGGAGGATGGCGATTTGCGGCTGGACCTGCGCGCTCTGGGGCTCGACTGGGAGCGGCCGGGATTGATGACGCGGGCGCGCTCCTTGTTCGCGACGGTGATCGACAGTCCGGGCGGCGCGATCCGCGTCCAGACGATCCACAGCTTCTGCCAGACCCTGCTCGCGAGCTTTCCGCTCGAAGCGAAGCTGCTGCCGGGCTTCCGCGCGATCGAGGAGGATGAGGCGGCGGCCCTGCAAAGAAAGGTGCTGGCGGAGCTTCTGGAAAGCCCCTCCTCTTCAGAGGAGGGGTTTGGGGTGGTGGACGCCGGTGCGGAACACCACCCCGCTGCGACCAGGCCCGGCTTCGCCGAACCAAGTCTCGCTGCCCCTCCTCTGAAGAGGAGGGGAGAAGGAAGCGACCTCCGCGACGCCGCGGCGATGCTGTCGCGGCGGCTGGGGCCGGAGTCCGCGCTATCCTTCCTGTCGAACTGCGCCGCGGCGTTCGGCGGTCCGCGCGCGGCGCTGCCGCCCTCGGCGCACGACCTGCGCGCCGCGTTCGACCTGCCGGACGGCGATCCCGATGCGTGGATCGAGGCCGAACTCGCGGACGGCGCGGTCCCCGACGCCGATATCCGCGCGGTCGCGACGAGCGGCGCCAACTGGGGGACGAAGACCGGGCTTGCCTGCAACGATATGATGGTCGGCTGGCTGATCGCCGGCGCGTCCGCGCGCGCTGCGATGCTCGGCGAACTGCTCGGCTGCTTCCTGACCGGCAAGGGCGATCTCCGCGCCGATTTCGCGGGCGACAAGGGGCGAATGGCCGATTGCGTCGACAGCGCGGTGCGCATCGTCGGGGCCGCGCAGCGGCTCATCGGCACCGCGACCGCGATGCGCGTCGCCGACGACCTCGCGGCGGCATGGACGCTCGGCAGCCGCTTTGCCGAAAGCTATGCGCTCGCCAAGCGCGAGCAGGGGCTCGCCGATTTCGACGATCTGATCACGCTCGCGGGCTCGCTGCTGCGCGTCAGCAGCTTCGGCGAATGGGTGCGCTTCAAGCTCGACCAGCGCACCGACCATATCCTCGTCGACGAGGCGCAGGATACCAATATGCGCCAATGGGGCATCGTCCTGTCGATGGCCGAGGAGTTTTTCGCGGGCAGCGGAGCGAAGGACGAGCGCATCCGCACGCTCTTCACCGTCGGCGACCGCAAGCAGGCGATCTTCGGCTTTCAGGGCACCGAGCCCAAGGCGTTCGCGAAAGCGCGCGAGCTGTTCCATTTATTAGGTGAGCGCGCGGAGCAGGCCTTTCAGAACGTCGATCTGGTGTCCAACTACCGCTCGACCCCGGCCGTGCTCGAGGTCGTGGATCGCTGGCTGGCGGCGGGCGGCACCGCCGATATGGGTCTCGACGGCGACGAACCGCCGCATGATCCCAAACGCTCGACCCAAGCGGGACAGGTCGAACTCTGGCAACCGCTGCCGGTTGGCAAGGCGCTCGACGCCGCCGCCGACGAGGCGGACGAAGGCGATGGTGATGCGAATGCACCCGCCTCCGACCCCGCCTCGATGCGGCTGGCGAAGGCGATTGCGGGCGAAGTGCAAGAGTGGATCGCGCACGGCAAGGACGGGCGCCCGGTCGCGCCGGGCGACATCATGATCCTCGTCCGCCGTCGCCGCGACCTCGCGGCGCGGATCGTCGCGCGGCTGCAGGCGCTGCATGTGCCGGTGGCGGGCGTCGATCGCTTCGCGCTGACCCAGCCGCTCGCGGCGCAGGACCTGATCGCGGCGATGCGCTTCGCGGTGCAGCCGCTCGACGACCTCAATCTCGCCGCGCTGCTCGTCTCGCCGCTGATCGGCTGGACGCAGGATCAGCTTTACGCGCACGCCCACAAGCGCGGCCGCGCGGCGCTGTGGGAGCATCTGCGGGCGACCGAGAGCGAGGTGCCCGCGGCGGCGATGGTGGCGCTGCGTCACCTGCTCGGCATGGCCGATTTCACCACGCCCTTCCGTTTCCTCGAAACCGTCTTGTCGGGGTCGATCGACGGGCGGCGCAAACTCACGGCGCGGCTGGGACGCGAAGCGCGCGACCCGATCGACGAGCTGCTCAATCAGGCGCTCGCTTTCGAGAGGCGTGAGACGGTGTCGCTGCTCGGCTTCCTGACGATGGTGTCGGCGAGCGCCGCCGACATCAAGCGCCAGACCGAAGCGCGCAGCGACGTCGTGCGCGTGATGACGGTGCACGGCTCGAAGGGATTGCAGGCGCCGATCGTGATCCTCGCCGATGCGACCGACGATGCCGCGATCGGCCACCGGCCATTCAGCGTCGATGTCGCTGCATGGGAGAAATTGCCGGTCTTCGCGCTGCCCGCCGACGAGCGGCACGGGGCGCTCGCCGACGCCTATGCCGCCGCGGCGAAAGCGGCGTCGGAGGAGCATTGGCGCCTCTTCTACGTCGCGATGACGCGCGCCGAGGAGATATTGGTCGTCGCGGGGGTGACGAAGAAGGCCGACCGCACGATCCCCGAGACGAGCTGGCACGCCGCGGCCGAGAGCGTGCTCGCGGCGATGCCGTGCGAGTGGGAGGCGGCGGGGCCCGTCTGGGGGCAGCGCCGTATCCACCGCGCCAACGACGGCAAATGGGCGAAGAAGGAGAAGGCCGCGAAGGCCCCGGCGCCCGCGCTCGTGCTTCCCGGCTGGGCGCACCGCCCCGCGCCCGAGGAAGCGCGCCCGCCGCGCCCGCTTGCGCCGTCGGCGCTCGGCGAGGACGATGTCGCGGTGCCGCCGCAAGGTGCCGCGCGCGTCGCGGCGGTCGAGCGCGGGCTGCTGCTCCACGCGCTGTTCGAGCGGCTGCCGCCGGTCGCGGCGGAAAGGCGGCGCGATGCGGCGTTGCGCTGGCTCGCCGCGCAGGCGCCGACGCTCGGCGAGGCGGCGCGCGCGGCGATGGCCGATGAAGCGCTCGCGGTGCTGGGCGATCCCGCGCACGCCGCATTGTTCGGCCCCGGCAGCCTCGCCGAGGTGCCGCTGTCGGCGGTCGTCGACGGCGGCGCGGTCGTCGCGGGGATCGTCGACCGCCTGCTTGTCACCGACGACGCGGTGACGGTGATCGACTATAAGACCGGGCGGCAGGTGCCCGACAGCGCCGACGCGGTGCAGCCCGCCTATCTGCGCCAGATGGCGGCGTATCGCGACGCGCTGACCGTCATCTTCCCCGGCCGCCGCGTCGAGGCGGCGCTGCTCTACACCGCCGCGCCGCGGCTGATCCGGCTGGGCGATGCGCTGCTCGATGCGCACAAGCCCGGCTTGGCGGCAACCAAGGTGAATTTGCCGGGTTCGACCCTTGAGCCCGACGCGCCGACGCCCTAGCTTGGGAACAAGGCAGTTTCAGGAGTTTGATTATGACCACCAAAGCCATCACCGATGCCAGCTTCCAGGCCGACGTGCTCGACAGCGACACGCCGGTGCTCGTCGATTTCTGGGCCGAATGGTGCGGCCCGTGCAAGATGATCGGCCCTTCGCTCGAGGAAATCTCGGACGAGCTGGCGGGCAAGGTGGTGATCGCCAAGCTCAACATCGACGACCATCCCGACGCGCCGAGCAAATATGGCGTGCGCGGCATCCCGACGATGATCCTGTTCAAGAACGGCGCGGTCGCCGACACCAAGGTCGGCGCGGCGCCGAAGAGCGCGCTCAAGGGGTGGCTTGAGGGGGCGCTGTAAGCAACGCCTTTATCCGTTCGTGTCGAGCGAAGTCGAGACACCCGTCGGCCTAGCGCCATATCGATGGGCATCTCGACTTCGCTCGATGCGAACGGTTTTCTGTCTGCGGTTCAGCTCCGGTAATCGGCGTTGATGCTGATGTAGCCGTGGGTCAGGTCGCACGTCCACACGGTCGCGCGGCCTTCGCCGAGGCCGAGGTCGGCGCCGACGCGGATTTCGAGGCCCTTGAGGTGCGCCGCGACCGGCGCCTCGTCATAGCCGTCGACCGGCAGCCCGTCCTTCGCCACCCAGTGATCGCCAAAGCGGATCGCGAGGCGGTCGCGGTCGGCGGGTTCGCCCGCCTTGCCCACCGCCATCACGACGCGGCCCCAGTTCGCGTCCTCGCCCGCGATCGCGGTCTTGACCAGCGGCGAATTGGCGATCGACAGCGCGACGCGCTTCGCGCTGGCGTCGCTGACCGCGCCCGTCACCTGCACCTCGATGAATTTCGACGCGCCTTCGCCGTCGCGCACCACCTGCTGCGCAAGGTCGAGCGCGACAGCGTGGATCGCCGCATAGAGCGCGTCGGCGCCCGGATCGTCGCGGCTGGCGAGCGTTGCGCCTCCCGCTTGCCCCGTCGCGAACAGCAGCACCGTGTCGCTGGTCGAGGTGTCGCTGTCCACGGTGATGTTGTTGAACGTCCCGCCGGTCGCCTCGGTCAGCATATCCTGCAGCAGCGCGGGGGCGACCGCGGCGTCGGTGAAGATATAGCCGAGCATCGTCGCCATGTCGGGAGCGATCATCCCTGATCCCTTGACGATTCCCGCGACTTGAATCGTGTGGTCGCCGACGACCGCGCTCGCGGCGGCGCCTTTCGGGAAAGTGTCGGTGGTGCAGATGGTTTCGGCCGCGGCCTCCCATGAGCAGGGTTCGGCGGTCAGCGCCGCCGCCACGCCCGCGCGCGCCTTGTCCTTGGGCAGCGGCACGCCGATGACGCCGGTCGAACTGACGAACACCTCGCCCGCCGCGCAGCCGAGATGCTCGGCAACCTGCGCCATGATCTGTTCGACCGCCTCGCGCCCGCGATAGCCGGTGAAGGCGTTGCTGTTGCCCGCATTGACGATCAGCGCGCGGCCGATGCCGCTCTTGATCTGCTCGCGGCCGAGTTCGACCTCGGACGAGCAGCAGAGATTGCGCGTGAAGACCCCCGCGACCGCCGTGCCGGGAGCAAGCTCGACATAGGTGAGGTCGCAGCGATCCCATTCCTTGTAGCGCGCCCGCGCGACGCGGCGCGTGACCCCGGCGATGTCGGGGAGGGCGGGGAAGGCGGCGGGGGCGAGCGGCGAGCGGGTGGTCATGGGGTGCGCTTAGCTCGCCAATGCGCAAAGAAAAACCCCTCCCTGAAAGGGAGGGGCAGCGAGACTTGCGGGCTTGCCCGCTTAGTCGCAGCGGGGTGGGTGTGCCGCCAAGCAGAACGCCTGCGGCGACCCACCCCCGACCCCTCCCTTTCAGGGAGGGGAGATGTTACGCCGGAATGCCGCTGATCGACTTCACTTCCATGAAATCCTTCAGCCCGAACAGCCCGCCTTCGCGGCCGTTGCCCGACGCCTTGTAGCCGCCGAACGCCGCGCCCGGCGCGGGGCCCCAGGCGTTGACCGCGACCATGCCGGCGCGCAGCTTCGGCGCGACCGCGGCGGCCTTGGCGGGATCGCCCGAGACGACCGCCGACAGGCCGTATTCGGTGTCGTTGGCGATATCGACCGCTTCGTCGAGGTCGGCATATTCCATGATCGTCGCGACGGGGCCGAACACCTCCTCCTTGGCGATGCGCATGTCGGGGGTGACGCCCGAGAAGACGGTCGGCTTGATGAAATAGCCGCGGTTGACGTTCGCGGGCAGGCCGGTGCCGCCGGTTTCCAGCGTCGCGCCCTCGTCGATCGCCGACTGGATCAGGCCCTGGATCTTGTCATACTGCGCCTTGTTGACGACGGGGCCGATATGGCCGCCCTCGGCCTGCGGGTCGCCCACTTGCGTCCCGTCGAACATCGCCTTGATGACGCCGACCGCTTCGGCCTTGCGATCCTTGTGGACCAGGATGCGCGTCGGCGCGATGCAGCTTTGGCCGGTGTTGACGAGCACGCCCTGCACCGTCGGCGGCAGCACGGTCTCAAGGTCGGCGTCGGGCAGGACGATGTTCGGCGACTTGCCGCCGAGTTCCTGATGGACGCGCTTGACCGTGTCGGCCGCCGCCTTGGCGACGAGGATGCCGGCGCGGGTCGAGCCGGTGAAGCTCACCATTTCGATGCCGGGGTGCGACGAGATCGCGTTGCCGACGGTGGGGCCATCGCCCTGGACGAGGTTGAACACGCCCGGTGGGACGCCCGCGGCGTCGAGGATTTCGGCGAAGATCACCGCATTGCCAGGGCATTCCTCGGACGGTTTGAGGATCATCGTGTTGCCCCCGGCGAGCGCCGGAGCGACCTTCAGCGCGATCTGGTTGAGCGGCCAGTTCCACGGCGTGATCATGCCGACGACGCCGATCGGCTCATAGACGATCGTGTTCGCGCCATGCTTTTCTGCGAATTCGAAATCCTTGAGCGCGGCGATCGTGCCGAGGAAGCCGCCGATGCCGGCGCCGACCTGCGCGGTGCCCGCGAAGCTCACCGGCGCGCCCATTTCGCTCGCCATCGACCTGGCGAGATCGGGCCCACGCTTCTTATATTCCTCGACGATGCGGTTCAGCAGCGCGAGGCGTTCCTCGCGCGTCGTCTGCGAGAAGGTCTTGAAGGCTTCCTTCGCCGCGGCGACCGCGGCATCGACATCGGCCGCGCTGCCGAGCACGACGGTCGAAGCCGCTTCCTCGGTCGCGGGGTTGATGACGTCGTGGAGCTTGCCGCCCTGGCTGTCGACCCATTTGCCGCCGATGTAATGCTGTTTCAGGTGCGTTTCGGTGTCGCTCATCATAAGTCTCCCATCGGCGTCTAAAATACGTCTCGCATTGCTACCTAATGGCGGTGGCGAATGAATCAAGCGCCACCACCCACTTTCGTCATGCCGGACTTGATCCGGCATCCCGCTTGGCGACGCTTGAAGCGGGACCCCGGATCAAGTCCGGCATGACGATGGAGGATAGTTTCCGGGTCAGCGCTTTTCAGCAGACAGCCGTGACATCAATATGGCGGCGCGCGTCGCCTGGCGCGCGATGCTGGGGATATCGACCGCTTCGCCCGGCGCATGATCGCCGGTCGAATAGGGGCCGAGGCCCGCGAGCCCGTCAACGTCGGCGGCGACGAAGCTGATGTCGCCAGCGCCGCGCTTCAGCGGGTCGAGCGCCGCCATTTCGGCGAGCCCGAGGTCGCGGTTCACGCCGTTGAGCTTGACGAGCAGCGCCTTATTGCCCTCGGTCGGGGCCATCGGCGGATAGCCGCCGGGATCGAAGCCGATCGTCGCGCCGGTGCCGGGGGCGTGGTCGGCGACGATCGCCGCCATCTTTGCCTTCACCCGGTCGATCTGCTCGGGGGACAGCGCGCGCAAATCGCCGCGCGCGATCGCGATCGCGGGGATGATGTTGGTCTTGCCATTGGCGGTGGCGCGAATGCCGCCCGCGTCGAGTTCGGCCTGCTGCCCGCCCGCGATCAGGCCGACGTTGAAGGTCAGATTGGGTTCGGGCAGCTCGGTGCGGAAGCGATGGATGATCCGTGTGAGCTCATAGATCGCGCCTTCGCCCGCCTCGGCGCTGAAGATGCCAGAGCTGTGGCTCGCCTTGCCGGTCGCGGTCACCGTCCAGCTGTCCGACGAGCGCCGCGCGACCGATCCCATGTCGGCGCCCGCATCGCGCACCAGCCCCTCGAAATCGAGCGCGACATCGCTGCGCTTGCCCGCGGCGATCAGGTCGGCGCGCGCTTTCTCGATCGGGGTGCCCGAATCCTCTTCGTCGCCGGTCATGTGAAATTCGATATTGGCGTCCTTCAGCGTCCCCGCCGCCTGCATCGCGCGCAGCGCCGCGACGACGACGACCATCCCGCCCTTGTCGTCGCCCGCGCCGGGACCTTCGCCCATATCGCCCTTGCGGACGAATTTCTGGAAAGGCGAGTCGGGCTCGAACACCGTGTCGAGATGGCCGATCAGCAGCAGGCGCTTGCCGTCCGGCTTGCCGGCGTGCGTCGCGATCAGATGGCCCGCGCGTCCGGTATCGCGCATCGGCTTCCACTCGACCTGGAAGCCCAGGGGTTCGAGTTCGGCGCGCATCATCTGGCCGACCTTTTCGACGCCCTCCAGATTCTGCGATCCGCTGTTCTGGTTCACCAGCCGTTCGAGCAGCGCGAGGCTGCGGCCCTGTTCGGCCTCGACCGTCTTCGCCATCTTCGCCTCGGCCGGGCTGAGCTTCGCGTGCGCGGCAGGCGACAGAGCGAGTTGAAGAGCGATCAGGGCGGCAAAGGGCAGCGATTTCATGGGGGGAGGACTCCTTCGATTCCGCCCCTTGTGCCGCCGCCGGGCCTGCGCCGCAAGCGTGCGAGCGTCAGGCGGCGTCCTTCGCCGCGTCGAAGGCGTCGAGTTTCCTGAGCGCATCGCGCGCGATGCCACGCAGCAATCCAGAGGTGGCGTAAACCGCTCTGGATTGCTTCGCTTCGCTCGCAATGACGAAGGCGAAAGGGACCATAGTCAGCCGCTTCTGAACGAGATCGCTCAAAAAAATGGGGCGCCCGGTTCCCCCGAACCGGACGCCCCGCGCGTTGATCGCTGCAGATCAGGCGCTGTAATACATATCGAATTCGACCGGGCTCGGGGTCTGTTCGAAGCGATAGACTTCGTCCCACTTGAGCTCGACATAGGCTTCGATCTGGTCCTTCGAAAAGACGTCGCCCTTGAGCAGGAAATCATGGTCGGCGAGCAGGCTGTCGAGCGCTTCGCGCAGGGACGCGCAGACGGTCGGCACTTCGGCCAGTTCCTCGGGCGGCAGGTCATAGAGATTCTTGTCCATCGCGTCGCCGGGATGGATCTTGTTCTGGATGCCGTCGAGCCCCGCCATCAGCAGCGCCGAATAGCAGAGATAGGGGTTCGCCATCGCGTCGGGGAAGCGGAATTCGACGCGCTTCGCCTTGGCGCCCGCGCCGTAGGGGATGCGGCACGAGGCCGAGCGGTTGCGCGACGAATAGGCGAGCAGCACCGGCGCCTCGAAGCCGGGGACGAGGCGCTTGTAGCTGTTCGTCGTCGGGTTGGTGAAGGCATTGAGCGCCTTGGCGTGCTTGACGACGCCGCCGATGAAATAGAGGCACATGTCCGAAAGCCCGGCATAGCCGTTGCCCGCGAACAAAGGCTTGCCCTTTTCCCAGATCGAGATGTGGGTGTGCATGCCCGAGCCGTTATCGTCCTTGATCGGCTTCGGCATGAAGGTTGCGGTCTTGCCATAGGCGTGCGCGACCTGGTGCACGACATATTTATAGATCTGCATCCGGTCGGCGGTCTGGGTCAGCGTGCCGAAGGTCAGGCCGAGTTCGTGCTGCGCGGCGGCGACCTCGTGGTGATGCTTGTCGCAGGGCAGGCCGAGTTCGAGCATCGTCGAGACCATCTCGGCGCGGATGTCGACCGCGCTGTCGACCGGCGCGACGGGGAAATAGCCGCCCTTGGCGCGCGGGCGGTGCGCGAGGTTGCCGCCCTCATAGCTGCGGCCGGTGTTGGTCGGCAGCTCGATGTCGTCGATCTCGAAACCCGACTTGTTGTAGCCGGTTTCGAAACGGACGTCGTCGAACATGAAGAATTCGGCTTCCGGGCCGACATAGACGGTGTCGCCGATGCCGGTCGAGGCGACATAGGCTTCGGCGCGTTTCGCGGTCGTGCGCGGGTCGCGGGCATAGCCTTCGCCGGTCGAGGGCTCGACGATGTCGCAGAAGATCACCAGCATCGGCGTCGCCGAGAAAGGATCGTCATAGACGGCGTCGAGGTCGGGCATCAGGATCATGTCGCTCTCGTTGATCGCCTTCCAGCCCTCGATCGACGAGCCGTCGAACATCAGCCCGTCCTCGAGCGCATCCTCGTCGATCACCCCGGCGCACATGGTCAGGTGCTGCCACTTGCCCTTGGGGTCGGTGAAGCGCAGGTCGACCCACTCGATGTCGTTATCCTTGATCCGCGCGATGATGTCCTTGGGCTTCGTAGCCATCGTCTATGCTTCCTTCTTGCGATAATGACCGGCTCGCGCCGGGGTCTGGTTGAACGGGATGGAGCGCGGATGCCTTAAAGGGCGTCCTCGTTGCGTTCGCCGGTGCGGATGCGGAGTGCGGTTTCGACCGGGATCACGAAAATCTTGCCGTCGCCGATGCGGCCGGTTTGCGCGGCGGCGGCGATCGCCTCGACGACGCGTTCGGCTAACGAATCCTCGACGATCACCTCCAGCTTCACCTTGGGCAGGAAGTCGACGACATATTCGGCGCCGCGATAAAGTTCGGTATGACCCTTCTGCCGGCCGAAGCCCTTTGCCTCGGTCACGGTGATGCCGCTGACGCCGACTTCGTGCAGCGCTTCCTTCACTTCGTCGAGCTTGAACGGTTTGATGATCGCCTCAATCTTCTTCACGCGTCTGATCCCCTTTGGACTGGCCGCCGCCGCTCGCAGTCAAAGCCGGATCAGGCACGCCTGGTCCGGTTTGGCCGGTCGAGTCGGTGCGGTGTCCCGCCATCTTGCACCAATCAAGACCCGTGCCAATTGGCGAATCGCGGGCTTTCGCGGAGATTTGCGATGGAGGAATGCGGCATTGCCCAAGGGGTAGGCAGCGGCGGGATTTTGCTGCCTAAAATATGGGCAAGGATGAGGGGGCTGCTTTATTTTGTTTCACGCGAAGACGCGAAGGCGCGAAGAAGGCGGCACCATTATGCCGGTGCTGCTTGCCGATTGCGCGAAGCGCTTTTCAAGGTCGCCTGCGGCGACAAATAAACGGCAGACTTGATGCGCGACCCTCTTCGCGCCTTCGCGTGAAAATTTTCTATCCCGCCCTCTCCGCCACCGTCGTCGGTCGCGGAGAGAGCCGGGGGCCTTACCGCCCGACCGGCGCGGTGGCGTCGGGGAGGTTGGCTTTGGTCCAGTTCGACCGGTCGATGACATAGGCGCGGATCGCCTCGGCGTCGGCGGGGGTGAGGACACGCGCGAAGCTCACCATGCCGCGATCCTTGAGCGCGCCGTCGAGGATCACCGATTTCCACGCATCGGCGTTGGTGAGGGTGCCCGAGACGCGCAGGTCGGGGGTGAAGCCGTTGCCGATCGCGCTGTCGCCGTGACAGACCTGGCAATAGCGGCCGAAGTGCGCCTTGCCCGACGCGACCTGTTCGGGGGTGCCGAACTGCGGCGGCGGGTTCCACGCGAGCGTCGTCGTCGCGGGCGGCGCGGGCAGCTTCGCCGTGCCGCCGAGCTTGAGCACGACGAGGCGCGGCAGGTTGGGCAGCTTGCGCGTCACCCCGCCCGCGATCCCGGCGACGAGCGGGAAGGCGCCGCCCTTGCCGGTCTGGAAGGCGATATATTGCACTCCGCCGACGCGGAAGGTCGAGGGCGCGCTGACGATCCCCGACTGCATGTCGAGGTCGAGAAGCTGCTTGCCGCTATCGGCGGCATAAGCGCGGAAGCGGCCGGTGCTCGTGCCCTGGAAAACGAGGTTGCCCGCGGTCGTCATCGTCCCGCCGTTCCACGCTGCGGGATAGTCGACGCCCCATGCGACCTTGCCGGTGCGCGGGTCGAAGGCGACGAGGCGCCCGGTCGTCGCGGCGACCGCGGCGCGGAACGCCTTGGCGTCGTCGGGGAGCATCGTCTTGTTGAGCGAGGTGCCGACGTTGAACCCCAGCACCTTGCGCTTGTCGAGCTCGTCCATGTCCTGGAGATAGCCCTGCGGAATCTGCTGCGCCGGAATATAGACGAGCCCGGTCGCGGGGTTGTAGCTCATCGGGTGCCAGTTGTGCGCGCCGAGCGCGCCGGGGATGGCGATGAACGGCTTGCCGGTCTTGTAGAAGCGCGCCTCGGGGTTTTCGATCGGGCGGCCGGTCGTCATGTCGTAGCCGGTCGCCCAGTTGATGCCGTCGACATAGGGCTTGGCGTCGATCAGCTTGCCGCTCGTGCGGTCGATGGTGAAGAAGAAGCCGTTCTTCGGCGCATGGTAAAGCACCTTGGCGGGTTTCCCGTCCACCGCCTGCTCGGCGAGGATGATCGGCTGGGTCGCGGTATAATCCCAGCTCTCGCCGGGCGTCTCCTGATAATGCCATTTATATTTGCCGGTGTTCGCGTCGAGCGCGACGACCGACGAGAGGAACCAGTTGTCGCCCTCGCCGTTCGAGCGCTCGCCATGGTTCCATGGGTTGCCGTTGCCGACGCCGAGATAGATCTGGTCGAGATCCTTGTCATAGACGATCGCGTCCCACACCGTGCCGCCGCCGCCCGACACCTTCCACTCGCCCTTGTCGGACCAGGTGGCGTTGCCCTTGCTCGCGAAAATGTCGTCGCTCGCGGCGCCGTCCTTCGCTTTGGTCGGGTTCGGCGCAGTATAGAAACGCCAGCGCTCCTTCCCCGTGTCGGCATCGTAAGCGGTGACATATCCGCGCACCCCGAACTCGGCGCCGCCATTGCCGATCAGCACCATGTCCTTCACGACGCGCGGCGCGCCGGTGATCGTATAAGGCTTCGAGGTGTCGAAGGTCTGCGTCGACCACAGCTCCTTGCCGGTCTTGCGGTCGAGCGCGATCAGGCGGCCGTCGAGCGTGCCGACGAAGAGCTTGTCGCCCCAGACGGCGACGCCGCGGTTGACGACGTCGCAGCAGGCCGACACCGCGCGGTCGCCGGGAACCTTGGGGTCGAAGCTCCAGAGCTTCTTGCCGGTCGCGGCGTCCCACGCATCGACCTTCGACCAGGCGTGGCTGACATAGAGGGTGCCGTCGACGACCACAGGGGTCGCTTCCTGCCCGCGCGCGTCGTCGAGGTCGGCGAACCAGGCGATGCCGAGCTGCCCCACATTCTTGTCGTTGATATCGGTGAGCGGGCTGAAGCGCTGTTCGTCGTAGCTGTAGCCGATGCCGGCCCAATTATCGCCGTTGCCGCCGGTCTTGAGCAGCGCCTCGCTCGCCTTCTCGGCATCGTCGAGCGCGCCGCCCGGCGCCCCGCCATCCTTCGACGCGTTGCACGCCGCCAGTGCCAGCGCTGCGCAGCCTACAAGCGCCGCCGAAAAGACCCTCTTCGCCATGTCTCTCTCCCGTCTATGCTTGACGTTAACGTCAAGTCTGCGCCGGAAGGGGGCGCGGTGCAAGCAGGAAAATGGGCGCGAGGGGCTTTCTCATCGTCACGCTCATCGTCACCCCGGACTTGATCCGGGGTCCACGAAAGGCCAGCGCAACGTTGAAAGTCATGGATCCCGGATCAAGTCCGGGATGACGAAACGGGAATCGCTGTGGCGATCAGCTTTGCCAGGGCGGCGCGTTCAGACCCGTGGGGCTGGCGGTGAAGATTTCGCAGCCGGTCTCGGTGATCCCGATGCTGTGTTCGAACTGCGCCGAAAGCGAGCGATCGCGGGTCACCGCGGTCCAGCCGTCGGCGAGCATCTTGACCGCATATTTGCCGGTGTTGATCATCGGCTCGATGGTGAAGAACATGCCGGGGCGGAGCTCCGGCCCGGTGCCGGGACGCCCGGCGTGGACGACCTCGGGCGCGTCGTGGAACATCTGCCCGACGCCGTGGCCGCAGAAATCGCGGACGACCGAATAGCGGTGGCGCTCGGCATGGCTCTGGATCGCGTGCGCGACGTCGCCCATCGTGTTGCCGGGCTTCGCCTGCTCGATGCCGAGCATCAGGCATTCGTAGGTGACGTCGACCAGCCGCCGCGCCTTCACGCCGACGTCGCCGAGCAGATACATGCGGCTCGAATCGCCGTGCCAGCCGTCAACCATCGGAGTGACATCGACGTTGATAATGTCGCCTTCGCGCAGCGGCTTGTCGTCGGGGATGCCATGGCACACGACATGGTTGATGCTGGTGCAGCAGCTATGCGTATAGCCGCGATAGCCGAGCGTCGCGGGAATGCCACCGCCCTTGAGCGTCATTTCGCGGACGAGATCGTCGATCCGGGCCGTGGTCACGCCGGGCTGGACGAAGGGGACGAGTGCGTCGAGAATTTCGGCCGCAAGCTGTCCAGCCCGCCGCATCCCGGCAAAGCCCGCTTCGTCGTGCAGCTTGATCGTGCCGTCGCGAACGCGGGCAGGGGTGGCCGCTTCGTCGGCGGTTACGGAGATGTAATTGTACATGGAGGCAATATAGGCGCGGGGAGACGAAAAAGCGAGGGTGGTTCAATGAAGCCCCTCCTCTTCAGAGGAGGGGTTGGGGTGGTGGACGCCGGCGCGGTGCACCACCCCGCTGCGACTAGCGGACAAGTCCGCAAGTCTCGCTGCCCCTCCTCTGAAGAGGAGGGGATAAGCATGGGCGTTATTCGGCCAGCTTCTTAAGCGCCGATCGCCTTCGCCCCATCACCTCGCGTGCAACGGCTATTTGTTCTTCGCAATCGGCGGTTGCCAAAGTCCGCAAAATGTCGCGGTCTTCGGCCATTATAGCCTCGGCCAAGCGCGTCTCGCGGGACTTCGGCAGCTTCTCGCTCACTCCGCCGCCTTCTCGGCCTTGCCTTTCGCCTTGCCCTTGCTCGCCTTGGGCGGTGCGGGGACGATTTCGAAGGTCAGCGGGTTGCCGACATGGGCGTCCTCGCCGGTCTTCATCTTCACCTTGACCTCGCCGCCGTGGACGAGCTTGCCGAAGAGAAGTTCCTCGGCCAGCGGCTGCTTGATCTTTTCCTGGATCAGGCGGCCCATCGGACGCGCGCCATAGAGCTTGTCATAGCCCTTGGCGGTCAGCCATTCGCGCGCCGCTTCGTCGAGCTGGATGTGGACGTTGCGGTCGGCAAGCTGCAGTTCGAGCTGCAGGATGAACTTGTCGACGACGCGCGCCACGACCTCGGGCGGCAGATAGCCGAAGGGTACGATCGCATCGAGGCGGTTCCTAAATTCGGGGGTGAACATGCGCTTCACCGCCTCTTCCTGCACATCCTCGCGGGTCACGGTGCCGAAGCCGATCGACTCGCGCGTCATGTCGCTGGCGCCCGCATTGGTCGTCATAATCAATATGACGTTGCGGAAATCGACCGTCTTGCCGTGGTGGTCGGTCAGGCGACCGTTGTCCATCACCTGCAGCAGGATGTTGAACAGGTCGGGATGCGCCTTCTCGATCTCGTCGAGCAACAGCACGCAGTGCGGATTCTGATCGATCGCATCGGTGAGCAGGCCGCCCTGGTCGTAACCGACATAGCCCGGCGGCGCGCCGATCAGGCGGCTCACCGAATGGCGCTCCATATATTCGCTCATGTCGAAGCGCTGGAGCGGGATGCCCATGATGTGCGCGAGCTGCTTTGCGACCTCGGTCTTGCCGACGCCGGTCGGACCCGAGAAGAGATAGTTGCCGATCGGCTTTTCGGGATCGCGCAGGCCCGCACGGCTCAGCTTGATCGCCGACGACAGCACCTCGATCGCGGTGTTCTGGCCGAAGACGACGCGCTTCAGGTCGGTCTCGAGCGTTTCGAGCACCTTCTTGTCGTCGCTCGACACCGATTTGGGCGGGATGCGCGCCATCGTCGCGATCACCGCCTCGATCTCCTTGGCGGTGATCGTCTTACGGCGCTTCGACGGCGGCACCAGCATCTGCATCGCGCCGACCTCGTCGATCACGTCGATCGCCTTGTCGGGCAGCTTGCGGTCGTTGATGTAGCGCGACGACAGCTCGACCGCCGCGTTGATCGCGTCGGCGGTATATTTGACATTATGGTGGCTCTCGAACGCTTCGCGCAGCCCGGCGAGGATCTTCTTCGTATCCTCGATGCTCGGCTCGATCACGTCGATCTTCTGGAACCGGCGCAGCAGCGCGCGGTCCTTCTCGAAGTGATTGCGGAACTCCTTGTAGGTCGTCGAGCCGATGCAGCGGATAACGCCGCCCGACAGCGCGGGCTTGAGCAGGTTCGACGCGTCCATCGCGCCGCCGCTGGTGGCGCCGGCGCCGATCACCGTGTGAATCTCGTCGATGAACAGGATCGCGTGCGGCAGGCCCTCGAGCTCGGTCACGACCTGTTTCAGCCGCTCCTCGAAATCGCCGCGATAGCGCGTGCCCGCGAGCAGCGCGCCCATGTCGAGCGAATAGATGACCGCGGGCAGCAGCACCTCGGGCACGTCGCCCTCGACGATCTTGCGCGCGAGGCCTTCGGCGATCGCGGTCTTGCCGACGCCGGGATCGCCGACATAGAGTGGGTTGTTCTTGCTGCGGCGGCAGAGGATCTGGATCGTGCGGTCGACCTCGGCATTGCGGCCGATCAGCGGGTCGACCTTGCCGGTCTTCGCTTTCTCGTTGAGGTTGACGGTGAACTGGTCGAGCGCGGTTTCCTTCTTGGACTTGCCGCTTTCCTTCTCCTTCGCTTCTTCCTTCTCCTCAGGCTCGGCCTGCGGCGAGGGCTTGCCGCCCTTGCCGACGCCGTGGCTGAGGTAGGAAACCGCGTCGAGCCGCGTCAGATCCTGCTGCTGGAGGAAATAGACGGCATAGGATTCGCGCTCGGAGAACAGTGCGACGAGGACGTTGGCGCCGGTCACCTCATCCTTGCCCGACGACTGGACGTGCAGGATCGCGCGCTGGACGACGCGCTGGAAGCCGCTGGTGGGGGAGGGGTCGCTGTGCCCCTCGACCTTCAGGCTGTCGAGTTCGGTGTCGAGATAGTGGACGACCGCCGATTGCAGGTCGTCGAGCGCGACGCCGCACGCGCGCATCACTTCGGCGGCGTGCTCGTCGTCGATCAGCGCATAGAGCAGATGCTCCAATGTCGCATATTCGTGATGCCGCTCCGACGCGGCCTTCAGCGCATTATGCAGGGTCTTTTCGAGCGATTCCGAAAAGGACGGCATGGGCTTATCTCCTTGGGGACAAGCCGGGGAGAGGCAAGCCCGCTGAACACAAGGTGGCGACGCCGCCGCCCCGCCGCAAGGGAAAAGCGGAGGCGGATGTGAAATTACGATGACAGGATTGCACTATGGTTAACGGGATGTTGGGAAATTCGGATTCGGCGGGTGCTCTGACCTTCGTCATTCCGGACTTGATCCGGAATCCATTTTCCGGACGCTGCGGGAATGGACCCCGGATCAAGTCCGGGGTGACGATGGTCATTAAATCCCCAATCCTCAGCCGCCCCCGGCTTCCCCGGCGCGATCCACCATATCCATGAAATCGCGCGCCACATTGCGTTCGGCCTCGTCCTTGAATGCAACGTCGAGGTCGGGCGCGACGCCGAGCATGTACATCAGCGCCCATAGCGCGAAGCGGCGGCCGGGGTTGGTTTCGAGGCCGAAATCGACGCGCAGGCGTTCGGTGCCCGCGGCGTGCGCTTCCGGGTGGATCGCCGCGAGGTCGGCGGTGCCGAAATAGCGGCGGAGCTGGTCGTCGAAATCCATCGCCGTCCTTTCGGTCCCTTCGCGCCGCTTGGCAAGCGGCTCCAGGGCGACGGGGGAGGTTTCGATATTACCCCTTCCGGAACAGCGCCTCGGCGTTTGCCTTGAAGCCCCCGGCGGCGGCCTTGTGCGCCCTCACGCGTGTAATCTCGGCTTCCAGCGCCGCGATACGCTCGTCGAGTTCGGCAACCGACAGCGGGTCGAGCGACTGGCGGGACAGCGCGGCGAGGGCGTCGCCCTGGCGGCGGGGAAGGTCGTCATCGTCCATGGCACGTCCTTTCTCTCGCTGGTCCCTGCGCTTTATCCATCTGATTCCAAAGCGCGCGGACTGTTGACCCGACTCCGCTTGCTGTCAATAAGGCGGCCTGCGGGACCGAAAGACCAGTGGGGGAATGACGCGCGTGACCAGCCTGCCCGAAAGCATGACCGCCATCGCGATCCGCGAGCCCGGCGGACCGGAAGTCCTCGTCCCCGAAACGCGGCCGGTGCCGCGGCCGGGGCCGGGCGAGCTGCTGATCCGCGTCGCTGCGGCGGGGGTCAACCGCCCCGACGTGCTGCAGCGCATGGGCTTCTATCCGCCGCCGCCGGGCGCGTCGGACCTGCCGGGACTGGAGGTCGCCGGCACCGTCGTCGCGGTCGGGCCGGGCGGCGATCCCGAATGGCTGGGCCAGGCGGTCTGCGCGCTCGTTGCGGGCGGCGGCTATGCCGAATATTGCGCCGCGCCGGCGGGAAGCTGCCTGCCGGTGCCGAAGGGCTTTTCGATGGCGGAGGCCGCGGCGCTGCCCGAAACCGTCTTCACCGTCTGGCACAATCTGTTCGAGCGCGGCTATGTCCGCGAGGGCGAGACGGTGCTGGTCCACGGCGGCACCAGCGGTATCGGCACGACCGCGATCGGCCTTGCGAAGCTGTTCGGCATCCGCACGATCGTCACCTGCGGCAGCGCCGCGAAGTGCGACGCGGCGCGCGCGCTGGGGGCTGATCTTGCCGTCGATTATTCGACCGAGGATTATGTCGAGGCGGTCAAGGCCTTCACCGATGGTGCGGGCGTGAACGTCGTGCTCGACATGGTCGGCGGCGACTATGTGCCGCGCAACCTCGCCTGCCTCGCCGAGGACGGCCGCCATGTGACGATCGCCTTCCAGCGCGGCGCGAAGGTCGAGATCGACATTTCGCAGCTGATGCGCCGCCGCCTGACGATGACCGGCTCGACGCTGCGCGCGCGCAGCGCCGAGTTCAAGGGGCTGCTCGCCGACGAACTCCACCGCACCCTCTGGCCGCGCCTCGCCGAGGGCGGCTGGAAACCCGCGATGGACCAG
This sequence comes from Sphingopyxis sp., assembly GCF_025869345.1. GTDB lineage: Bacteria > Pseudomonadota > Alphaproteobacteria > Sphingomonadales > Sphingomonadaceae > Sphingopyxis. The sequence continues at coordinate 21,696 of NZ_JAOZVW010000122.1, forward strand.
AGCTTCCCCCTCGCCGAAGCCGCCGCCGCCCACGCGCGGATGCAGGCGGGCGCGCATGTCGGGAAGATCGTGCTGACGGTGTAGGGAGGTTTTTCCCATTTTCGTCATTCCCGCGAAAGCGGGAACCCAGAGCGTGCGTCGGCTGATCCCGCACTGGGTTCCCGCTTTCGCGGGAATGACGAGGTTTGGAAAGGGGGGCTTCCCACCCCCAAAGCGATCCTGAATCCGCGCTCTTGCTCCCTCCGCCAAACCGGCATATAGCCGCCGCCAATGTCCGGCCGCCCCGCGAGGGGCGGCCCTTTCATTTCCGCTTGGAGAAAATGGTCATGGCCAATGCCAATCCGACCCCGCTGATGCCGCACGCGACCGCCGCCTGGCTGGTCGACAACACCGGCCTTACCTTTGCCCAGATCGCCGAGTTTTGCGGCATCCACATATTGGAAGTCCAGGCGATCGCCGACGAGACCGCGGCGACCAAATATACCGGCCGCGATCCGGTGCGCGCGCACGAACTGTCGGTGGACGAGATCGAAAAGGGCCAGCAGGACCCCGACTACAAGCTCAAGATGAGCGTGCAGGGGCAGGACACGATTCGCCGCACCCGCGGGCCGCGCTACACGCCGGTCAGCAAGCGCCAGGACAAGCCCGACGGCATCGCCTGGATCCTCAAGAACCATCCCGAAGTGTCGGACGGCGCGATCGGCAAGCTGATCGGTACGACGCGCAACACGATCAACGCGATCCGCGAGCGCAGCCACTGGAACAGCGCCAACATCGTGCCCAAGGACCCGGTGACCCTCGGCCTCTGCTCGCAGCGCGAGCTCGACGCACTCGTCGCCAAGGCGGCGAAGAAGGCCGGGATCAAGGCGCCCGAGGATAATCGTCTCGAAGGCGACCGCGAAGCGCTGCTCGAGGAACTGCGCGCCGAGCGCACCGCCGCCGCCGAAGCGCGCGCCGCCGAGGATGCCGAAGCCGGCAACGAAGCCTGAACCGGTGGCGGGCGCGGCCGACGACGATCATATCCCCGCGGCCAGCGGTTCGCCCGACGCGTCGCTGACCCAGGACGACAGCTTTACCGCGACGAGCCACGCCGGCCTCACTTACCCGTGGGGCGAGGCGGCGCCGGGGGCGGGGGAGACGATCCGCATCGCCGACGGCATCAGCTGGGCGCGGCTGCCGATGCCCGGCTCGCTGGGCCATATCAATAGCTGGCTGCTCGACGACGCCGATGCGGCGGGCGAGGGGGTCGCGGTCGTCGATACCGGCATCTGCCTGACGATCTGTTCGGATGCGTGGAAGGCGCTTTACGCCGGAGCGCTTGCGGACAAGCGGATCACCCGCGTCTTCGGCACCCATCTGCATCCCGACCATATCGGCCTTGCCGGCTGGATCGCGAAGAAGCAGGGCGTCAAGCTGTGGATGACGCGCGGCGAGATGCTGACCGCGCGCGCGATCGTCGCCGATTCGAGCGATAGCGCGCCCGACGAGGTGCTGGCGCAATCGCGCGCCGCGGGCTGGGACGAAGCGGCGATCGAGGAACAGAAGGCGCGCGGCTGGACCATGTTCCAGCGCATGATCTTTCCGCTGCCGCGCAGCTATGCGCGGATCAAGGACGGCGACGTCCTCGACATGGGCGCGCATCGCTGGCGCGTCGTCACCGGGTCGGGGCACAGTCCCGAACATGCGTGCCTGTGGAACGAGCGCGAGGGCGTGCTGGTATCGGGCGATCAAGTGCTGCCGCGGATCAGCTCGAACGTGTCGGTCAACATCACCGAACCCGACGCCGATCCGCTCGGCGAATGGCTCGCCTCGATCGACAAATTGCTCGCGACCATTCCGCCCGACGTGATCGTCTGCCCCGCGCATGGCGAGCCCTTCAAGGGGCTGCACGTCCGCCTGATGGCGCTGCGCGACGAGCATCGCATGCGGCTCTACAACCTCGCCGAAGCCGCCGCGAAAGCGCCGCTGCGCGCGGTCGACAGCTTTCCCTTGCTCTTCAACCGCCCGATCGGCAGCCACAATCAGGGCCTCGCCACCGGTGAAGCGCTCGCGCATCTGAAACGGCTGGAGGTCGAAGGCCGCGTCAAGCGCGAAAACCGCGACGGCGTCTGGTGGTATCACGGCGTGGCGTGACGGATGATCTCACGCAAAGGCGCGAAGGCGCAAAGAAGAAGATATCTCACACAAAGGCACCAAGAGGGTGCAAATCCGCGCTGGGGTAGCCTGCCGCCGCAGGCGGCCATTTCATGCAGGTGCTTCGCGCGAGGTTTGAACGGCGCCCGTTCGATGCACCGCTCTCTTCGTGTCTTTGTGTGGCCCTTCTTCCTTCGCGCCTTTGCGCCTTTGCGTGAGACAATCTATCGCGGCCGGTGCATGACCCAGCTGAACGCCATCGCGTTGAAGATGGTGTAGAGGCCATAGAGCAGCAGGCCGGTGAACCAGTTGCGCGTCGCGATCGCCATCGCGCCGACGAGCAGCAGATACTCGAAGACATAGGTGATGTTCGGCCCTGCGCGCTCGGCGAGCGGCCGGACCATCTGCTGGACCAGCGGATCGTCGCTTTCCACGAAGGCGCGATGCATCGCGAAATTGCCGATCCCGGCGCAGAAAATGGCGATGATCGCGATCCACATGGCTTTGCAAATGGGACCTAATGGGTGGAAATGCCAGCGGCTTTGCGGTTAAGGGGAGGGGCGAGGGTGGCGAAACCCTCCCATTGGACCAGAAACCGGCTCCCCGCCCTCCAGAGAAGGCCCCCCAGAGAAGGACCCGTTCGATGAGACAATCCGCGCGCCTCGCGGCCGCCTCTCTCCTGATGACCGCCGCGATCCCGCCGGTCCATGCCTCCGTGCCCGATCCGGCGCTGCCGTCGCTGGTCGTCCCGCTGACCGCGGGCTTGCTGGAGGAACTGCCGCGGCCCTTGCCCGATCCGGTGCGCGCGATGATCGACGCCGCACTCGCGAGCGGGGAGCGCAAGGATATCGAAATCGTCGTGTCGCTGGCAAAGGCGACCAATCCCAGGTCCGTGAGCGAAATCGAGGCAATTCTTGCCGCCTGGCAGGCGCAGCACGAAAGCAAGCCGGAGCCCGACCCGATCCGGCAGATGCTGGCGGCCGCGATGGCGACCAGGAAGGACGGCGATGTCGAGGCGGTGGGCGCGCTCGCGAAGAAGACGAACCCCGAACGGATCGCCGACATCGACGCGATGCTCGTCGATTATCGCGCCAGGCGGACCGCGGAGAAGAAAGCGGTGGCCGACGCGGCGCGCGCCAAGCTCGCCGCCGCGAAATTCTGGCAGAACTGGAAAGGCGAGGGGCAGATCGGGGCGTCGCAGAGCAGCGGCAACACCAGCTCGACGGGGCTTAGCCTGGGGCTGGCGCTCAATCGCAAGGGGATCGACTGGGACCAGCGCTTTCGCGCCCAGGCCGATTATCAGCGCACCAATGGCAGCACCTCGATGGAGCGCTATCTGGTCGAATATGAGCCGCAGGTCCGCGTCGGCGAGCGCGCCTTCGTTTACGGTCTCGGCCGCTGGGAGCGCGACCGGATTCTGGGTTTCGGCAACCGCTGGAACGCATCGGCGGGCATGGGCTACAAGGTGATCGCGAACAAGGCGATGACGCTGAACCTGAAGGCGGGGCCGGCGTGGCGCGAAACCGACTATCTGCCCGGCCGCGGACAGAGCGAAAGCGAACTGACCGGGCTCGCGGGGCTCGATTTCGGCTGGAACCTGTCGCCGACGCTGCGCCTGACGCAGACCGCCTCGACGATCGTCGGCCAGCACAATACCGTCACCAGTTCGCTGACCGCGCTCAATGCAAAGCTGACCGGCGCGCTGTCGGCGCGTTTCTCCTATTCGGCGGACATCGACACCCGCCCTCCGCCGGGGATCGAGACGGTCGACACGCTGACGCGCTTCACGCTGGTTTACGGTTTCTAGAGTCTGTCATAGCGGCCGGGCATCGAGTTCGCGGCGCAGAAAGGCCAGGATTTCCTCGCGATCCTTCGATCCGTCGCCGCCCACGCGCATCGCGGCGGCGCCCATCACCATCATCAACATCGGAATGCCGGTAAAGATCGCGCCGAACAGCAATGTGCCGGGAACGAACCAGACGATCGCCGCGCCGACGATCACGAAGATCGAGAGGAAACCGAACCAGATGTAAGGAAACAGCCGCCCCGCAGTCGATCGCCCGAGCGTGCCGGTGATGCGCGTCCCGCCCGCATAGGGCTCCATCGCGGCTTCGAGTTCGGGCGCCATCGCATTCTGCACATTGCGGCGCGCATAGCGCAGCCGCATCACATATTGATCGCCGCTCCCGAACACCCGCGCCTTCGCGCCGTCCATCGGGTCGGCCATGATCGCCTTCAGCTTGTGCGCGATCGCCTCGGGCGAGAGAGGGGAGTGAAGATCGATCGCTTCGCTCTTTGCCATGGCGCTCTCCCTTGTAGCCCGGTGCCTAACTCGCTTTTGCAGGCCCGCATAGCTTCCTCGTCACCCCGGACTTGATCCGGGGTGACGAAGATCAGAGAGGTTATGCCTTCTCCAGCAACCCTTCGTCCTTGATCCTTTTCTGCCACACCAGCGGCGCGTTGACGTGGACGTTCTGGCCTTCGCTGTCGACCGCGACGGTGACGGGGAAGTCCTTGACCTCGAATTCGTAGATCGCCTCCATGCCGAGGTCGGCGAAGCCGACGACCCTGCTTCCCTTGATGGCGCGCGCGACCAGATAGGCGGCGCCGCCGACCGCCATCAGATAGGCGCTCTTGTGCCTGGCGATCGCGTTGGTCGCGGCGGGGCCGCGCTCGGCCTTGCCGACGCAGGCGAGCAGGCCCTGATCGAGCATCATGTCCATGAACTTGTCCATGCGCGTTGCCGTGGTCGGCCCCGCGGGGCCGACGATCTCCTCGCCGACCGGATCGACCGGGCCGACATAATAGATGACGCGGCCCTTGAACTCGACCGGCAGTTCCTCGCCCTTCGCCAGCATGTCGGCGATGCGCTTGTGCGCGGCGTCGCGGCCGGTGAGCATCTTGCCATTGAGGAGGATGCGGTCGCCCTGCTTCCAGCTTGCGACCACCTCGGGCGTCAGCGTGTCGAGGTCGACGCGGATCGCCGCCTTGTCGGGCGCCCAGTCGATCTGCGGATAATCGGCGAGCACCGGCGGTTCGAGGAAGGCCGGTCCGCTGCCGTCGAGCGTGACATGCGCGTGGCGCGTCGCGGCGCAGTTCGGGATCATCGCGACCGGCTTCGACGCCGCATGGGTCGGCCAGTCCTTGATCTTGATGTCGAGCACGGTGGCGAGGCCGCCGAGTCCCTGCGCGCCGATGCCGAGCGCGTTGACCTTTTCATACAGCTCGACGCGCAATTCCTCGATCGGCGACGATGGCCCGCGCGCGAGCAGTTCGGTCATGTCGATCGGGTCCATCAGCGACTGCTTGGCGAGCAGCATCGCCTTTTCCGCGGTGCCGCCGATCCCGATGCCGAGCATCCCCGGCGGGCACCAGCCGGCGCCCATCTGCGGCACCATGTCGAGCACCCAGTCGACGATCGAGTCGCTGGGATTGAGCATCTTGAACTTCGACTTGTTCTCGCTGCCGCCGCCCTTCGCGGCGACGTCGATATGCACCTTGTCGCCGGGCACCATCTCGACATTGAGGACCGAGGGCGTGTTGTCCTTGGTATTGACGCGGCTGAACGCCGGGTCGGCGAGGATCGAGGCGCGCAGTTTGTTGTCGGGGTGGAGATAGGCTTTGCGCACGCCCTCATCGACGACCTGTTGCAGGCTGCGGGCGCTGTCGAGGCGGCAGTCCATGCCCCATTTGATGAAGACGGTGACGATGCCGGTGTCCTGACAGATCGGCCGGTGTCCCTCGGCGCACATCCGGCTGTTCGAGAGAATCTGCGCCATCGCATCCTTCGCGGCGGGCGACACCTCGCGCTCATAGGCGGCGCCGAGCGCGCGTATATAGTCCATCGGGTGGAAATAGCTGATGTACTGGAGCGCATCGGCGATCGTTTCGACGAGGTCGTCCTCGCGGATGATGACGGTGTTCATGGGTGCAGCCTTTCCCCCTTGTGGCAGGATTCGCCGGTCTCCCTAGACCCGCATCGCCGCGACGGGAAGAGGGGTCAGGACCGGCGCCGGCCGAAGGTCGGGCGCCTTGGCGCGGGCCGGGCCGGAACGGGTTGCTGAAGCATCTCGGGCGGTTCGGCTTCGACCAACGGCCGCTTTTGCACGAAGGCGCGCCAGCTTGCGATCGCCGCGGTGCCGAGCAGCGCGATCCAGCCGCCGCCGGTCGCCGCGAGCAGCGTCCAGCCATAGTGCGAAGGAAGGGCGATCGCCATCAGCGCGGGCGCGCAGGCAACGATCACGAGCGTCCCCGCGAGCGTCCACCAGCGCCCGCCGAGCCGTGCCAGCGCCAGCCCGATCGCGACATTGGTGAGCGCGAGCAGGATGAATTTCGCGGCGACCGGATAGGGCAGGCTCGCCATTGCGGGCGAATAGTCGCCGGCGGTGAAAGCCGCCTGGATGTCGAAGAGAAGCCAATTCTCCCTCGCATCGCAGAGCATCGCAAGGACGGGTAGCGCTGCGGCGAACGAGATTATCTTCAGCCCGGTCTCACGCGCCAGCGCGATCAACCCGCAGCCGAGAAAGCCCGCGTAGAGCAGCATATAGAGATAGTCGCGCTCGTTGCCCGTCCGCATCATCGCGAGGCGACCGACCTGCCGCGCGTCGTTATCGGGACCGAATACGGCGATCAGATCGTCCTGACTGCCCGCGAATTCGAAGGCGAGGACGGGCGCGCCATAGCCCGGCTCGGCAGCGAAACTATCCTGTGGGAAGGTCTGGCCGAGCCACAAGCCGACCAGAATGACGCCGAAACCGAGGAACAGCGCCGCGTGCCACCAGCGTGCCGCCGGCAGCGCCGCCGCGCTCAATCTATTGGCACTCGGCGCATTTGCCGCGCACTTCGATCACCGGGCGCTCGGCGGCAAAGCCCGTCGCGTCGGCGGCGGCGCGGACGCCGTCGGAAATCTTGTCGTTGTCGATATGCACCGCGCTGCCGCAGCTGTCGCAGATCAGGAAGATGCAGTCGTGGAGGCAGCCCGGATGGCTGTTGGCGACGAAGGCGTTGGCGCTCTCGACCCGGCGGACGAGGTTGTTCGCGACGAACAGGTCGAGGATGCGATAGACGCTGTTCGGCGCGACGCGTTTGCCGCGCTTTTGCGACACGATATCGGCGATCTCATAGGCGCTCGCGGGCTTGCCGATTTCGGCGACGGCGTCGAAGATCTGCGCGCGCATGTCGGTCCAGGCTTCGCCCGCGCCCTCGAGCGCGGTCTGCGCCGCGCTGGCGAGCGAGGCGCCGCTGGCCTCTATATGCGCATGATCATGCTTGCCCATGGCGATAATGTAGGCGCTTTGGGCGCGGCCCGCAAGTTGCGGGCAATGCGTATCAGTGGCGCGCGCGGCGGTTGAGATCGTGGCCGAGCGCGACGATCGCGACGCCGATCATCGTCGCCAGCACTTCGCTGCCGTCGTGCGGCCGCGCCAGCGCGCCCGCCATCATGCCGAGCCCGAAGCAGCCGACGCCGAAGGGCATCATATAGCCGTGGCTGAGCACCCCCGAAACCAGCGTCACCAGCGCGAAACCGATCGCGATGGCCAGGCCGACCTCGTGGAAGAGATGATTTTCGAGGAACACTCCGCCGACCGAGGCGATCGAGGCGAAGAAAATCGTCGTCGCGAGACAATGGACGAGACAGAGCCCCGACAGTCCCATCGCGAGCTGATCGCCCGACAGCGAGGTCAGCGGCCGCGAATCGCGCGCAGCCCGCATCAGCGCGCCGAGGCGCGGCCATGCATGGCTGTGACTGGCGACTTGGGTCACCCGATTCTCCGTTGGTCCAACTGCGGGGCTTGATATGGCATAACATGACAGAGGTTACAATGTCTCATTGCAACCTTCACATCCTCCCTTCGTCATCGCGGGGGTGACGGATGGGAGGTGTCATTGGGTCGCCTCTGCCCTGAGCGCCTTCCGGTCGAGCTTGCCGATCATCGTCTTGGGCAGACTCGCCCGCACCTCGACCGCGCTCACCCGCTCATGCTTGCCGAGCCGGGCGTTGATCCAGGCCGCGAGCGCTTCGCCTGATACCTCATAGCCCTCCTCCAGCGTCACGAACGCTTTGGGCGTCTCGCCGCGATAGGCGTCGGGGACGCCGAGTACGATCGCTTCCTTGACCGCGGGATGCTCGTGGAGATGCGCCTCGATCACGCTCGGATAGACTTTGAAGCCGCCGACCGCGATCATGTCCTTCAGTCGGTCGACGATGCGGATATAGCCGTCGGCGTCGATCGCCGCGACGTCGCCGGTGCGCAGCCAGCCGTCCTCCGTGAAGCTGTCCTCATCGGCCTCGGGCCGGTTCCAATAGCCCTGCATGATCTGCGGCCCCTTGACCGCGAGTTCGCCCGCTTCGCCCGGCGCGGCGTCGCTGGTGGGATCGTCGCGGCCCAGCAGGCGGATGCGCGTTGCGGGGATGGGCTGGCCGATCGTGCCCGGCTTGACCGGGCCGTCATAGGGGTTGGTCGCGACGACCCCGGAGCTTTCGGTAAGGCCATAGCCCTCGACGAGCGACGCGCCGGTCGCGGCGATGAATTTTTCGCGCAGTTCGGCGGGCATCGGCGCGCCGCCCGAGATGCAGACGCGCAGCGAAGAGAAATCGGTCTTCGCGAGGTCGGGATGGTCGAGCAGCGCCTGATACATGGTCGGCACGCCCGGCAGCGCGGTGGCCTTGGTCCGCGTGATCGCCGCGAGCGCCGCCTTGGCGTCGAAGCGCGGCAGCATCGTGATCATCCCGCCGTTGAGGACCGTGCGATTGAGCACGCAGGTGTTCGCAAAGACGTGGAAGAAGGGCAGCACCCCCAGGATGCGGTCGCCGGCATCGTGGTCGGGGTCGATCGCGTTGACCTGCCGCGCGTTGGCGGTGAGATTCTGATGGGTCAGCTTCGCGCCTTTCGGCGTGCCGGTGGTGCCGCCCGTATATTGGATCAGCGCGACGTCCCGCTCCGCATCGATCGGGGCCGGATCGGGGCGTCCGTCGTTGGCAAGGAGCGCCGAAAAGCGGATGATACGAGGATCGGCGGGCAGCGCCGCAACCTCTTTTGTCTTGAACAATCGGTAGAGAACCGACTTCGCGGGCGGCAGTCCGCCCGCGATCGAGCCGACGACCAGATGCTTGAGGCTCGATCCGTCGAGCACCGCGAGCGCGGTCGGCAGCAGCGCCGCTGCGCTGAGCGTCATCAGCGTGTCGGTGCCCGAATCCTCGACCTGCGCCTCCAGCTCGGCGACGGTGTAGAGCGGCGAGAAATTGACCACCGTCGCCCCGGCGGCGAGCGCGCCATAATAGGCCGCAACATAATGCGGCACATTGGGCAGGAAGAGCCCGACGCGGCTTCCCTTGCCGATCCCGCGCTGCTGTAATCCGCGCGCGACGCGCGCGACGCCGTCCGCGACCTCGGCATAGGAAAAGCGGCGCCCCATGAAATCGAGCATCGGCGCGTCGCCTTTGCGCGCGGCGCTCGCTGCGAGCATGTCGGGAAGCGAGAGCGGAGCGAACGGCTGGTCCCATGGGGTCGGATGGCGATAATCGTGCGACCAGTCATGGGGGCTGTTCATTGCCGGGATTCGTCCTTTTCGCGCTCGTTACTGACATCACTTTAAGCAACGCCGCCGCATATCGCAATCGGGGGACCCACGCTTGCGGCGCGGCGGCGCGGCGGCTAGGCAGGATCGTCTTTCTCGCCAGGGGTTGTTCCATGCCGCAGCAGATTTCGCGCTTCGCCGCACCGCTCGTCCTCGTCTCGATGCTCATTGCCGCTCCGGCAACCGCAAAGGACAAGGAGCCGCCCGCGCGTCCCGCGCAGATTCAGGAGCTTTACGCCTGCCGGGACATCGCCGACCCGACGGCGCGTCTGGCCTGCTTCGACCGCGAGGTCGGCGAATTGTCGCAGGCCGATCAGGCGCGCGAAATCGTCTTCACCGACAAGGAAACCGCGAAGAAGACGCGCCGCGGCCTGTTCGGCTTTTCCTTTCCCAAGCTCGGCGGGATTTTCGGCGGCGACGATGATGAGATCAAGGAAATCGACACGGTGATCCGGTCGGTCAGCGTCGACCGTTCGGGCAAATATACGCTGGTGATGGAGGATGACGCGGTGTGGACGCAGATCGATACCACCGCCTTGCCGCGCCAGCCCAAACCGGGCCAGAAGATCCACATCAAGACCGCGACGATGGGCAGCTATTTCGCGACGATCGAGGGCGGCCGCGCGATCCGCCTGAAACGCGACCGCTGATCCCAGGGTCAGGACCCATTAAATGCGCGATCGAGGTTTGAAGCGATTTTGCTCAGGGCGAGGAGGCAAGGCGTAGGAATATGTC
>NZ_JAOZVW010000123.1 GCF_025869345.1 Sphingopyxis sp.
CTTACGGCGGCTATCGCCCTAAAAAAAACCGTCGCCCCCGCGCCGGCGGGGGCCGCGGTACGCCTGTCCCTTCAGCGCTGCGTAAACCGACAGCGGCCCCCGCCTGCGCGGGGGCGACGATATGATATAGGGCGCGCCATGACGGCTTATAAATCGGGCGATCCGACCACCCTCAACCGCCTCTATGGCCGCGCCAAGGGCAAACCCCTGCGCGCGGGCCAGCAGGATCTGGTCGACAATCTGTTGCCGCAGATCGCGGTTCCGGCCGAGGGGCCGGTGACCGCCGAATTGTTGTTCGGATATGACCGCCCGCTGCATTTCGAAATCGGTTTCGGCGGCGGCGAGCATATGGCGGCGCGCGCCGACATGCTGCCCGATCATGGCTTCATCGGCGCCGAACCCTTCGTCAACGGCGTCGCCCAGGCGCTCGTCCACGTCTCGGGCGACCCGCATCTCGCGGACAAGCATCGCGCGGACGGGGGCGGCGCGCGCCTGCCGCTCGCCAATGTCCGTATCCGCCACGGCGACGCGCTCGAGGTGCTGCGCCGCATAACCGATGGCGCGCTGAGCTTCGTTTATCTGCTCCACCCCGACCCCTGGCCCAAAGCCCGCCACGCGAAGCGGCGGATGATGAACGACGGGCCGCTCGACCTGATCGCCGCGAAGCTGAAGCCCGGCGGCGAGTTCCGCTTCGGGACCGACCATCCCGTCTATCTTGCGCACGCGCTGATGGTGATGCGGCGCCATCGTCACCAGTTCGAATGGCTGGCGCAGGAATCAAAGGATTTCCTCGTCCGCCCCGGCGGCTGGCCCGAAACCCGCTATGAAGCCAAGGCGCGCGCGCAGGGACACGAGGTCTGGTATTTCCGCTGGCGGCGTAAATAGGGACAGGCCGCGAGATCGCTGGTTAAGCGACCCGGAGTTGCCGCGCATGGACCCACATCAGACTTTGCGTCGACTTGCCCGCTCGCTTCACCATGCGAATCCGGACGCATCGCCGATCCAATCCCGGATGCGGAAGGGAAGAAAGCAGAGGATGGCGGCAACCCTCGGGGAGGTGTTTCGTTGGGATAATGGGAGCCGTTTCGGCACCGTGAGGCTCGATGCCTTTCGCGATGCCCATGGCCAAGCGCCGCAATTTCCACCGCGCGCGACGACAGGAAGCAGATCATGCAACCAAGACCCATGGTCGGGACACTGGACCTCTTTCTGCGCAAGCTCCTCAGCCACAGCCTGCTGTCCACCGACGATCAGGCGGCGATCGCCGCCTTGCCGCACAGCAGACGGCGCTTCGACGCCAATGACTATATCCTGCGCGAAGGCGACCAGTCCGACGCCTGCCCGATCCTCCTGTCCGGCTTCGCCTATCGGCAGAAAGCGACCGAAGAGGGCGGCCGGCAAATCGTCGCACTCAAGATTCCGGGCGATGCGCTCGATTTCCAGTCGATGTACGTCCGCACCATCGACCATAATCTTCAGGCGCTTACCCCCGTCGACCTGATCATCGTCGCGCTTTCGGACTTCGAAAAGCTCGTGCGTTCGCGTCCGGCCATCGCGCGCGCGGTCATCGTCGACATATTGATCGAGGCGTCGATCGGCCGCGAATGGCTGCTCAACCTCGGGCGGCGCAATGCGCTTGCCCGGCTCGCGCATCTTCTCTGCGAAATGCATTACCGCCTGCTCGACACGCACGCCGAGGGGCTCGATCTTCGCGACGTGCCGATGACGCAGGAGCAGCTGGCCGACCTTCTGGGTCTGACGCCCGTTCATATCAACCGCACGCTCAAGGAACTCGAGCGGCGCGGCGCGGTGGCGCGCCATGGTCGTGGTGTCCGCATCGGCAATATCGTCGCCCTGCGCGCTCTGGCGAATTTTTCAGATACTTATCTTCACCGGAACAATCACGACGGCTGAGGGGTCAGGTCATTGGAGACGGATGATGGCGCGCTATTTCTTTCACACGAGCGACGGGACGCGCGAATATGACGATGTCGGCGTCGATCTGGCCGACGCCGCCGCCGCGCGGCGCGAGGCCGCGCGCTTCGGCGGAGGCCTGCTTCAGGACAATCCCGATATCGTGCAGAATGAACATGGTCTGCGGATCAACGTCGTCGGCGAAGCGGGAAGCCTGACATTCGCGATCGTGATCACCGCGCTCGACCCGCGGTGGGAAAGCGAACAAGCCTAGCGGCGACCGCTGTCGGCGGCCGCCGATGCCAGATCGCCATCGGCGTTCCGGCTCAGCGCGTGCGCCGCGAGGGCCCGCGCGATACGCTCCACCGGCGATGTCGCCGCTCGATCGAACGCGCCCTCCGCCATGGCAACCTCCGTTTATCCAGCCCCCCCTTCGACTCGCTGGACCGGACGGGGTTGCGCGCGAATGCCGCTCGCCTCGGCATGGCCGTCCTGAGGATGGAGGGAGATATTCGAAAGCGCCGCCGCCGGGTGTTCACTGGGCAGCAGTTTCCACATATTGGCGGCAGACTTGGTCATGCGGGCGAGCAATGTCGCGCCGTCCCAAAGCTCCACATGGGTGCCGTCGGTCTCGTTTCGCGCAACCTGGAACGCATGGTCGGGGCTTTCGGCATGAAAGTCGATGCGCCGGGGCTCGCTCGACGCATCGTCGAGCAAGATCAAATGGAATCTTCTCATGGAAATGCTCCTTCTTTCGGGAGCAAGCGCTACCTGGCTCTCGGTATCATTCGATCGGCAGCCGTATGCAACGGAGGTACTGCGGGACAATGCCGGTACCACGAAAAGCCGATCTGGGGGCGAAACCGCAGTGGTCGCAGCCATGATAGCATGGAACGGCGGCTTCGTCTTAACCTGTATCAAGAATCCCGGATTTTGCGGCTTCGGGCGATTGGGAGCCCGGGCGCTCGGCCCGGCTCGCGTCGTAGGAGGACTGATAGATCTCGGGCGAGCCATGCAGACGCCAACAGGCAAGGCCGCGCCAGCCACCGGGAACGCCGGCGCCTCCTGACGTGCATTCTCGGTCAACGCGATGGAAGCCTTATCGATGCGGCCGAATTCCATCGGCCGAAATGCGAAGGGCCACCTTTTCGGGCGGCCCTTCCATTGTCCTGGCTGTCGCGGGACGGCTCAGCCGAGCGAGGCCCCCGCGATGGAGGCCATGCCCGCATGATCTGCCGCACGCGGCATGAGACAATGAGACATCCGACCACCTCCTTTCGCTTGTTGACGATACACCCGATATGGGCGCATCTCGCCAAGCGATCAAGGGGTGGGGGCGAAACGCGGCTAGGGGCTTCCGCCGACGGGCGCCTCGGCGCCGCGTTCGGGGCCATTGCCGCGATCCTCGACCCTCTCGGGTTTCAGCAGGCCGTGCGGCGTGGCATCACCGGGCATTATTCGTTCCCGCCGGTGCGGTGAGCTTTTCCAGTTCGGCGATATGCTTCTCGACCACCGGAACGATCTCGCCCGCCGCCTTCTTGAGGCTGTCGGTATCGCCGCTGGTCGCATAGGTGCGGTGCAGGGCGAGCGCGGCATCGTGCGCCGTCCTCTGGTTCCGGAGATAGACGGCATCGACGTCGGCGGCGCTGGCGTTCTTGATTTCGTCGAGCGCCCGCTGCTGGTCGGCATCGAGCGCAGGGGGCGGAACCTTGATCGACGCGGCGGCGGCCGCGGCCTTCACTTTCGCGGTCGATTTGCCGTGATTGTCGATCATCATCCGCGCGAAGGCCTTCACATCGTCGCGCGCCGATTTGCCGAGCAACGCCTGCGAGGACTGGATTTCCCACAAATCCCCCGCGCCTGCCTTGGCGATATAGCCCGCGGCGTCGGTCGGCGTCGCGGGCGTAACAACGGGCACCGCCATGTCGTTCGCCGCTTCGGTGGACTGCTGGGCGGTATCGGACGCCGGAGCCTCCTTGTCGCCGCTGCCACAGGCGCTCAGCATCGCGGCGACTGCGATCAGGGTGAATTGCTTCATCGGACTTCTCCCAAAGACGCCCACCCGACAGGCCAACGGCAGCATCCCTGCAAAGTTCCGGCCTATCATGTCCGGCCCCGGCGAAATTGGCGCCTGCGCAACATAGGTTAAGCCCTCGCGCCGGTCAGAGACACGCGCACCGCAGCGATGGAGCCCCTTGGCCGCCGGCGTCCGGACCGCCGGGTTAACCTGCGATAAGATCGGCCGCAAAAAAGCCGGCGGGCGCCGCCCGCTTGCGCAACCCCGGCCATCGCCGTCCGTTGCCCTGAAACAAGGAGAAGGACGATGCAAAGCTCGGCGACAGGAAAAATACTCGGCCTGATGACCTTGGGCGCACTCTTCTGGTTTGTGCGGCGCCCCTCCCGGACATCGAAATCCGAAAATCATTCGGCGGCCTTCGCCGATGGCGAAACCCACCCCGAAAACTTCGACCAGACCCGGTCAGCGGGCCCCGACGCGATGCGCGACGATGTAAAGCGGCCCTGGGAGCGCGTCGATCAGGCCGTCGACGAATCCTTCCCCGCCAGCGATCCGCCGGCCTATTGACGCGACTGGTCAGACCATCAGGCGAAGCAGATCGGGCACGGTCGTGGTGGCGAATCCGATCGCGCTGTCGGAGATGCCATAGGGGATGAAAAGCTCCTCCCCGATTTTCATCGCGCCGCAGGTATAGACGACGTTCGGAACATAGCCTTCGCGATCGCTCTCGGCGGCGGCCAGGATCGGGCAGGATGTCCGGCCCAGGACGCGCGACGGATCGTCCCTGTCGAGCAAGGCCGCGCCGAGGCTGTATTTGCGCATCGCGCCGACGCCGTGCGTCAGCATTATCCACCCCTCGTCGCATTCGATCGGGCTGCCGCAATTGCCCATCTGGACGAACTCCCATGGGAAGGCGGGGCTGAGTAGCGGTTGGCCCTCGTCATCCCAGTCGGACAGGCTTTCGGACGACAGGAGGGTGATATTCTTCCCGTCCTGCCGCCCGATCATCAGGAAGCGGCCGCCGATCCTGCGCGGAAACAGCGCCATCCCCTTGTTGCGCGCGGCACGGCCCGCGAGCGGTTCGAGGCAGAAGCTCGCGAAATCGCTCGTCCGCAGCAATTCGGAGCGGATCGAATGCCCCGAATAGGCGGTGTAGGTGCCAAGATATTCCTTGCGGCCGTCGTCGTGCGTGAATTGCACGAGCCGCAGATCCTCCAGCCCGCCCCGCTGCGCCTCCGTGACCGGAAAGAGCACGCTGTTCGAGATCGGGCTGTCGGGCTGACGGTGCACCGTCACCGCGTCATAGGGTTCGATATGGTGCCGGTCGTCGGCGACCGCCGCCATCGCCGGGCCCGATTGCGGCCACAGGCTGAAATCGCCGTCGGGGCCGACGATGCCCTCGCGAAAGGCGACCGAACTGATATGCCCCTCGCCGACCGCGCGCATCGACATGACGAAGCGCTGCTGCTGCGGGCCGAGCCCGCTCTGGTCGGGATGCGGCACGATGCTGGGGTTCATCAGCGCCGCCGCGGCATAGCTGTATTCGTGGCAGAAATAGGCGCCGATCAGCCGGCGCTTGACCGGCGGCACCGCCCCCGCGTCCAGCCGCAAATCCTCGGCGATCTCGGCGAAGCGCTCGTCGAAGATGCGGCCGATCTGCCAGTGCCGCTCCGAAAAATCCTTCCAGACCAGATCGAGTTCCAACCCGGCCTGATCGGTGTCGAGCCGCAATATGTCGTCGACGAGCTGCGCGGCGCGCGACGGTTCCGACACGCTCGCCTGCCAGGCGAGGTGAAACGGCCGCAGCACGACCCGCGACGGATCGGCGCTCAGCTTCTCGCCCAGAATCCGCAGCGGCGATTGGTCAGGTCGGCAATTGAGCATGGACGGCCGTGCGATCCTCTCTGGCGCCCCCGGCCCAGAATAGGGTGGCCATCGCACGATAGGCAAGATGAAATGCCAGAACCGACTCCGCCCCGACGTTCGTGTTGACGCCCCGCGGGGTCAATCCGTCGCAGCATCGCCCGGTCGCCGGGTCGGCAAGAGACAAGCCGCGATCATTATCGCCGAAGAACCAGCGCCAGGCCGTCTCGGCATGGCGCCGCCACATGTCCGCGCCCGTCGAACGATGCGCCGCGCCGCACGCCGCGATCGTCGCCCAGGCTTCGAGCGGCTGCTGGTCGAACGGCAGGCTGTCGCCGGCAAGGCCGAAACCGTTCGACCCCACCGGGCGAAAATGACCGCCGGTCGCGGTCTGCCGGTCGCAAAGCCATTCGAGCGCGCGCAGCCCCGTCCGCTCCCATTCGTCGCACCCCAGCGCGTAACCGGCGCGGATCAGCGCCTCGGGCAGCCGCGCATTGTCATAGGCAAGCGTCGGCTCAAGCCACGGCCATTCGGCCGTTCCCGTTCCGTCCCACAGCGTCTGGAGCGTCGCGGCGCCGCGTTCGAGCAGCGACCGCGCGCGCTCGTCGGACGGGAAACGCAGGAGCAGTTCGTCAGCGCCGAGCATCGCGAAAGCAAGCGCGCGCGGAGATGTCCCATCGCCGAATGGCCGCGCGGCGCGATCGAACCAGCGCCGCGCCCAGGCCGAAAGCTCGTTCGAGCGCGCGTGCGCGGCACAATGGCCGAGCGCCCAGACCGCGCGCCCGTTGCTGTCGTCCGAGCCGCGATCCTCGAGCCAGCGCCGGTCGTAGCTCATGAAATTGCGAAAGGCGCCGATGTCCGCATTCCAGGCGTGCTGGATAAAGCCCGCGAAGCGGAGCAATTGCGCATCGCGCGCCAGATCGGCGGGCAGGCTGCCGAAGAGCATCAGCGCCCGCGCATTGTCGTCGAGGCAATAGCCGTGATTGCGGTCGGGGACGATGCCGCAACCGTGCTGGAGCATCCCCACGTCGTCGCACAGCGCCCAGACGCCCGCCAGCGACGGCTCGGTCCTTGTTGCCTTGCGAGGATCGGGCGCGGGCGGCACCACTTCGGCGACGAGCGCCGCGCTCTGGCGGACGATGTTCGGCCAGGCCGTCCGGCGCCCGCGCCGATAGGCGCGCGCCTGTAGGGCGTGCATCGCGGCCGGCGATGCCAGCAGATCGAGCACCGCCGCCGCGATCGCGCCGCTGTCCTGTTCGGGAACCAGAATGCCGACGTCGTCCGCCAGCAGCTCGCGCGCATGGACGAAGGGCGTCGATACGACCGCCCGGCCGAGCGCCACGGCATAGGCGAGCGTCCCCGACGTCACCTGCGCCAGATTGGGATAGGGCGCGAGATAGATGTCGCAAAGCTCGATCTGGCCCAGCAGTTCGCCGGTATCGAGGAAGCGGTTCTCCCACGCGATATTCGCGGCGACGCCCAGGCTTTCGGCCAGTGCTTCGAGGCTTTGGCGATAGGCTTCGCCTTCGGCGGCGATCAGGTTGGGATGCGTCGCCCCGACGATGCGATAGAGGATATCGGGATGCACGGCGGCGATGGCCGGCAGCGCGCGGATCGCGGTTTCCAGGCCCTTGCCCGGCCCGAGCAGCCCGAAGGTCGACAGCACCGGCCGGTCGCCGATGCCGAGCGCCGCGCGAAGCGGCGGACGCCGGACGAACGGACGGTCGGGCGTGCCATGCTCGATCAGCGCGACCGACCCGGGCGGGGCGCCATAGGCGTCGACAAGCGTCCGGCGGGCGAAGTCGCTCATCACGATCAGCCGCGACGCGCGCGCGGCGATATGCTCCATCACGCGCCGCTGATCCGCCGTCGGTTCGGTCAGCACGGTGTGCAGCGTCACGATCAGCGGCGCGGCGATCCGGTCGATGAGATCGAGCACCATGCCGCCCGCGGCGCCGCCGAAAATTCCGAACTCGTGCTGAAGCCACACGGCGTCGACCCCGCTCGCATTGATCGCGTCCGCTGCCCGGCGATAGGAGGCGCGATCACCCGCCTCGATAGTGGCCGCGACGGCATCGTCGCTTGCCTGCTCCGCATCCGCACGCATCGCATAGACATCGACGCCGATTTCGGGATGGGCGCGCGCCAGATGATCGAAGATATCGGCGGTATAGGTCGCGATGCCGCATTGGCGCGGCCGAAAGCAGCCGACGAGCGCGATGTGCATGTGCCGGACGGCAGCGTCGCGCGCGACGGCGGATGCGATACCGCTGTCCTCGTCGGGGACGACAAACCGGTCTTCGAGATCATATTTCATACTGGGCCTCTATTTCCTTGCCCCCAGTCGATTATCGCCCCTTCCTGATGGCCCCGCCGCTTGCGCAGGCAGCCAACCAATCGACCCTTCGCGCGCCGGTGAGTTCCACCGCCCTGCGGCGAAACGGCGGATTTTTGCTACAACATCAACCTAGGTTATGTCGGCCGCCCGCCTCTTGATCATGCCCTACGCATCAGGCAACTGCTGCGAGGCGAAGCCCCATCCCTTCAGCTCCGCGCCGGCAGCGCGCTCCAGCAGGTCGGCAGCATCCTTGATCGTCCAGGCGCCCGCCTTTTCGATATCGCCCAGTTCCTCCCAGCCGACCGGCACCGCGACCGGCGCATTGTCCCGCGCGCGCGCCGAATAGGGCATGATCGCGGTGCTGCCGCGCTGATTGCGCAGCCAGTCGATGAAGATCTTGCCCTTGCGCTTCGCCTTGCTCATCGTCGCGACGAAGCGGTCGGGTTCGGTCAGGCTCAGCGCCTCGGCGAAGCGCTTCGCGAAATCCTTGTGCGCGTCCCAGCCATGGCCGGGATCGAGCGGGACGACGACATGCACCCCCTTGCCGCCCGACAGCATCGCGAAGCTGACGAGCCCGATATCGGCGAGCTGGCGGCGAATATCGAGCGCGGCTTTCTTCACGTCGGCGAAATCCAGCCCGACGTCCGGGTCGAGGTCGAACACCATGCGGTCGGGCCGCTCGAGCGTATCGATATGGCTGTCCCAGCCGTGGAACTCGATCGTCCCCATCTGGACGCAGGCGAGGATGCCGTCGGCGTCCTCGACATAGAGATAATCCTCATGCCCGCCGTCCTTCTCGCGGATCGGCACATGATGGACATGTTCGCCGAAGCTTCCCGAGTCATGCTTCTGGAAAAAGCATTTCTTCGCACGCCCCTGCGGGCAGCGGACGAGGCTGACCGGGCGCCGCGCCATGTGCGGCAGCATGATCGGGGCGACGGCCGCATAATAATCGGCAAGGTCGCCCTTCGTCGCCTTCGCCTCCGGAAAGAGGATGCGATCGCGGCTGCTGATGACGACGTCGCTTGCCGGTTCGGGCGCGGGCTGGCGGATTTCGGGAGTCACGTCCTTCGCCTCCTTGTCGCTTCTGAGGCCGAGAAAGCTGGCGTGGCGAACCGAACCCCCGCCCGTATATTCGGCGAAGGCGATTTCGGCGACGAGTTCGGGCTTCAGCCAGCGAACCTTGCGCGCCGCCGCCGCATCGACGTCGAGCGGCGCGGCCTTGGCTTCGAGCCGGGCGAATGCCTTCGCAAGATCGACCATGGTTTCGGTGTCGAAACCGGTCCCGACATTGCCCTTGTAGACCAGGCGGCCGCCTTCGCGCTGCGCGAGGAGCAGCGAGGCGAACGGGCGCAACCTGGTCGACGAGGGTTTCCAGCCGACGATAATGAAGTCCTGCCGCCGCGTGCATTTGACCTTCACCCAATTCTTCGTGCGGCGGCCGACGTAGGGCGCGTCGGCGCGCTTCGCGATGATGCCTTCCTGCCCAGCGCCGCACATGGCGGAATACAACGTCTCGCCGGCCCCGATGACATGATCGGCGACCGCGACCGGCGCCCTGGCATCGCGAAGCAGCGCTTCGAGCCGCTCCTTGCGTTCGAGATTGCCGAGTTTGACGAGCGATTTTCCGTTTTCCTCGAGCAGGTCGAAGGCGAAGAAATGCAGCGCCGTCGCCTCGTCCTGCGCGCCGCGCCCGCGTTTCAGCACCGCTTGCAGCGCCGAAAAATCGGGATTGCCGTCCTTGTCATAAGCGACGATCTCGCCGTCGATCAGGCACGGCGGCAGGTCGAGCGCCGCGATATGCCGGACGAGCGGCGCGAACTTGTCGGTCCAGTCGAGTCCGTTGCGCGTGTAAACGCGAACGTCCGATCCCGCTGCCGCGATCTCGGCGCGATAGCCGTCATATTTGATTTCGTGGAACCAGCCGTTTCCGGCGGGCACCGCATCGACGAGCGTCGCGAGTTGAAGCGGCCGGAATTTGGGCGGCTTCGCCTTCGGTTTCGCCTTGGCGACCTTGCGGCTGTGCGCCGCGGCCGCGGCCATCTTCTTCGTAAAGGCGGCGCCCTTGGCTCCCTTCAGCGACTGCTCGCCGCCCGCGTCGCCCGCGATTTCGGCCATGGTGCGGCCCGTCAGCACGCTGGTGAGCCGGCGCCCGACGAGGTCGTCGGCGCCGCCCGCAAAGGCATCGTCAACCTTGCGAAGCAGCCAGTTCTCGCGTTTCTCGCCCGGACGCGGCTTCATGCGGACGAGCAGCCATTCACCCTTCATCCGCTCGCCGTCGAGGATGAAATGGAGGTGCCCCTTTTCGATATCCTTCGCGCTCTTGCCTTCGACCGGCGCCCATGTCCCCCTGTCCCACAGCATCACCGTGCCGCCGCCATATTCGCCCTTGGGGATCACCCCCTCGAATGCGGCATAGCTCATCGGATGATCCTCGGTGCGCACCGCGAGCCGTTTGTCGGCGGGGTCGGCGCTCGGCCCCTTGGTGACCGCCCAGCTCTTGAGCACGCCATCGACCTCGAGGCGGAAGTCATAATGGAGCCGTGTCGCGTCGTGCTTCTGGACGATGAAGCGGTTGCCACCCCCCTTCTCGACCTGCCCCGCGGGTTCGGGGGTCAACGCGAAATCGCGCTTGGCCTTATATTGGGCCAGAGGATCGGCGCGCGCCATGTCAGGCGCGCTTTCGGGTCGCAGGCTTCCTTGCCGAGGTTTTCTTGCCGTCGACCGACGCCTTGAGCGCCGCCATCAGGTCGATGACGTTCGATCCCGATTTCACCGGCCCCGGCTCCTCGACATCCTCCAGCACGCGCTTGCCCTTCGCCTTGGCCTTCTTGGCGATCACGCGCTTGAGCGCGTCGATATAATGATTGTGATAATCCGACGCGTCGAACGGGCCGCTCTTCTTGTCGATCAGCGTCTCGGCAAGGTCGAGCAAATCGGCGTCGGGCTTGGCGTCGCCGACATCGCGGAAATAATTCGCGGCCTTGTTCACCTCGTCGGCGTAGCGCAGCACTTCGAGCACCAGCCCGCGGCCGCACGGGCGAAGCGCGACAAGCTGCTCCTGTCCGCGCACCGAAAGCTGGCCGAGCCCGACCTTCTTCGTGCGCCGCAGCGCCTCGCGCAGGACGATATAGGCCTCTTCGGCCAGTTCGTCGGCCGGGACGACATAATAAGGCTTGGTATAATAGAGGATGTCGATGTCGCCCGCGTCGACGAACTGGAGCAGTTCGAGTGTGCGTTTGCTCTCAAGCTTGACCGCCTCGATCTCTTCCTCGTCGAGCAGGACATACTGGCCCTTCGCCATCTCATAGCCCTTGACGATATCGTCGGTGTCGATCGGCCCGATGCCAGGCACGACCTTTTCATATTTGACCGGCTTGCCGCTCGGCTCGTGGATCTGGCGAAAGCTGATCGCCGCGCCGGATTTGGTCGCCGGATAGATTTCCACCGGGATCGATACCAGAGCAAGCCGGATCTGCCCCTTCCAATAGGCGCGTGCAGCCATCGACCACTCTCTCCTTCGATGAAGAAAATGCTCAAGCCCGATCGGCGTTCCAATTTGAGGCGCGCCCCGAGGAGGTTTTGGACGGTTGCAGACCGACCGCATGGGGTTCATCACCAAGGAAAAGCACGGCCCGGCGGCACCGTCCGTTGACGGTCAAGGAACGGCAGGGACGATCGAAACACTCTTCATCGCGCCGAGGCGGCCGGCCCATGGATCGGATCGAACCCGTGCGCCGACGGACAGGCCCGCATATGCATCCTCGCCCCCCGGCAATGCGCGGTGCCCCCGGGCTTCGCTAAGAATTATTAGCATTTGGGGCGTAAGCGCCGGGCCGGGGGTGTGGCTTGTATCACGCGCGACTCGATTCCGGCGCTGCTGCTGACGCGCCATCGGCGCCGATCCTGCCTGCGCGCGCTGCCGACCTCGCCGCGACCGGCGATCCGGATTGGCTGGCGGCGGAATGGGAGCGTCTCGAAGCCGGCGGGCGCTGGCCGACCCAGACGCACGCCTTCGCGGCCGCGCTCGAACCGCTTTTGACCGGCCAGCGGCGCCGGCTGCTCTGCGTGCTGCGGGATTCGACGATCGCGGCGCTGCTGCCGATCTGCCGCGCACCGGGATGGCACGCGCGCTGGCGGATGGCGGGATCGTGCGAATTGTTCGAACCCGGCGACCTGCTTTGCGAAGGCGCGGGCGATGCGGCCGCGCTGACGGCGCTGTTCCGCACCCTCGACCGGCCGCTTTCGCTCGACCGGATTCCCGCCGATTCGCACCTGCTCCCCGTTCTCCGCGCCGTGATGAAGGGGCGCGGCTGGCTGTCGGTACGGCCCGCTCCCCCCTGCCCGATGATCCGGCTCGACGAAAGCTGGCGCGACCCCGAAAACCGCTTCAACGCCGGCCGCCGGTCCGATTTCCGGCGCGCGGCGCGACGCGCCGCGGCGTTGGGACAGGTGACCTATGAGACGCTGACGCCCTCGCTTGCCGAATTCGACGCGCTTTTCGACGAAGCCATCGGCGTCGAGGCGCGAAGCTGGAAGCGCGAGGCGGGAAGCGCGATCGCGGTCGACCGGCTGCGCGAAACCTTCTTCCGCCGCTTTTTCCGCGCCGCGGCGACGCAGGGAAATTTCCGCCTCTCGTTCCTGCGCATCGACGGCGAAGCGGTCGCGATGCAGCTCGGAATGAGCTGGTCGGGGCGCTATTGGCTGTTCAAGATCGGTCACGACGACCGTTTCGGCAAATGTTCGCCGGGCACCTTGCTGATGCTCCATGCGCTGCGCTGGGCCGCCGGACAGCAGCTCGAAAGCTTTGAACTGCTGGGCGAGACCGAGGCGTGGATCACGCGGTTCTGGACGCAGGATCATCACGAATGCGTGCGCGTGCGCACTTACCCCTTTACCGTGCTGGGGATGGTCGCCTTCGCGTCCGACGGCGTCGCCTGGGCGTGGCAGCGCCTGCACTCCCGCGACCGATGACGTCTTCGCGGCTCTGGACCTGGATGCGCGCGCGCCGCTACGCGCTTCCCGGTGCGCTGGGCGCTCGCCTGCCCGCCCCCGGCGCCGGCGACGCGGCCGCGCTATGCGAGCGGCTGCGCCGGCGCGGAATCGCGACGACCGCCGGCTATTTTCAGGGCGAGCACGACACGCCCGACACGATCGTCCGATCCTATCGCGCGCTGCTCGAAGCGGGGGCCTGTGCCAGCCTTTCGGTCAAGGCGCCGCCGCTTGGCTTCGCTCCCGGCCGCCTGCGCGCGATCGCCGAAGCCGCCGCCAACGCGGGCGCGGTGCTGATGCTCGACGCCCATGGGCCGGGTGATGCCGAGGCGACGATCGCGGCGACCGAAGCATTGCTCGCCGATTTTCCGCAAAGCGGCTGCGTTCTGCCCGCGCGCTGGCGGCGCAGCCTGGGCGATGCCGACCGGCTGCGGGACACATCGACGCGGCTGCGCATCGTCAAAGGCGAATGGGCCGATCCCGACGGCGACCCGGACGACGAAGGCGCCGCCTATCTGGCGCTGATCGAGCGGCTCGCGGGGCGCGCCGCGCCCGTGGCGGTCGCGACGCACGATCCGGCGCTCGCCGCGCGCGCGCTCGACCGGCTGATCGCGGCGGGGACGCCGTGCGAGCTCGAACAATTGCGCGGGCTGCCGCGGCGGCGCACGATGGCGGCGGCGCGGCGGCGCGGGGTGCCGGTTCGTCTCTATATTCCCTTCGGCCCTGGCTGGTGGCCCTATGCGATCGACAAGGCGCTCGCGCGTCCGCACCTGCCCCTGTGGTGGCTGCGCGACCGTTTCGGCCTGCGCGACCGGGCGTAGCGGCGCCCCAATAAAATGGGGCGGCCTCGCCGTGAGTGCCGCCCCAGTTTGGGGGTCCGCCGGGGAGAGGGAGAGGGCGGACCGGAGATGGGTCAGGTGTCTTGGCCCAATATCAGCGCGAAGCCATCTTGGCGTCGGTTTCGACTTCGGCGACGCCGGCGAGCTTCAGCGCGGCGCGAAACTGCTTGGCGGCGGCGCGTTCGTTACCGGCTTCGCAAAGCTTCTTGCCGGTGGCGACGAAGCGCTTCGCATTGGCCTGCTTGGTGCCTTCGACGCCGTTCGAGGCGACATAGGCCTGTTCGGCAAGGCCCGAGCAGCGATAGTCGTTGCTGCCCGTCTGGGCATAGGCCGGCGAGGTCGCGGCGATCAGGCCGGTGAAGGCCAGCGCCGAAGCCGCGACGATCGCGAAGGCGGAGGGGAAGCGGCGGAAAGAGGAGAGCTGATTGGACATGGGAGAGGTTCCTTTCGTTTCGTTGTGCAACCTTTTTAGGAGCGGTTGCGCCCATAGATAATCCTCTATAATCTGCAAGTGCCTTGAAGCAGGATTTAACAATCCCCCATGGGGCGCTCGACGGGATCGAAGCCTTCCTCCGCGTCGCGGAGCGGCGGAGCTTTTCCGCCGCCGCCGCCGACCTGGGCGTCTCACCGTCGGCGATCAGCCAGACGGTGAAGGCGCTGGAGGCGCGCGTCGGCGCGCCTTTGTTCATGCGCACCACGCGCAGCGTCGGGCTGACGCAGGCGGGCGAGATGTTTCTCGAACGCGCCGCCCCCGCCTATGCCGGGCTCGCCGACGCCTATGAGGCGGCGCGCAACCTCGGCAACCGGCCTGCGGGGCGGCTGCGCATCAACCTGATGCGCGGCGCGGTGCAGCCGATGTTCGAGCCGATCATCGCGGGCTTCGTCGATGCCTATCCCGAGATCGAGCTGGAAATCTATGCCGAGGATGCCCTCGCCGACCTCAGCGCCGGGGGGTTCGATGCCGGGGTGCGGATGGGCGAATCGCTCGATGCCGATGTCATCGCGATCCGCCTGACCGGCCCCTTCCGCTTCGTCGCGGCGGCGTCGCCCGCCTATCTCGACCGCTTCGGCCGTCCCGAAACCCCCGAGCAATTGAAGGACCATCGCTGCATCCGCTTTCGCCTCGCGACCGGCGCGCTGATGCCCTGGACCTTCGCGAGCGGAAATCGCGAAATCGAGGTCGCGGTTTCGGGGCCGGTCATCGTCAACGACTGGATCGCCGCGCTGGTCGCGATGCGCACCGGGGTCGCGATGGGAATGCTCGCCGAACCGATGGCGAAGAAGATGGTCGAGACCGGGGAGCTCGAACTGGTGCTGTCGGACTATGCCGATGCGACCAGCGGTCTGTTCCTCTATTACCCCAGCCGCAAGCAGGTGATGCCGAAGCTGCGCGCCTTCATCGACTATGTGCGCGAATATCTGCCCGAGAATATCACCGACGCGACCGGGTGAAATCCTGTGGGTTCGGCGCGGAAACAAATCCCTTCGTCGCCAGCAGAAAAATTGCGCTGGCGAATCTTCGAAAAAATCGGCAGCCCGTTCTCAATTAAAACAGTTGGGATGAAGACATGACCGAAATCGCGTCCTTCGACATTGCGGCCTTGCTGCCCTTCATCCTGATCGGTTTCGCCGCGCAGCTCGTCGACGGCGCGCTCGGCATGGCGTTCGGGGTGATCTGCAACACGTTGCTCGTCGCGGTGCTCGGGGTGCCGCCCGCGGTCGCCTCGGCGCGTATCCATGTCGTCGAGGTGTTCACCACCGGCGTTTCGGGGATCAGCCACCTGCTCCACCGCAACATCGAATGGCCGCTGTTCTTTCGCCTGCTCATCCCGGGAGTCGTGGGCGGCGTGCTCGGCGCCTATGTGCTGACCTCGCTCCACGCCGATATGGTGAAGCCCTTCGTGCTCGCCTATCTGGTCGCGATCGGCATCTGGCTGCTCGTGCGCGGCCTCCTCTATCCGCCCAAGATCCAGAAGCCGACGGTGATCGCGCCGCTCGGCCTGATCGGCGGCTTCCTCGACGCGGCGGGCGGCGGCGGCTGGGGGCCGGTCGTGACATCGAACCTGCTCGTCCAGGGCGCCGAGCCGCGCAAGGTCGTCGGCACGGTGAACAGCGTCGAATTCTTCCTGACGCTGGCGGTTTCGGCGACCTTCATCTGGAATCTCGGTTTCGCCGACGTCGCCGGCGCGACTTTGGGCCTGCTCATCGGCGGCGTGCTCGCTGCGCCGCTCGGCGCCTTCATGGCGAAGCGCTTCTCGCCCAAGCTGATGCTGGTGCTCGTCGGCGTGGTGCTGACCGTGACCAGCGCCTTCGGGCTGTATCGGGCGGTGATATAAACGACACGCCTCCTGTTTCGTCACCCCGGACTTGATCCGGGGTCCATTCGCTCTTCGCTGGTTTGAATGGATCCCGGATCAAGTCCGGGATGACGAAGAAAATAAGGCGGCTTCCCGATCAATTCGCCGGTCTGGTCTCGTCGATCTTGTCGATCCATTCGGGGAAGAAGCTCGGTTCGCGCGCCGACCAGCCCGGTGCGGTCGCGGCGGCTTCGCTGATCGACTGGAGCAACGTCTTGCGCTTGTCGGGATGGAGATGCGGCAGCGAGGCGGCGGCGCAGAAGGCGCCGGGCAGCCACGGCCGCGCGTGGGCACCGAGCAGCCGCTCGTAGAGAAAGCGATAGGAAGCGAAACCCGGCAATCGGTCTTGCCCGAGGTCGAACGCCGACACCGCGACGAGCGGCGCCATGAAGCTTTCGAGCGCGTCGAGCCCGCTGTCGTCGGGAATATGCGCCCGGATATCGACGAGGCGCTGATAAACCTTCGCCTGGACGCGGATCGCGGTTTCCTCGACCATGTCGCGCGACCAGCGCGCGATCGCATCGTCGCGTTCGAGCCCGATGTCGAGCGAGCGGCGGATATAGCGCTGCGTCGCCGCCGGAAAGCCCGCGAATTCCTTGATTTCCGAAATGGACAGGTCGCCAGCGGCCGGTCCCGATCGCGTCGCCATGGTCATGCTCCCGCACGGCGCCCGGGGAGCCATCCCCCCGGAGGCCTGCATGAGGCAATATGCCACCAAATTGGTTAGCGGCCGGTTAACCACGATATCGCGAAGCGTTCGGGCCGATTGCGGGCGTTGCGCGGCGCCGCGAGCGGGCCTAATCACCAAGATCTCAGAACAAAAGACGCAGGGACACCCATGCCGCACGCACCGCAGCCGGTCATTTCCGCAACCGGTCTCTTCACCCCCGCCGAACGCATCACCAACGACGAACTGGTCGCCAGCTTCAATGCCTATGTCGCGCTCCACAACCGCGAGAACGCCGCCGCCATCGCGGCGGGCGAGGTCGCCGCGCTCACCGAATCGAGCGTCGAATTC
This sequence comes from Sphingopyxis sp., assembly GCF_025869345.1. GTDB lineage: Bacteria > Pseudomonadota > Alphaproteobacteria > Sphingomonadales > Sphingomonadaceae > Sphingopyxis. The sequence goes on from NZ_JAOZVW010000123.1 coordinate 17,339, forward strand.
ATCGAGAAGGCGAGCGGCATCGGGTCGCGCCACGTCGTCGACAAGGCGGGCATCCTCGACCCCGCGCACATGGCGCCGCGCCTGCCCGAACGCGGCAACGACGAACTGTCGGTCCTCGCCGAGATCGGAGTCGCGGCGGCGAAGGATGCGCTCGCGCGCGCCGGGCGCGACGCGGGCGATGTCGATGCGGTGCTGTGCGCCGCGTCGAACATGCAGCGCCCCTATCCCGCGATGGCGGTCGAGATTCAGGACGCGCTCGGCATCGACGGCTTCGGCTTCGACATGAACGTCGCCTGCTCGTCGGCGACCTTCGGCATCCAGACCGCCGCCGATTATATCCGCGCGGGCCACGCAAAGAGCGTGCTCGTGGTGAACCCCGAAATCTGTTCGGGGCATTTGAACTGGCGCGACCGCGACAGCCATTTCATCTTCGGCGACGTCGCCACCGCGATCCTGGTCGAGCAGAAGGACATTGCCCCTGAGGGCCATTGGGACATTCTCGGCACCAAGCTGAAGACCGTCTTTTCGAACAATATCCGCAACAATTTCGGCTTTCTGAACCGTGCCCACGGCGGCATCGACCAGTCGGGCCCGAAGAGCGACAAGCTCTTCGTCCAGGAAGGCCGCAAGGTGTTCAAGGAAGTCGTGCCGATGGTCGCGGCGATGATCGTCGAGCAAATGGCGGTGCTGGGGCTCGAAGGCGCCGACATGCGCCGGCTGTGGCTGCATCAGGCGAACACCAACATGAACCGGCTGATCGCGCAGCGCGTGCTGGGGCACGAGGCGAGCGCCGACGAGAGCCCGACCGTGCTCGACACCTATGGCAACACGTCGAGCGCGGGGTCGATCATCGCCTTTCACCTGAACCATGCGGATATGGTCGCGGGCGACACCGGGCTGATCTGCTCGTTCGGCGCGGGGTATAGCGCGGGCACGGTGTTCGTCCGGAAGACCTGAGCGCGGGCGGGCGTTGCGTGAATTTTTTTCGCGCAAAGACGCAAAGACACGAAGAGGGAGGTTCGGGCCGTCAGGCCCCTATTTCAATCGAGCCGCGTGATATGACGCAACGATTGAGGAAAAAAGCCTCTTCGTGTCTGTGCGTCTTTGCGCGAAATCTTCGCAAAACTCACCTGCGACACCACTCAAGGCACGAAGGTCGTGAACAGATAGACCGCGAACAGCATCAGGTGGATCGCGCCCTGCAGCACCGTGGTGCGGCCGTTCGCGAGCGTCTGCGACGCGACGATCAGCGACAGGAACAGCAGCACCGCCGACTTGGCGTCGAGCCCGAGGCTGATCGGCAGGTCGGTGACGATCGACAATATCGCGACCGCCGGAATGGTGAGCCCGATCGTCGCGAGCGCCGAACCCAGCGCGAGGTTCAGGCTCGTCTGCAGCCGGTCACCCTTCGCCGCGCGCACCGCCGCGAGCCCTTCGGGCGCGAGGATCAGCGCCGCGATCAGCACGCCGAGCACCGCGGGCGGCGCGCCCCAGTCGGCGAGCAACGCGCCGATGACGGGAGACAGGTTCTTCGCGAGCAGCACGACCGCGAACAGGCTGGCGAGCAGCAGCGCGCCCGAAATGGCGGTCCGCTGGCCGCTCGGCGGCGCGGCGTGGGCGTCGGGCAGGCCGTCGCCGTCGGCATCTCCGTCGGGCAGGAAATAGTCGCGGTGCCGCACCGTCTGGACGAGCGCGAAGGTCGCATAAAGGATCAGCGACACCGCGGCGACGAAGCCGAGCTGCTTCGCCGAATAGAAGGGTCCCGGCACGCTCGAGGTAAAATTGGGCAGCACCAGCGTCACCACCGTGAGCACGGTCAGCGTCGCGAGCGCGGCGCCGATGCCGGTGCGCTGAAACCGCTGCTCGTGATGGCGGATCGCGCCGCTGAGCAGGCAGAGGCCCATCAGCAGGTTGAGGATCACCATCACCGCCGCGAACACCGTATCGCGCGCCAGCGTCTGCGCCTTTTCAGGCTCGGCCTGCATCAGCGTCAGGATCAGCCCGACCTCGATCACCGTCACCGCGAGCGCGAGGATCAACGTCCCGAACGGCTCGCCGACGCGGTGCGCGATCACCTCGGCATGGTGAACCGCCGCGATCACCGAGCCCGCGAGGACGATCGCGACCAGCCAGGGATTGAGCGGCATGGCAAAACTCGCCATCGCGGCGGCGAAGCCCAGGATCGGGAAGATGTCGTTGGTGCGGTCGGCGATGCGGAGTTTCTGCGTCATGGGCTTTTATTGCAGCCGCCTTTTCCGATGGCTACCCCTGCGGGAAATTAATGGGGGTCGCAGCATTAAAGCCGCGTGTCCCCGCGAAGGCGGGGACCCATCTCCGGCCGGTTCGAGCCTGCACCGCCCGATGATGGACCCCCGCCTTCGCGGGGGAACAGGTTTTTTCCTAATGCGACCGGACCGGCAATCCCGCCGCCGCCAGCCGCGCGTGGGCTTCGGCGATCGTCGCTTCGCCGAAATGGAAGATGCTCGCGGCCAGCACCGCGCTGGCGCCGCCCTCGATCACCCCGGCGACGAGATGGTCGAGGTTGCCCACCCCGCCGCTCGCGATCACCGGCACCGACACCGCATCGGCGATGGCGCGGGTGAGCGCGAGATCGTAGCCATCCTTCGTGCCGTCGCGGTCCATGCTGGTCACCAGCAGCTCGCCCGCGCCGAGTTCGGCGAGCCGCACCGCATGGGCGACCGCGTCGACCCCCGTCGCGGTGCGCCCGCCGTGGGTGAAGATTTCCCACCTACCGTCTTCAACCCGCCGCGCGTCGATGCTGCCGACCGCGCACTGGCTGCCGAAGCGGTCGGCGATGTCGGCGACGAGTTCGGGCCGCGCGACCGCGGCGCTGTTCACCGCGACCTTGTCGGCGCCCGCGAGCAGCAGCGCGCGCGCATCCTCGGCGCTGCGCACCCCGCCGCCGACGGTGAGCGGCATGAAACAGACCTCGGCGGTGCGGGCGACCATGTCGAGCAGGGTGCCGCGCCCCTGATGGCTGGCGCCGATGTCGAGGAAGCAAAGCTCGTCGGCGCCCGCGGCGTCATAGGCGCGCGCCGCCTCGACCGGATCGCCCGCATCGCGCAGGTCGACGAAATTGACGCCCTTGACCACGCGCCCGTCGGCGACGTCGAGGCAGGGGATGACGCGGACGCGGACGGTCATAACCGGGACGCCGATATTTGGTCGATTCCCCGAGCGAAGCCGAGGGGCTTTGCCGAGCGAAGTCGAGGCTGCGACCGAGTGGTTCTCGCTGCGCTCGAACGAGCCCCTCGGCTTCGCTCGGGGAATCGGGTCAGGCAAATGTTCCTCATCACCGTCCCGCCGCAATCGCTTCGGCCAGATCGAGCCGGCCGTCGTAAAGCGCCCGCCCGGTGATCACGCCTTCGATGCCGTCCGCGACATGCGGGCGCAGCGCGTGGATGTCGGCGATTCCCGCGACGCCGCCGCTCGCGATCATCGGGATAGCAACCGCCTGCGCCAACGCCACCGTCGCCTCGACATTACAACCCTTGAGCAGCCCGTCGCGCCCGACGTCGGTGAAGAGCAGCGCCGCGACGCCGGCATCCTCGAAGCGGCGCGCCAGATCCTCGACGCGAACGTCGGAGACGTCGGCCCAGCCCTCGGTCGCGACCATGCCGCCCTTCGCATCGACCCCGACGACGATCCGGCCGGGCAGATCGCGCGCGGCGGATTTGACGAACTCGGGGTCCTTGAGCGCCGCGGTACCGATGATCACCCGCTCGACCCCGAGCGCGAGCCAGCGGTCGACCCCGGCGCGGTCGCGGATACCGCCGCCGACCTGCACCTTGCCCGGAAAGGCGGCGATGATCGACTCGACCGCCGCGCCGTTGACGCTTGTCCCCGCGAAAGCGCCGTCGAGATCGACGACATGGAGGTGCGAGGCGCCCGCGCCCGCGAACAGCCGCGCCTGCGCCGCCGGATCGTCGCCATAGACGGTCGCGCGCGCCATATCGCCCTCGGCGAGCCGCACCACCTGCCCGCCCTTGAGGTCGATCGCGGGGAAAATGGTCAGGCCGGAAACTACGGGCGCCATGCGAGAAATCTTTCCAGGGTCGCGAGGCCGTAAGCCTGGCTTTTTTCGGGATGATATTGGACGCCGACGATCGTGTCCCGGGCGACCGCGGCGGTGAACGGCGCGCCGTGGTTGCTCGTCGCGGCGACGTCGACCGCGTCCGCAAAATGATAGCCGTGAAGATAATAGGCCTCGCCCGCCGCGATCACCGGATGCGCGAAACTCGGGATCACGTCGTTCCAGCCCATGTGCGGGATGCGCAGCCCCGGTGCCGGATCGAACGCGCGCACCGTGCCACCTATCCAGCCGAGCCCCGCGTGCCGGCCATGCTCTTCGCCCGCGTCGGCGAGAAGCTGCATCCCGACGCAGATGCCGAGGAAGGGCGCGCCTTCGCGGCGCACGCGCCGTTCCATCGCCTCGATGAGGCCGGGAATCGCGGAGAGGCCGTTCATGCAGGCCGCGAAGGCGCCGACGCCGGGAAGCACGATCCGGTCAGCTTGTCCCACGACATCGGGGTCCGCGGTGACCGCGACATGCTCGGCCCCCGCCGCGACGAGCGCATTATGCACCGAGCGAAGATTGCCCGCGCCATAGTCGATCAGGGCGATGGTCACATTCCCCTCCCGCTTGCGGGACGGGTTAGGGGCGGGCGCGAGCGTAGCGAGCATCCGACGTCGCGGATACCCACCCCGCTGCGACTAGCGAACAAGTTCGCAAGTCTCGCTGCCCCTCCCGCTTGCGGGAGGGGGGGTATCATAGCACGCCTTTCGTGCTGGGAATCGCATCGCCCTTGCGCGGGTCGATCTCGACCGCCTGGCGCAGCGCGCGGGCAAGCGCCTTGTAGCTGCTCTCGGCGATATGGTGGTTGTTCTCGCCATAGAGGGTTTCGAGGTGCAGCGTGATCCCCGCGGCCTGCGCGAAGCTCGCGAACCAGTGCGGGAACAGCTCGGTATCCATCTCGCCGAGCCGCGGCTGCGAGAAACCCGATTTATAGACGCAATACGGCCGCCCCGAAATGTCGAGCGCGCAGCGCGTCAGCGTCTCGTCCATCGGCGCATGCGCTTCGCCGTAACGCGCGATGCCGCGCTTGTCGCCGAGCGCCTTCGCCACCGCTTCGCCCAGCGCGAGTGCCGAATCCTCGACTGTGTGATGCTGGTCGATGTGGAGATCGCCCTTCACGGTCATGGAGATGTCGATCAGCGAGTGGCGCGACAATTGCTCGACCATATGGTCGAGGAAACCGATGCCGGTGGACACCGAATAATCGCCCGTGCCGTCGAGATTGACGGCGATCGCGATATCCGTTTCCTTGGTCGTGCGCTGGACGGTGGCGGTTCGCATGGCGCACGCCTTAGTCGCTGCGCTTGGCGTTGCAAGGCGATTCTCCCCTCGCGACCCCTCTTGACCGGCGCCCGCGCGGCGTTCATCCCCCGCGCATGAGTGACGATGTCCGCGATAGCCTGATTCCCTACGACGAAATCGTGCAGGATGCGCTGCGCGCCGTGGTCGGCCGCGTGCTGAGCCAGCTCGAAGGGCACGACAGCCTGCCCGGCGCGCATCATTTCTATATTACCTTCAAGACCCAGGCACCGGGAGTCGATATTCCCGCGCATCTGATCGCCAAATTCCCCGACGAGATGACGATCGTGCTCCAGAACCGTTTCTGGGACCTGACGGTCGAGGAGGATTTTTTCAGCGTCGGCCTGTCGTTCAACCAGACGCCCTCGACGTTGGTCATTCCCTATGCGGCGATCACCGCTTTCGTCGACCCCTCGGTCGATTTCGGGCTGCAGTTCCAGGTCAGCGACGACGAGGCCGCCGAGCCCGAGCCGCACGACGAGGCCGACAACGACCGCCCCGATGTTTCGAGCGAGGATGGGTCCAACGTCGTGACGGTGGATTTCGGCAAGAAGCGCTGACGCGGTGGGCGGCCCCGACTGGCCTCCCAGCCGCTTCTGGCAATTTTGGGCGCTCGCCGGGATGCTCGTCCTCACCGCTGCTTTCTGGTGGGGCGTCGAGGGCTATGCCTATTATGAAGGCGGCTATGCCGAGGGACAGATCGCCGACGGCCTGCTGCGCTTCAGCCTGCTGATCCTGACCCCGGCGCTCGCGCTCGTCTGGCTCGCCGCCGCCTGGCTGCGCCGCCGGATCGGCGAAAGCGGATATTGGCAGCTGCTCGGCCTGGTCGCGGCGATCTGGGCGGGGGCGGTTCTGGTGACAAGGATGCTATTGGCATGAACACGCGCATCGAAAGCGACAGCATCGGCGACATAGAGGTTCCGGCCGACGCCTATTGGGGCGCGCAGACCGAACGCAGCCGGCACAATTTCGCCTTTCCGCCGCACGAGCGGATGCCGCTGCCGATCGTCCACGCCCTCGCGCGCATCAAGGGCGCGGCGGCCGAGGTGAACCGTAACCATGGGCTCAACCCCGCGCTCGCGGATGCGATTGCCGAGGCCGCGGGCGATGTCGTCGCAGGGCGCTACGACGACCAGTTTCCGCTCGCCATCTGGCAGACCGGCAGCGGCACCCAGTCGAACATGAACGCCAACGAGGTGATCGCGGGAATCGCCAACGAACGGCTGGCGGGCCAACGCGGCGGCAAGGCGCCGGTCCATCCGAACGACCATGTCAACAAGGGCCAGTCGTCGAACGACAGCTTTCCGACCGCGCTCCACGTCGCGGCGGCGGTCGAGACGACAGCGCGGCTGCTCCCCGCGCTCGCCGAGCTCACCGGCGCGCTCGCCGCCAAGGCCGCGGCGTGGGACGACATCGTCAAGATCGGCCGCACCCATTTGCAGGACGCGACCCCGCTGACGCTCGGCCAGGAATTTTCAGGCTATGTCGCGCAGCTCGTCGCGTGCCGCGCGCGGATCGAGGGCGCGCTCGCGCATGATATCTGCAAGCTCGCGCAAGGGGGAACCGCGGTCGGCACCGGGCTCAACGCCCCTGCGGGCTTCGACGCCGCGATGGCCGCCGAACTGTCGAAAAGCACCGGCATCGCCTTCGAACCCGCGCAGAACAAGTTCGAGGCGCTGGGGTCGAACGACGGGCTCGTCTTTTTCTCGGGCGCGCTCAATACGCTGGCGGTCGCGCTGACCAAGATCGCCAACGACATCCGCCTGCTCGGCTCGGGCCCGCGCGCGGGGCTCGGCGAGCTCGACCTGCCCGCGAACGAGCCCGGCAGCTCGATCATGCCGGGCAAGGTCAACCCGACCCAGTGCGAGATGCTGACGATGGTCGCGGCGCAGGTGATCGGCAATCATCAGGCGGTGACCGTCGGCGGGTTGCAGGGGCATCTCGAGCTCAACGTCTTCAAGCCGCTGATCGGGGCGAACGTGCTGCGCTCGATCGACCTGCTCGCGATCGGCATGGCGGGCTTCACCGCGCATTGCGTCGCCGGGATCGAACCCAATCGCGCGCGGATCGACGAATTGATGAACCGGTCGCTGATGCTGGTGACCGCGCTCGCGCCCGAAATCGGCTACGACAAGGCGGCGAAGATCGCGAAGCACGCGCATGAAACGGGATCGACGCTGCGCGAGGCCGCGCTGGACCTCGGCACTGTCGACGCCGCGACCTTCGACCGCGTCGTCGATCCGCGCACGATGCTGGGGCCGGACCGCTGAGCGGAACTCTTCGCAGAGTCCGGGGATTGATGGGGGAGGAAGGAAGATGAAGATGATGGGACGGATCATCGGCGGCGTCATCGGCAGCGCCATCGGCCGCCAGAAGAACAATCACCCCGTCGCGGGCGCGGTGATCGGCGCGGGAACGCTGTTCGCGGCGCGGCGCCTGTTCCCCCAGCGCTACGCCGTGCTCGCCGCGACCGCCGCGGCCGCCTATCTCACCAAGAGATGGGCCGACCGCGCCGAGGCGCGCAAGGCGGCCGAGGACGTGCATCGCACCGACCCCGAGCTGGTGAAGGCGGGCGTGGTCGATCCCTATGCCGGCACCGCGCCCGACGGCATCAGCCTCGGCGACGCCCTGCCGCCCGCGCTTCCGGTCGCGAACAACGGACGCGGCGCGGCGATTCATTGATTGATGGCGTCGCCCCCCTGCCACTCCTTCACCGCCTCGATCGGCGAGACCAGCATCAGGACGTTGAGCGTCAGATTGTCGCGGATCGCCCACAGGGTGAACAGTTCGAAGAAGAGCGCGATCCCGACGGTCGTCCACCAGCGCATCCGGCTCGCGGCGAGGAAGCCCAGCACCATGAAGGCAGCATCGCTCACCGAATTGAGGACCGAATCGCCGCTGTAGCCATAGGCCATCGTCACTTCGCGATAGCGGTCGATGATGATCGGCGAATTTTCGAGGATTTCCCACCCGCCCTCGATCCCGATCGCGACGGCGAGTGCGGCCCACAAGGGCGCGCGCGGGATCAGCAGCCGCGACAGGCCGAAGAAGATGAAGCCGTGGATGATGTGGCTGAAGCTGTACCAGTCCGAAATCTGCTGGCTGTTCTGGTTCGACTGGACGGTGCCGTGCCACAGGCTGACGGTGCCGCACGGGCAGATCGGCGGGCGGCCCATCAGGATCAATATCGCCGCGAGCAGCGCCAGCAGCCCGGCCGCGACCAGCCACCCCTTTCGCGTCATCGCCGCCCCTTCCCGCTTGACCGCCGCCCTTCCCCGCGCGAATAGCGCGCATGACCGAAAGCGTCCACCTGAACCGCCGCGGCGTCCTGTTCGTGCTGTCCTCGCCCTCGGGCGCGGGCAAGACCACCATCTCGCGCATGATGCTCGACGCCGACAGCGACATCGCGCTGTCGATCTCGGCGACGACGCGCCCGCCGCGTCCGGGCGAGGTCGATGGGGTCCATTATCATTTCGTCGATACCGAGCGCTTCAAGGAGATGGCCGCCGACGGCGAATTTCTCGAATGGGCGCACGTCTTCGGGCACCGCTACGGCACCCCGCGCGCGCCGGTCGAGGCCTTGCTCGCGGCGGGCAAGGACGTGCTGTTCGACATCGACTGGCAGGGCGCGCAGCAGCTTTACCAGGAGGCCGGGCCCGATGTCGTGCGCGTCTTCGTGCTGCCGCCGACGATGGAGGAGCTCGAACGCCGCCTGCGCTCGCGCGGCACCGACAGCGACGAGGTGATCGCGGCGCGGATGGAGCGCGCCGCGAACGAAATCAGCCACTGGGACGGCTATGACTATGTGCTGATCAACGACGATGTCGACGGCTGTTTCGACGAGGTCCGCGCGATCCTGCGCGCCGAGCGGCTGAAACGCCGCCGCCAGATCGGCCTGATCGGCTTCGCCCGCGACCTGATCCGCGCGGTGCCCGATGCGGACAAGAAATTGTAATAGCGCCGGGCGCCGCCCTCTGTTCATCGTCACCCCGGACTTGATCCGGGGTCTATTCACGCAGCGCCGGAAGAATGGATCCCGGATCAAGTCCGGGATGACGAAATTTAGGGCAGGTCGCTAAACCGCCTTCGCAAGCTTCGCCTCCAGTTCCGCGACCAATTCCGCGCGCAGCGGTTTCGCCTCGCCATCGGTGCGGCAGACGACGACCGTATCGCAGGTCGCGATGCAGTACCCGTTCTGAAACATCGCCTGGACGATCGTCCAGCTCGAGGTGCCGAGGCGGCCGATGCCGGTCGCGATCCGCACCGGATCGGGGAAATTGCCTTCGGCCAGATAGTTGATCTCGACCGCCGCGACCATCGTCCGCTCGTTCGCGGCGCGCTCGCCGAGCGGGCGCACCTCGCGGTTCAGCAGCACCCGGCCGCTCTCGAACAGCGCGGCGAAGGCCACATTGTTGAGGTGGCCGTTGATGTCCATATCCTGAAAGCGCGTCTGCAACTCGATACAGACGGGGTAGCTGGCGGCATCGCGCCGCCAGCTTTCCGGTTTCGCCATATCAGCGCGGCGCCATGCGGATGCCGCCGTCGAGGCGCACGTCCTCGCCGTTGAAATAGCCGTTCTCGATCATGCACATCGCCAGAGTGGCATATTCGGCGGGGTTGCCGAGCCGCTTCGGGTTGAGCACCGAGGCGCCGAGCGCATCGCGGACATTCTGCGGCGCGCCGGCGAGCAGCGGGGTGTCGAAGATGCCGGGCAGGATGGTGTTGACGCGGATATTCTCGTTGCCGAGGTCGCGCGCGATGGGGAGCGTCATGCCGACGACGCCGCCCTTCGACGCCGAATAAGCCGCCTGGCCGATCTGGCCGTCCTCGGCCGCGACGCTCGCGGTGTTGACGATCGCGCCGCGCTCGCCATCCTCCATCGGGTCGAGCGTCATCATCCCCGCCGCCGACTTGGCGATGCAGCGGAAGGTGCCGACGAGATTGATCTGGATGATCCAGTTGAACGCATCGAGCGGGAAATGCTTGATGCTGCCGTCTTCCTTGCTGCGGCTCGCGGTCTTGATCGCATTGCCGGTGCCGGCGCAGTTGACGAGGATGCGCTCCTGCCCGATCGCAGCGCGCGCCTTGGCGAAGGCGGCATCGACCGACGCGTCGTCGGTGACGTTGCATTCGCAGAAGACGCCGCCGAGTTCGGCGGCGATCGCCTTGCCCTTTTCTTCCTGCAGGTCGAAGATCGCGACCTTGACGCCCTTCGCGGCAAGCGCGCGGGCGGTGGCAGCGCCGAGGCCCGAGGCGCCGCCGGTGACGACAGCGGATACGGTGGAATCGAGTTTCATACAGACATCCTTTCCATAAAATAGACAGTGTTCCGGCGAAAGCCGGAACCCAGGGCACCCATGTGCAGCGTCGGCGCGATACCGCCCTGGGCTCCTGCTTTCGCAGGAGCCCATGAAGGGCTTAAAGCCGCTCGACGATGGTGACGTTGGCCTGGCCGCCGCCTTCGCACATCGTCTGGAGGCCGTATTTGCCCCCGGTCGCATCGAGCACGCCGAGCAGCGTCGCCATCAGCTTGGCGCCCGAGGCGCCGAGCGGGTGGCCGAGCGCGATCGCCCCGCCGTGGACGTTGAGCCGCGCCGGATCGGCGCCGAGATATTTGAGCCAGGCGAGCGGCACCGGCGCGAACGCCTCGTTGACCTCATAGGCGTCGATATCCCCGATCTTCAGCCCCGCCTTCTTCAACGCCCTTTCGGTCGCGAACAGCGGTTCCTCGAGCATGATGACGGGATCGCCCGCGGTCACCGACACATGGTGGATGCGCGCGCGCGGGGTCAGGCCATGGTCCTTGAGCGCCTGCTCCGACACGATCAGCGCCGCCGAGGCGCCGTCGCAGATCTGGCTGGAGGTCGCGGCGGTGATCGAGCCGCCTTCCTGGAGCAGCTTGACGCCCGCGATGCTGTCGAGCGTCGCGTCGAAGCGGATGCCCTCGTCGACCTTGTGCTGGTCCTTGCCCTCGGGGGTCTCGATCTCGACCGCGACAATCTCGCGGTCGAACTTGCCCGCCTCGGTCGCCGCCTTGGCGCGACGGTGGCTTTCGAGCGCGAAGGCGTCGAGATCGGCCTTGGTGAAGCCGTGCTTCTTGACGATCATCTCGGCGCCCGCGAACTGGCTGAACATGATGCCGGGATATTTCTCCTCGAGCCGCGGCGACTTATAATTGCCGAGGCCTTCCTTCATGAACAGCGTCGCGACGCTGCCCATCGGCACGCGGGTCATGCTTTCGATGCCGCTGGCGAGGACGATGTCCTGCGTGCCCGACAGCACCGCCTGCGCCGCGAACATGATCGCCTGCTGCGACGAGCCGCACTGGCGGTCGATCGTCACCGCGGGGATCGAGTCGGGCAGCTTCGAGGCGAGCACGGCGTTGCGGCCGAGGTCCATCGTCTGCTGACCGCCCTGCGACACGCAGCCGGTGATGACGTCGTCGATCTTCGACGTGTCGAAGTCGTTGCGGTCGGCGATCGCGTCGAACACCGCGGCGCCGAGGTCGACAGGATGGACGCCGGCCAGCCGGCCGCCGCGGCGGCCGCCAGCGGTGCGAACGGCATCTACGATATATGCTGTAGCCATGGGGAGTTCCTTTCTTAATTCCCCTCCCGCAGGCGGGAGGGGTCAGGGGTGGGCGCGAGCGGAGCGAGCATCCGGGGGTGAGATGGCCCACCCCGCTGCGACTAGCGAGCAAGCTCGCAAGTCTCGCTGCCCCTCCCGCTTGCGGGCGGGGAAATTAAAGCTTCCGCCCGATCAGTTCCTTCATGATCTCGTTCGTGCCGCCGAAGATGCGCGTCACGCGCGCCGCGCGCCAGGCGCGGGCGATCGGATATTCGTTCATATAACCCGCGCCGCCAAAGAGCTGGAGGCACTTGTCCATCACTTCCCACTGAAGTTCGGTATGCCACAGCTTCGCCGCGGCGCCTTCCTCCGGCGTCAATTCCTTCTTGAGGTGCCGCGACAGCGCCCAGTCGAGGTGCGCCCAGCCGACCTGCAATTTCGCCTTCAGATCGGCGAGCACGAAGCGGCTGTTCTGGAAATCGAGGATCGGCTTGCCGAACGCCTTGCGGTCGCGGGTATAGTCGACGGTGTCGTCGAAGGCGCGCTGCGCCGAGGCCTGAGCCGACACCGCGATCGACAGGCGCTCCTGCGGCAGCTCGCTCATCAGATAGATGAAGCCCTGCCCCTCTTCGCCGAGGCAGTTGGTGATCGGCACGCGAACGTCGTTGAAGAAGAGTTCCGACGTGTCGGCCTCGTCCTGCCCGATCTTGTCGAGGTTGCGGCCGCGCTGAAAGCCTTCGCGCTCGGCCTCGACCAGCACGATCGACACGCCCTTCCACGCCGGCTGCACTTCGGTGTCGGTCTTGACGCATACCAGGATCAGGTCGGCGTTCTGCCCGTTGGTGATATAGGTTTTCGAGCCGTTGATGACGTAGTGATTGCCGTCCTTCTTCGCGGTCGTGCGCATCCCCTGAAGGTCGGAGCCGGTGCCCGGCTCGGTCATCGCGATCGCGGTGATGACCTCGCCCGCGACCATCTTGGGCAACCAGTGCTTCTTCTGCTCCTCGCTGCCGTAGCGGGTGATATAGTTAGTGACGATGTCCGACTGGAGCGAAAAGCCCGTAGTCACGCGGCCGTAATAAGCGCTCTCCTCGTCGACGATCGCATTATAGCCGAAGTCGAGGCCGAGGCCGCCATATTCCTCGGGCACCGTCGGGCAGAGAAGGCCAAGCTCGCCGGCCTTGGGCCAGATGCTCTTCGGCACGATGCCGTCCTCGGCCCATTGCGCCTGATGGGGGGCGACCTCCTTTTCGAGGAACTGGCGCACCGTGGCGCGAAACGCTTCATGATCGTCGGTGTAGGCCGAGCGCGAGAGGTTATCGAGCGACATCATCTTCCTTTCGTGACGGCGGCCGGACGCAGTCGGGGAGCCGGACGCGCGAGCGGACGCGCCTCGCGGCGCGACCTTCGTCCGACACTGGACCTTACGTTTACGTCCACGTCAAGTGGAAAGACGTTACGGCAGGAAGTTGATTCATCGCCACCTCCCTTTTCTCGTCACCCCGGACTTGATCCGGGGTCCATTCTTTCGGCGCTGCGCGAATGGACCCCGGATCAAGTCCGGGGTGACGAAAGGAAAGTAGAGTGGCGTCGGGGCGAGTCGCGCTCCATCGCGGGCCGACGAATAGGTTTGCGGATGCTGGGCAGAGGGAAAATGCCGGGCTAAACTCCATCCCATGGTCGATCTCCTCCTCGACGCCGGCGCCTTGCTCGGCGAATCGCCGCGCTGGCACGCCGCCGAGGCGCGCCTCTATTGGGTCGATATCGACGCGCACCGCATCCACCGCACCGACCCGGAAACCGGCGCGACCGAGACGATGCAACTCGGCCGCCCCGTAGGCTGCGTTGCGCCGCGCGCGGGCGGCGGGCTGATCGTCGGGCTGAAGGACGGCTGCGCGCTGATCGACAATTGGGGGGCGGCGCCAAGGCCTTTCGGCCCGCAGATGCTGGCGGACATCGCCGAGCAGCGCTGCAACGATGCCTGCGTCGATAGCGCCGGGCGTTTCTGGGTCGGCAGCGTGACGAGCGACAAGACGAACCCCGCCGCGACCCTCTATCGCCTCGACCCCGACGGGACGCTGAGGCCGATGCTGGGCGGGCTGCTGACGAGCAACGGCGCGGCGTTCAGCCCCGACGGGCGGACCTTCTACCACGCCGACACGCCGACCCACGCGCTCCGCGCCTATGCCGTCGATCCGGCTACCGGCTCGCTCGGCGAAGGACGGCTGTTCCACCAGTTCGAGCATGGCAAGGGCCGCCCCGACGGCGGCACGGTCGATGCCGAGGGCTGTTACTGGTCGGCGCTGTGGGACGGCTGGCGCGTCGTGCGCCTGTCGCCCGCGGGCGAGTTGCTGCAAACGGTCGAGCTGCCCGTCCAGCGCCCCTCGATGATCGCGCTCGGCGGGGCGGACATGAAAACCGCCTTCGTGACGAGCGCGGGCAAGACTCTGACCGACGAAGAACGCCGGGATCAGCCGCACGCCGGCGGCCTCTTCACCTTCCGCGTCGATGTCCCCGGAATAGCGCAACCGGGGTTCGGGGGCTGAATCAACGTCTCCGTCACCCCCGCGCAGGCGGGGGTCCAGCTTTCTTTGTGGCTTCGGGGGGGTGTGGGGGGGGGGGGGGTGGGGGGGCCCAGGGCCGGGGGGGCGCAGACGGGGGGG